>CAXQPB010000036.1:0-3106 GCA_964225545.1 Candidatus Nitrosopumilus sp. | reverse complement strand
ACGGTGCCGGACTTCGTGGGCGACCGCTTCGAGTCGCGCGTCGCGCGCGTCGTCGCGGTTCTATGCGCGCTGTTCGTCAGCTTCACCTACGTCGCTGGGCAGATGCGCGGCGTCGGTATCGTGTTCTCACGGTTCCTCGAGGTCGACATCGATGTCGGTGTCGCAATCGGCATTGCGATCGTGTTCGTCTACGCAACGCTCGGCGGCATGAAGGGAATCACGTGGACCCAGGTCGCGCAGTACTGGGTCCTGATCACAGCATTTCTCGTCCCGGCGATCGCGATTTCGATCCGACTTACCGGAAACCCTGTTCCCCAGATCGGGCTCGGCAGTGAGGTACTCGGTGAGGGCGTGGCGCTCCTCGACAGGCTCGACCAGATCCACAGGGATCTCGGTTTCCGTGAGTACACCGCCACGTTCGGCGGCAGCTGGGACAAGGTCAATGTTTTCTGCACGGCACTGGCTCTGATGCTTGGCACGGCCGGGCTTCCGCATGTCATCGTTCGCTTCTACACCGTCAAGTCGGTGGCGGCCGCTCGCTGGTCGGGCTTCTGGGCACTGCTGTTCATCTCGATCCTCTACCTTACGGCCCCGGCGACGGCTGCTTTCGCGCGGACCTTCATGATCGACAGTCTGGAGGGCAAGACGGCCCAGGAACTGCCGCAGTGGTACCGTTCATGGTCGCAGACCGGTCTGATCGCGTGGCTCGACGATGGCGACGGCAAGCTCGAGTACCTTGGCGGCGACCGACAATCGGAGAGCGAGCTTTTCCGTGCCGGTCAGCTTTCGACCGCCGAGTTCGGAGAGATTCGCGCGCAGCATCAGCGCTGGCTCGATACGAACGGGCGCGAGGGGGCCGATGGTCGTGCGGTCCTTACGGACAAAGGGCTGAACGGACCCGACCGCGACATCATCGTTCTGGCAACACCGGAGATGGCGGAGCTGTCGGCGTGGATGATCGCGCTGATGGCTGCCGGGGGACTTGCCGCGGCGCTGTCGACGGCGTCGGGGTTGTTGCTCGTGATCTCGTCGAGCGTCGCGCACGACCTGTATTACCAGCTGCTCAACCCGGCAGCGACCGAAGCCCAGCGTCTGCGCGTTGGACGCGTAGTGATCGGCATCGCGGTGGTGATCGCGGGGCTGTTCGGTATCTTTCCGCCCGGCTTCGTCTCGCAGGTTGTCGCCTTCGCCTTCGGTCTGGCTGCTGCGAGTTTCTTCCCGGTGCTGGTGTTGGGCATCTTCTCGGCGCGGGTCGGGGCAGTTCCCGCTGTTACCGGCATGGTCGTCGGCATCGTCTTCACGGCGAGCTACATTCTTGGAACCGTTTACGGCGGCATGCCCCGGTGGTGTTTCGGAATCGGCCCCCAGGGAATCGGCGTTGTCGGCATGCTGCTCAACTTCGCGGTGGCCCTCTTACTCACGCCATTCTGCAAAGCACCGAGCGACAAGGTCCGAGAACTTGTTGAATCGATCCGCGAGCCGGAGGGCTTCGGACCCGCCGTAGTTATCGACGAGGCGGGAGAAGCCTGAATCCGGCCGACCGATACTGCTGCGGACGCTCAGCCGCCTGCCGAATTCTGCGGGCTTTGAACCTTGGAACCGTTACGGGAGCGTTGACGGAGTCGCCCTTGTGCGACTCGTTGCGGAGCGCGGTGCGCCGCTGCGGCTGATACGGCCGCGGCCAGCCGCCGCTCAATGTACGGCGAGAAGAAGCCTGCGTAGCGCTGCGCTACGTCGGTTCGCGACCAGTCCGAGCCCGAGATTCTGCCCCTGCACGAAGGCTTGGCGCACGCGCAGTCGAACTCGTCGTAATTGCTGGCATCGCTCATCGCGTAGTCGAAGCAGATCTCATCGCCGCCCGCGATGTCGCGAAGCGCGACCAGTGTGATCTGCCCCCGCATCCCGGCGTTCGGTTCACAGCTGTGGTTGACCCAGTCGGCGGGGCCTTCGACCTCGCTGACAAGATAGGCATCCTCATCGACCTGCAGCGTCAGACGCCGCTCGGAAAGAGGCCGGGCCTCCAACTCGGCGCAGGTCAGAACGCGGCCGCCCCAGATGACCAGTACCGTACCGGCCGGCACCGCTTGTCTGGCGTAGACCCCCATGCCGCCCTTGTCGGGGCACTTGCGACCCTCGAGCAGCGGAGAAAGATGCGAGCTCGGCAGCTGCGATGCGACCGGACCCGCCCCTGCAAAACCGTTGAACCTGTCCATGGCAGGTCCCCCTTGATGAGTTTGCGTGCGCCGTTCGCAGGGCCCTGTCGGTGGCTGGCGGCTGGACGGCGAATCGCCCGCCAACGGGCCGGATGCAGTTCCAGGTGTTCCTGTCGCCTGCCGCCGTACCCGCCTGTGCACGCTGGAGCCTATGTACGCCTCGGTATTCGGAACGCAAGCGCGGAGCGCGATTTTTTTCGGGGTGCTCTCATGCCGGCTCGTGGAGGCATTGACCCGGTGATGCGAAAGATCTTAAGGAGGCCGAGCGCGTACCCGGGCACGGGACCTCGCGCGTTGCCACGGATCCTTCATGAATCGCGAACTCCTCGAAGCAACCGTCCGGCATCTTTACGAAGGAACTGCCATCGAGCCACGGCTGGAGCTCGAACCGAACGTGGAGTTTCACGACCCTGTCGTGATCGTTCGTGGCCGGCCGGGGGTGGTCGCGATGTTCGCCCGACTCAACCGGATGTTTCCCGCCACCGAAGTCGCGAAGTTCGAGCCCGACGGCGATTCAGCGCGGCACTTTCGGCTCACGGTTCATTACCGCCGCACGCCACGCGCAGCTGCTCGCGTTTTCGAATCGGCAATCGAGTTCGACTTCGTGCACGACAGGATCTCGCGGATGACCGAGCACTGGAAAAAGCCCGTGGCTCTGAGCGGTGACAGCTCGAACCCTGTTCTTGGGATGATGCGTTCAGCGCTCGGCCGCCTGGTGTCCTGAACGCGCGAACAGACTTCCGCCATCCATTCACCGACCGTCTGGAGACGGCCGATTCCGGGAAGCTGTCCGGTCTCTTAATGAGAGGGCATGACGCCTGCCGCATTCACCGCGGCGAGGCCTGCGAAGTAGACCGCGATCATGAATGCCGGACCGGGTTCGAGGATCCAGA
>CAXQPB010000035.1:0-5126 GCA_964225545.1 Candidatus Nitrosopumilus sp. | reverse complement strand
ACGCTCCCTCCCGGAGAAGACGACGGCTGGGCAGGCTGGAACCCGTTCGATCTCGATCAGCGCGACACCATGCACGAGCGTGCGCGCCGACTTCGAGAGACCGAACCCGTTCACCAGACGCCACTCGGGCTCTGGCGGCTCAGTCGCTACCACGACGTGGTTCGACTTCTGCGGGAAGTTCCAGCGGGTGTACGAAGGCGCGATGGCAGCAGCTACCGCGTAACAGACCTGCCTCCCGACGACCCCCGGGAGCAGTTCATGCTGTTGCAGGATCCGCCCACGCACACGCGCCTGCGCAAGCTCGTCAGCCGCGCCTTCACGCCGCGCGCGGTAAACTCCATCCACAAGCTGGTTCAGCGCGTCGTCGATGCGCGACTCGATGCCGTTGCTGCAAACGGGCGAATGGATGTCGTGTCGGATCTCGCGCTGCCGGTTCCCGCCACGGTAATCTGCGAGATGCTCGGTGTGCCGGCGGTGGACCGCGACATCTTCACGCAATGGACAGCCGATGCGACCCACGGGTTGAACCCCAACCCGTTCGCCGACGCCGAAATGATGAATCGCGCGTACGATGCAGGCGACAAGCTGCGGAGTTATTTTGAGGAGCTGATCGCGGAACGCCGGGGCCGGCTCACCGACGATCTGCTCAGCACGCTGATCCGCGCCGAAGAAGAAGGAGACCGGCTGTCCGCCGACGAACTGCTGTCGCAATCGATCGGGCTGTTGATCGCAGGGTTTGAAACCACGATCGGCCTGATCGGCAACGGTCTCCGCACACTGATCCAACACCCCGACCAGATCACCAGACTGGAAAAAGATCCCAGCCTGGCAACGACGATGGTCGATGAATGTTTACGCTACGACGGCCCGATCGTAGCGACCCTGCGAATCCTTCACGAGGAAGCTGAATTCGGCGGCTTCCGTATTCCCGAGGGTGCGGTGGTGATCGGTGTCCTCGCAGCCGCGAATCGCGACCCGGAAGTCTTCGCCCAACCGGACCGCTTCGATATAGGGCGAACTCCGAACGAGCACCTGGCATTCGGCGGCGGCGCCCACTTCTGTCTCGGTGCGCACCTGGCGCGGCTGGAGGCGAAGCTCGCCATAAGCTCCGTGCTCGAGCGATTCACCGAACTCGAACTCGGCTATCCCGACGAGCCAGGCGACGGCTTCGAGTGGGGAATCTCGCTGTTCCGCGTTCCGGGCAGAATGCCGGTCACGTTCCGCCGACCGCGCTGACCGGGCGCTCCGCATAGCCTGACGCCGCACGCCCGGCCCTTCCGCCGTCCACTACGAAAGTTCGCGTCAGTGCCCGACCTCGCTCGTCAGCTCTGCGACAAGCTCGAGCAGCCTCCATGGCTTCGCGATGAACTTCGAGACACCGACATCTTCGAACGAAGCGCGCCGGTCGAAGCGGCTCTGCCCGATCAGACAGATCTCAGGCCACTCACGCCGCACTGTCTCGACGAACCCGCCGACATCCCCCGGAGCCTCGTAGTCGACGATAACGTGACGCACGCCGTCGACTGTCGCGAGAATTTCGATCGCGGAGTCGGCATCGTTCGCCGGATAACAACTTCCTCCCAGCGCGTGGAAGACGCGGCATCCCAGTTCACGGTAACTGCGCTCGCTGTCGATGATCACACCGAGGCCTTCGAACCGGAAGTGGCAGCCCGGGGCACCCGCTCCTCCCATGAGCAGCCCGAGCGCAGGGTGTACCCGCGCTGCAGCGAGGTCGGCGGCGCCCGCGAATGCGACCAGGCAACTTCCGTCATCGAGAACACGCACACGTGCGTGCACACCGTCCCCCAGAGCCGTAGCGGTCACCGAGGACGCGAGCGCGGTCCACTCGCACGCAGCAGAGCCTCGAGAGTCCGATTCTGCCGGTGCCCCCGGATCGGCGTCGCTCTGCTTCGAAAACGCCTGCCAGAGGGCACCGCTGCCGCCGCAGTGCTCGACCAGATCCACAGCCGACGGGTTTGCATAGAGCAGTTCGCCATCCGGCGAGAAATGAGCGATTGCCGGCGTCGGAGCGGGCTGCACGGCGTCACGCGACGCCGCAGCCAGCCGTATGACATCCATGAGACGCTCCGGCCGCGGCGGCCGATCGATCAGCGCCGAGACGTCGCTCTCGGCCATCTCCACCGGCGGAAGCGTCGTCGCCGATTCGGTCAGCAGTACCGTGCGCGTCTCCGGACGCAGCGCGCGCAGCGCCTCCGCGACGTGGATCCCGTGAAGCCGGCCCTCGAGCATCCAGGCCGAAACGATCACATCAGGACGGTATCCGCTGCCGAGCGCGATCGCCTCGCGACCATCGGCGGCCGTTCGGACGTCGCATCCCTGAGACGAGAGCGCATCGACAGCACGACGCCGGTAGCCGGGCTGGTCGTCGACCAGCAACACCTTGAGTTTTTCAGACATAGAACATGGGGCCTCGCAGGGTGCCCGCGGGAGGGAGTTGTTCGCAGGCATCCGCCTGACGAGCTTACAGACTGCACGCCACGCGACCCTCACCTCTCCACGCTGCAGCCCGTTCACGGCACGACAAGGTTTTCCCCTTGCGCCGCTTGTCTTTCACGTATCGATCAATTGTCCATCCAGCGCACCTGAGGTCAACATCGACCTGTGCACTGCATGGTGCGATGTGCGTTCCGAAATCGTATTCGGATCGTCGAGTTCAACGGCCGGCTTCGAGGGTCGAGGTCGATACCAGCCTGTTGCTCGCTCTGTGAAGATAAATTCCGGCTGAAAGCCCCGCCGAGCCGTACACCATGCACATGACCATGATCTGGTACCGCACCGCGATCAGAGGAGAAACACCGGAGAGAATCTGCCCCGTCATCATTCCGGGAAGAGACACCAGGCCCACCGCGACCAGAGAGTTCGTAATCGGAATCAATGCCGCGCGAAGAGCGACTCGCTTCGCGTCGACGGCCACACCGGCCGCCGCAATCTCCGAATCGAAACGCTCCGCAGCCAGACTCACCGAGTTCATCGCGTTCGCGAAGATCATACCCGCGAGGGGAATCAGGTAACGCGGCATGTACCAGGGATCGAGTCGCAGGACGCCGGCAGAAACGATGATGAGCGTCGTGACGCCGCCCGCAGCGATCGCGCCGAGCGCGAGAGTGAACGAAGCGAAGGATTTCCGGCTCAGTGGACGCAAGGCAATCGCACCCGATGACACAAGCATCACGACAAGGATCGCGAGCACAACCCGCGGGTCATCGGACGCGAAGATGCAGGTCAGCACGAAGCCGACGGCGATCAGCTGAAGGACCATCCGCGCGACAGCGACGCCCGCATCCCGTACATCGAGCGACCAGCGCAGCAGGAGCCCGAGCGTCGCCAGAACCGGCAGGAACGCCAGCAGCAGCCGCGTGACGGGAATCTCCATTACTCCAGAACCCATAGCCGGGGCCTCCTTGGAACCGCCGCGCAGACGATATCCGCGTATCGGTGCGGCATCTAACTTGGGTCAGTCACGAACAGCTGCTACGCGAGGGGGATAAACGGCGCCGCCGAATCCCGGACGGCTCACCCACAGCGGAGGCAACGTGAAATCCGAAACCCCGAACGATTTGAAGCGCATCGGCATCATCAAGATCGCCCTGGCGGTCATGCTCACTCTGATGTCCGCCAACGGAGCTTTCGCCGATGAGACGTGCATGTCGCCGTATATGGCGAAGATCGTCGGCCAGGAAGACTACATTTACGTGTGGACTCTGGGCATGCCGGGGGTCGGAGACGAGCAGGACAAACTCGTCACGGTCGATGTGCGACCGGATTCAGACACCTACGGCGAGGTGCTGACCAGCCTGAGCGTCGGAGGACGAAACGAGGCTCATCACTCGGGATTCACCGATGACCGACGGTTTCTCTGGGCCGCCGGCCTCGACACCAACAAGATCTTCATTTTCGATGTTCACTCGAATCCCGCCAAGCCTGAACTTGCAAAGACCATCAGCGACTTCGTATCGCGCTCCGGCGGCGTCGTAGGGCCTCATACTCTTTACGCTCTGCCGGGAAGAATGATGGTGACCGGGCTGTCGAACAACGCGGATCACGGCGGCCGCACCGCAATGGTCGAATATACCAATGACGGCGACTACATCGCGACCCACTGGATGCCGACCGACACGGACCTCCGCGGGGCGGAAAAGTCGGGAGGCGCGGCTGACGGCTACGGATACGACGTCCGCGCCCTTCCCCGGCTGAACGCGCTGATCACCTCGTCCTTCACGGGTTGGAACAATTACATGATGAACCTCGGCAAGCTGATGGGCGACGCAGAGGCGATGAAACGCTTCGGCAACACCGTGGTCGTGTGGGATCTGCACACCCGCAAGCCGAAGAAGGTGCTCGAGGTACCGGGCGCCCCACTCGAGATCCGCTGCGCCTGGGGAGCCCGACACGACTACTGCTTCACGACCACGGCCCTGACTTCGAAAATCTGGCTGATTTATGCCGACGACAGTGGGGACTGGCAGGCCAAGGCGGTGGCGGACATCGGCGACGCCAGCAAGATCCCCCTCCCGGTAGACATCTCGATTTCGGCGGACGACTCGCTGCTCTGGGTCGATACATGGAACGACGGGACGACGCGCGTGTTCGACATCCGTGATCCGCACGCGCCGAAAGAAATCCTCACCGAAAAGATCGGTGAGCAACTCAACATGCTCTCGCAGAGCTGGGACGGTCGCCGTGTCTACTTCACATCATCGCTGCTCGCGAACTGGGACAAGACAGACGGCTCCGACGGCGAGGTTCAGTACCTGAAGGCCTACAGCTGGAACGGTAAGAAGCTCGAACCGGACTTCGAAATCGATTTCGTCGCGAAGAAACTCGGCGCCCCTCATCAGATGCGATTCGGTGCGCATGCGCTGTACGACGGCCTCGCATCATCGACCGATTTCGACCCGCAAACGGCGGTCGAGACGGCCGCTTCGGCGACCCGCTGAGATTCCGGAGGATCGTGGCTCCAGCGAAACAGTGACCATGCTTTCGACGGCTACCGGCCGAATCGGTCCCATCCTGCATGCCGTCGCGTTCGCGGCGTGCGTGTCCGCCGGGGTGGCGTTGCGGACGGCCGCCGCCGAGACCGTGGCAGCGCCGGCGTATCGTCCCCT
>CAXQPB010000034.1:0-88544 GCA_964225545.1 Candidatus Nitrosopumilus sp. | reverse complement strand
AACGTCGGAGGAGTGAAGCCTCCGTAGACCTCATGCATCGCATCCGAGATCTCGCCGAGTGTGGCGTAGACGCGGGCCGCGTCGACAATCGCCGGCATGAGGTTGTCCGTTCCCTTGGCCGCCGCGCTGACACGAGCGAGGGCTTTCTCCACGGCTTCGTTGTCGCGCCGGGCCCGGAGATCCTCGACCTTCTTGCGCTGGCGGGCTTCGTTCTCCGGATCGAGTTTGAGCAGCTCGGCTTTCTCGTCTTCATCGACAGTGAAACCGTTCACGCCGACGACGATCTCCGAATCCGCCTCGACCGCCTGCTGGTACACGTAGGCGGCCTGCTGGATCTCGCGCTGCTGGAAGCCGTTCTCGATGGCCGTCACCGCGCCTCCAAGCTCGTCGATCTTCTCGATGTATTCCGCAGCGCGCTGCTCGATCTCGTCGGTCAGATTCTCGACGAAGTACGATCCCGCCAGCGGGTCGATCGTATCCGCGACGCCGGACTCGTACGCGATGATCTGCTGGGTGCGCAGAGCGGTGCGTGCGGCCGTCTCCGTCGGCAACGAAAGCGCCTCGTCGAACCCGTTGGTATGCAGCGACTGTGTCCCGCCGCAGACCGACGCGAGCGCCTGGATCGTCGTGCGAACGACGTTGTTCACCGGTTGCTGGGCGGTCAGAGACGAGCCCGCGGTCTGGCTGTGGAATCGCAGCATCCACGATCGCGGGTTCTTCGCGCCGAATCGCTCCCGCATGATCTTGGCCCACAGCCGGCGAGCGGCTCGGAACTTCGCGATCTCCTCGAAGAAGTTGTTGTGGACGTTGAAGAAGAACGAGAGCCGTCCGGCGAACGCATCGATATCGAGCCCCACTTTCAGCGCGGCGTCGACGTATGCGATCGCGTCCGCGAGTGTGAACGCGACTTCCTGAACAGCCGTCGAGCCGGCTTCACGGATGTGATAGCCACTGATCGAAATCGTGTTCCACCGAGGCACGTGTTCGGTGCAGAACGCGAAGATGTCGGTGATGATCCGCATCGACGCCGACGGCGGGTAGATGTACGTCCCGCGCGCGATGTACTCCTTGAGTACGTCGTTCTGAATCGTGCCGCCGACCTTTGACCACGGCACACCCTGCTTCTCGGCGACGACGAGATACAACGCGAGCAGGATCGATGCGGTCGCATTGATCGTCATCGAAGTCGTGACCTTGTCGAGAGGGATGTCCTTCAGGAGGACTTCCATGTCCTCGAGAGAGTCGATTGCAACGCCGACCTTACCGACCTCACCGGTCGACAGGTCATGGGTCGAGTCGCGACCCATCTGGGTCGGCAGATCGAAAGCCACGCTGAGCCCGGTCGTTCCCTGCTCGAGCAGGTAGCGGTAACGCTTGTTGGACTCCTCGGCGGTGCCGAAACCGGCGTACTGCCTCATGGTCCAGAGGCGACCTCGGTACATGGTCGGCTGGACGCCCCGCGTGAACGGGTAGACGCCGGGAAGCCCGAGCCCGTCGGGGTAGCCGCCGCCGTTGCCCGGGCCGTAGATTCGCTCGACCGGGATCCCCGAGCTTGTCTCAAAAAGGTCCTTGCGCTCGCCGTTCTTACTGAGCGCGGGGTTCAGCGTCGACTCCTGCCAGTCCTCGTACTGCTTCTTGTAATCGGCCATCGATCCGTCAGTCCTCCGTCGTTTGTCCAGTGCCTGCCCCAGATGTTTAGCCCAGAACCGATAGTAAGACACCCGCCGCGACAGCGGAGCCGATCACACCGGCGACATTGGGCCCCATGGCGTGCATGATCAGAAAATTCGTCGGATCCTCGCGCTGGGCGGTCGTCAGGGCGACCCGGGCGGCCATCGGGACCGCCGAAACTCCTGCGGCCCCGATGATCGGGTTGATCGGATCGCGGGCAAAACGGTTCATCAGCTTGCCGAGGAGGACCCCGCTGGCGGTCGCCACCGCGAAGGCCACCAGGCCGAGCCCGAAGATCATCAACGATTCCGGTCGCAGAAAGCGCTCGGCGGATGCCCCGGCGCCGATGCAGATCCCCAGCACGATGGTCACCGAGTCGATGAAGGCGGTCTTCGCGGTCGCCGCCAGCCGGTCGGTAACCCCGCTCTCTTTGAGCAGATTCCCGAAGAAGAACATGCCCAGCAGGGTCGTCGCTGCGGGCGCGACCAGAGTGCAGGTCAGGAAGCCGATGATCGGAAATACGATCCGCTCCGTCTTCCGCACCTCTCGCGGAGCCTTCATCCGGATCCGCCGTTCCTCGCGAGTCGTGAGCAGCCGAACGATCGGCGGCTGGATGATCGGCACCATCGCCATGTACGAGTAGGCCGCGATCGCCACGGTCGGAAGCAGCTCGGGTGCCAGCGCAGCGGTAATGAAGATCGTGGTCGGCCCGTCGGCTCCGCCGATGATCCCGATCGAGCCGGCTTCCTGCGGTGTGAAGCCGAGCTGAAGGGCGCCCCAGTAGGTCGCGAAGATTCCCACCTGGGCTGCTGCGCCGAGCAGCATCAGCCTGGGTTGTGAGAGCAGCGCGGAGAAGTCGGTCATTGCACCGAGGCCGAGAAAGATCAGCGCCGGATAGATCTCATGGCGGATGCCGAAGTACAGATAGTGGATGACTCCGGGTTCATCCGGTGATGCCCCGGCACCCGGAATGTTTCCCATGATCATGCCGAAGCCGATCGGAATCAGCAGCAGCGGTTCGTATTGCTTGCGTATCGCGAGACCGATCAGGGTCAGCCCGACGCCGACCATGATGAGGTTCAGAGGGTTTCGCGGAAAAAGAGCGAAGCCTGTGCCCGCGAAAAAATTGAGAAGCGCGTCGATCATTGTGCGCGCTCTGTTTACTCGACGACCATGAGCAGCTGGCCGTCGCTGACTTCCGCCCCGTCTGCGACCTCGACGTGCCTGACGGTTCCTGCCACCGCGGTCGAGATATCGTTCTCCATCTTCATCGCCTCGAGCTTGAGGACCACCTGTCCGGCCTCGACGCGATCACCGACAGCCACGAGAATCCGTGTCACAACGCCCGGAAGCGGAGCAACAACCGCGCCCGCTCCCGATCGGACACGTGCATGCGCAGCGGGTTCGGCGGTGGATACGGCAGTGGCGGCAAGCCTGATCGGCGTGGTCGCCGGCGCAGGTACCGGTGCCGGGGTTGGAGGTCGGTTTGTGGCCGAGGCCCCGGATCCATCGCCCGCCGCGTCGACGTGGAAAGTCTGCCCTTCGACAGTGACTTCCGCCCCGCCTCCGGGTGTGTCACGGACGGTGACCTCGTATTCCTTTCCTCCTGTCTTTACGCGATAGACCGTCACCGTGCCCTACCTGTTGTGATCGACCTGGTCCTGCCTGCCCGCCCGCAGCCAGGGCGAGGCCGCGGAGGGCCACCGGACGTGAACCCGGTGCGCGCAATGAAGCGCGTACGCAGCCACCGCGACGCGGGCGAGCGTTTCGTCGTTCGCTCGACCGGTTTGCGGCCGGTCTGCAGGGTCGTCGCCGGTCCGTGAGACCGGTTCGGCGGAAGACAATTCGAACCGATCGAGAATCCGGCTCGTGACCGTTACGACAGCGAGGAGCAGCGCAAGCGCGGCGAAGACCGTCGCCAGTCCGACGACGGTCATGTTGAGCCCGCTCGTGATCGCTGGGTCCACGTCTCGAATCCGCAATCAGAGCGGAATGTTGCCGTGCTTCTTGGGCGGATTCGTGTCGCGTTTGTTGGCGAGCATTGCCAGCGACTGCGCGATACGAACCCGGGTCTGCGAAGGGGTGACGACCTCGTCGATATAACCCAGCTCGGCCGCCCGGAACGGCGTCGCGAAGCGGCGGCGGTAATCGTCAACCAGCTCGGTTCGACGCGCCTGCGCGTCTTCGGCTTTCTTGAGCTCACCGCGGAAGATGATGTTGACCGCGCCGTCGGCCCCCATGACCGCGATCTCGGCGTTGGGGTAGGCCATGTTCACGTCGGCGCGGATGTGCTTCGAGCCCATCACGCAGTAGGCGCCGCCGTAGGCCTTGCGCGTGATCAGCGTGATCTTCGGCACCGTGGCCTCCGCATAGGCGTACACGATCTTCGCGCCATGCCGGATGATGCCGCCCCACTCCTGCGAGGTGCCGGGCAGGTAGCCGGGGACATCCTCGAACGTCACGATCGGAATGTTGAAGCAGTCGCAGAAACGGATGAAGCGGGCGATCTTGTTCGACGCGTCGACATCGAGGCAGCCTGCGAGGACCATCGGGTTGTTCGCGACGATGCCGATGCTGCGCCCGCCGATACGCGCGAACCCGACAACGGCGTTGCGTGCGAAGCTCGCGTGGACCTCGAAAAAGCTGTCGCGGTCGGCCGTCGCGTCGATGATCGTATGGACGTCGTAGGGCTGATTCGGGTTGTCCGGCACCACACCCTCGAGCTCGGTCGTGAGTCGATCAAGCGGATCGTCACATTCGACGACCGGCGGGTCTTCCATATTGTTCAGGGGAAGGTAGCCGAGCAGCCTGCGGATCATCGCGATGCACTCGGCATCGTTGCCGGCCAGGAAGTGTGCGACGCCACTGCGCGAGTTGTGGGTCGCGCCTCCGCCGAGGTCTTCCTGCGTCACCTCTTCACGCGTGACCGATTTGATGACCTCCGGCCCGGTGATGAACATGAAGCTGGTCTTGTCGACCATGAAGATGAAGTCGGTCAGGGCAGGGGAGTAGGTCGCGCCGCCGGCGCAGGGTCCGAGAATCCCGGAGATCTGCGGGATGACACCGGACGCGAGCGTGTTCGCGCAGAAAATATCCGCGTAGCCGCCGAGGCTCTCGACGCCTTCCTGGATGCGCGCGCCTCCCGAGTCGTTCAATCCGACGACCGGAGCGCCGGCTTTCATCGCGAGCTCGAGTACCTTGCAGATCTTCTCGGCAACGGTGTGGCTGAGGCTGCCGCCGAGCACGGTGAAGTCCTGCGCGAACGCGAAAACGGTTCGACCCTCGACGGTTCCGTGGCCGGTTACGATGCCGTCACCGGCAACCCGCGAATTCTCCATGCCGAAGTCGTTGCAGCGGTGCACCCTCAGCTTGTCGATCTCGACGAAGCTGCCCGGATCGAAGAGCGCCTCGACGCGCTCCCTGGCTGTCATCAGCCCGCGCTCGTGCCGTTTCGCTATCCGCTCGGGACCGCCGCCGCCTTCCGCTTCCGCCTCGCGCCGGCCCAGTTCTTCCAGAACCTCACTCCTCGCCATATCGTTCCAAAGTCCTCGTTGCCGTTGATCCGGCTCGCTGCTGCCCGAAACAGATCGGCAGTGCGGTTGACGGGTGCAGGCCGGTTCAGGCCGGGTCGTGCCGCTCGATGCCGCGTCTCGTCGAATCCTGCTGAATCCCGGTGGATCCCGCTGAAAGTTATCCCGTCCCGCCGACCGCGTCGGCCGGACTCCCGGAGCGGTCATGAGGCATTCGCCCGGTCGGTGCACCCCCGACCGCGCAACCGCTTGGATAACGCCAAAGCGGCACCAAGACAAGGAAATCCGCGTGCCCGGACGGGTACTTAGGGTGCCGTTCGTGCGGCTGCCGGTTTCGGCGGAATCTTCGGCAACACCACCTGTGAGCCGGCTGTGACACCGTGCTCTTCGCAGAATCCGCCGTTCACCTCGAGGACGTACCGCGCGGGCAGGCCAGAGGGGATGGACTTCGTCGAGTATGGCGTGGTTCGTTCCGCGATCGAGACGATCCGCGCGTCCTCGCTGATGTAGATGATGTCGAGCGGCAATGGGGTGTTCTTCATCCAGAACGAGCGTGGGCGTGAGTCGCCGAAGACGAAGAGCATACCGCGGTCGGCAGCGAGCTCGTCGCGCCACATGAGTCCGCGGGCCTGACTCGCCGGAGTCAGAGCGAACTCGACCGTGACAGGCACCTCTCGTCCGTCACCTTGCAGGATCACGCGTGAATCCGATGCGTCGCTGCACGATCCACCGCTGAAGACGACTCCGAACAGGAAAAGCGCGCGGACTGACAGGAAAAAACAGTTTTTTCGTGGTCTTTCTCGCACTGCTGCGAACACTTTCACGTCGGCGCTCAAGATTGCAAGCGATGCTCTGGTGGGGTTAAATCAGCGCCCGCACGGGCCTCGTGACGTGACTGGAGGAAATTCGTGAGCGCATTGATCTGGACTGTATGTCTGCTTGGCTTCCTGAGCCTGTTCTCGTGGCAGATGTGGCGTAGGTTGCGGGTGCTGGGCAAGCTCCGCTCTGCACCGCGCTTCGATCGCATGCCCGAGCGCATCAAACAGATGCTCGTCGGCGCGATCGCGCAGATGAAGTTCTTCAATCCCGGCCAGGATCAACCGGCGGGGATTATTCACGCGCTCGTTTTCTGGGGTTTCCTGGTCCTCGGCGCGCAGGTCACGACGATGTTCCTGCGTGGATGGCTGCCGGATGCTTATCTGCCTCTGCTGAGCCCCGACATGCTGGGCGGCCCCTATATGTTCGTCCGCGACATCATGGAGGCGGTCGTCATCTGCTGCGCGATTGCGCTTCTGGTGCGCTGGCTGATTACGCACCCGAAGCGTCTGTACGGTTTCCAGCCGGCCGAGACCAAGCTTGCCGGAGAGTCGCACTGGGAGGCGATCCTTATCCTGTGCTTCATCTCGACGATCTGCATGACCGGCATCCTGTACGACGGCGGGCGGATGGTCTTCCTCGACGGCGAGCATCACACCGACCTGGAACGCAAGTGGGCGCCGATCTCGACCCTGGCGGCGAACTTCCTCGCCGGGTTCGGCAAGGACACCGCCCTCAACGTCAGCAACGCATCGTGGTGGATCCACAACCTGGTCGTTCTGACCTTCCTGAACCTGCTCCCGCTGTCGAAGCACTTCCACGTGATCACATCGATCCCGAACGTCTTCTTCACCAAACTCGAGCCGTACGGCCGGCTGTCGAAGCAGGACCTCGAGAGCGAAGACGCGATCTACGGCACCTCGCAGATGAAGCACTTCGACTGGAAGCAGGTGCTCGACATGTACACCTGCACCGAGTGCGGTCGCTGCTCAGCCGAGTGCCCGGCAACCGCGACGACCAAACCGCTGGCTCCGCGCCAGATGCTTCTCGATCTGCGCAATTACCTGTACGAGCACCCCGAGTCGGTGATGGATCCCGAAAACGAGGAGGTCGTCATCGGTGAACATACGGGCGTGACTGCGGAGGTCATCTGGGCCTGCAACACGTGTCGTGCGTGCGAAGAGGCGTGTCCTGTGCACATCGAGTACGTCGACAAGATCGTCGACATGCGCCGCTACCTCGTCCAGGAGATGGCCGACTTCCCGCCCGAGCTGACGCGCACCTTCAACGGCATGGAGCGGCAGAGCAACCCGTGGGGCGTCGGTTCCGACAAGCGTGATGAGTGGGCGGAAGGACTCAATATCCCGCACATCTCGGAGAAACCCGACGCCGAGTATCTGTTCTTCGTCGGCTGCGCCGGGTCGTTCGACGACCGCGCCAAGAAGATCACAAAGTCGGTGGCGAAGATCCTCGACGCAGCCGGGGTGAGCTACGCGATCCTCGGAAAAGAAGAGCCCTGCAACGGCGATACGGCTCGCCGGCTCGGCAACGAGTACCTGTACCAGAGCATGGCGTCCGTGGCCGTCGAGACGTTCAATGGCTACAACGTCAAGAAGGTCATCACGAACTGCCCGCACTGCTTCAACACCATCGCGAACGAGTTCTCGCAGTTCGGCGGTAACTACGAGTGTGTACACGCCTCCGAGCTGGTCGCGGACCTCATCAAGGAGGGCAAGGTGCAGCTCTCCAACGGAAAGGCGGCATCGATCGTCTACCACGATTCGTGCTACCTCGGCCGTTACAACGACGTCTACGACGCACCCCGGCAGATTCTCGAAGCGCTGCCTGGAGTGATCCGCAAGGAAGCCGGTCGCAGCAAGAACAAAGGAATGTGCTGCGGCGCCGGCGGCGGGCGAATGTGGATCGACGAAGAGCCGACCCAGCGCGTGAACACGTTACGCGTCGAGCAACTGCTCGGAACCGAACCCGACGTGATCGCATCAGCGTGTCCGTACTGCATGACGATGCTCAGCGACGGCGTGAAAGAGAAACAGGCGGACGCGACCGTTCAGACCCGCGATATTCTCGAACTGGTCGCGGACGCGCTGGCCTGAGCGCGTTCCTCTGAAGACGAGAGCACCGGGGGGCGGCAGCGCGACCCCCCGGTGCCTTTGACTGGCCTCTGCTCGAGCCACCTCCGTGTCGCATCGCCGGATCCGTTCCTGGCCGGCAGTGCCTGTCTTTTCCTGTCTCTGCCCTGTCCCGACAACATGACATTCGAGCGTATTGCGTGTCTCTGCTGGCACGTTTTCTGCTGACTTGCCCCCTGATCCCCTCGCGAACTGACAGCCGAATGGCGTCTTTACCGCCCGTGGATCCGTCCGAAAATTGACGATTCTCACTCGCAGGTCGCGCGCTGTATGCGCTCTGACAGGGCATACGCAGATGCAATCAAGGCTGATTCAGGGACTGAAAAAACCGATACCGCTCGGCGGGCAACTCCTGCTGGCGGTCTTTACGGCGGCCGCAGGTCCGATGCTGCTCCTGATCGCGGTCGGTGGCGCGTTCTTCTACGAGAACCGGATCGGAGGGTTCTCTTTCCGGCACTGGACGTTTCTGGTCGTTATCGGCGCGCTCGGGCTGTCTTTCCTGCTCGCTCGTTTGCTGACGGACCGCCTGCTGACCCAGCTCGATGAGATTGCCGCGAACGCCGGAAAGGGAAGCGCTTCGGCCGGCGAGTCTTTCAGGAGCGACGGCGAGGTCGCGGGCGAATTTGCCGCCCTCGAAGACAGGTTCTCCCGGATCGAAGCCGTTGTCGCTGCCGAGCGCTCGGCTTCTCGCGAGCGCATCCACGATCTCGAATCGGATCTCTCGACGCTGGAGAGGTCTGCACGTGAGCGGCTGCGATTTTTCTCCACCGTTTCACACGAGCTGCGCACGCCTGTGAGTGCGATGGTCTCGGCTGCGCGAATCATCCAGCGGCATCACGCCAGTCAGCCCGAGGTGGTAGCGCGATTCGGTGACAGCATCGTGAACGAAGGGAATCGTCTCGTGCGGTCCATCGGAGACCTGCTCGACCTGCTCAAGATCGAATCCGACACCCTGGACTGGAACCCGGGCGAACTTCACATCGCCGGCGTGATTCACGAGGCGGCCAGACGTTGCGAGGTCGAGGCTCATCAACGTGGACTGGAATGGTCGGTTCACGTTCCGGAGGGCCTGCCGACCGTGCGCGCCGACGGTCAGCGCATCGGGCAGGCGCTCGAGAAGCTGCTGTCGAATGCGGTCAAGTTCACACCGAGCGGCGGCCGCGTCACCCTCGATGCGCGTGTGACGGGGGGCGGTGAGCTCCGCATCGGCGTCAAAGACACCGGGGTCGGGATATGTCCGGCGGAGCTGGTAAAGATTCTCGGCTGCCATGCGGATCCGGGGCACGGCAACCTCGAAGTCGGCGGCGAGCGTGGCGGCCATGGCGTGGGACCGGGGCTCGGGCTGGCGCTGGTCCAGCGTATTGCGACGCGCCACGATGGGAGACTGGAGGTCTCCAGTGTTTCCGGGTCGGGCTCGGAATTCTCGCTCGTGCTCCCCGTCGCGGGTCTGGTGGATGAGCCACAGATAGGACCCGGCAGCCGGGAGGAGGAGCACTCGGCGCCTCGCGTCGCGCTCGTGATGCAGAATGCGCTGCTCGCTGAATGCGCGGTCAGGGCTCTGCGCTTGCAGGATGTGGAGTCAATGGTCTGTACGAGTGTTCGGGAACTCGATGACCTCTGTGAACTCGAGGCTCCCGAGATCGTCGTTCTGTCTTCAGCCTTCGCCTGGAACGTGACCGAAGCGTTCGAGCAGCGCCTGCGCTTTGCCGGAGTTCGTCACCTCCTGCTGCATTCGATTCGCGAGGGTCTGATCGAAGTGTCTCCCCGGACCGATACCGAGCCGGTTCGAAAGGCCCTCGAGGCTGCGATCGGCGGCTCCGGTAACATTCTTGTGATCGAGGCGGACGAGGAGTATAGCGCGGTCATGGAATTCGAGCTCGGCGAGGCAGGGTACTCGGTCACGAGATCGTTCAACGGTGTCGATGGCATTGAAATGGCCCTGCACGATCGACCGGACGCGATGATCCTCGACCTCGCAGCGCCGGGCCTCGACGGCTACCGCATCCTCGCTCGTCTCGAAGAGAGCGGTGTGGAGATTCCTACGGTCGTTCTGACAGCGCTCGATGATACGTCGCTGGACGTGCGGCTCGCCGAGATGGGGGTCCTGAAGACCTTCAGAAAATTCGAGCTGATCGAGGAAAGAGACCGGGATGTGCTGGCGATGATTCGCGAGGTGCTGAAGCCGGTGCTCGCTGTGAGTGCGAGCGACCCGGCCGACGACGATACGGCCCACGAGCCGATCAGCGCGTGAACCGTATCGTCCGTCGAGGGTCGAATCTCAGAGGCTCTTGACCTTTTCCGTCATCTCCGGGACCGCCTCGAACAGATCGGCGACGAGCCCGTAGTCGGAGATCGAGAAGATCGGCGCCTCCGCGTCTTTGTTGATGGATACGATGACCTTCGAGTCCTTCATCCCCGCGAGGTGCTGGATGGCGCCCGAGATGCCGACCGCGATGTACAGCGTCGGCGCGACGACCTTTCCGGTCTGACCGACCTGCAGGTCGTTGGGCACGTAACCGGCATCGACTGCCGCACGGCTCGCGCCCATCGCGGCACCCCTCGCATCGACGAGGGGCTCGAGAACCGTCGTGAAGTTCTCGCCGGACTTCAGACCGCGACCGCCCGAGACAACACGCTCGGCCTCCGTGAGGACAGGCCGGTCGGATTTGGTCTCTTCGGCGCTCACGAACTCGATCGGGTTCGCCGGTGCCGCGACATCGGCCGACCCCGCCTCGACTGCTGAGCTGCCGCCGCCGGCGTCCGCGTCGAAGGCGGTGGTTCGGACGGTGATGATCTTCTTCTCGCCGTGCAACTCGACAGTGGCGAAAGCGTTGCCCGCGTACATCGGCCGTACCAGGGTGCCGTCGTCGTTGATGCCTGTCACATCGGTCGCGATCGCCGCGTCCATCGCGCCCGCGAGGCGAGGCGCGACGTCCTTTCCGGTCGTCGTCGATGCGAACACCACGAATGTGCAGCCGGTGCTGTCGGCGACCGCCTTCAGGGCCGCGGCGGTGACGTCCGCGTTGGCATGCGCCAGCAGCGGGTTCTCGATGGTCACGACCTTGGTCGTGCCCAGCGCAGCGGCCTTCTCGGCCAGGCCCGAGAGGTCGTCCGCCAGAACGGCGAGGACGGTCTCCCCGCCGGTGATCGAAGCAGCCTTCTTGCCGGCTGCGACCGCAATCGCCGTCGCCTTCGGCAGGTCGCCGTGTGCGTGCTCAGCGTAAATCAGTACGTTACTCACGAATCTCTCTCCTTGTCCTCTCGAGGAAACGGCCCTTACAGGACCTTGGCCTCGGACTGCAGTGCCGTGATCAGCTCATCCACCGACTCCACCGTGCGGCCGGCTTGACGCTCCGAAGGCGGGGACATGCTCTTGACCGTAAGGCGCGGTGTGAGGTCGACGCCCAGCGATGAGGCTTCGATCTCTTCGAGGGGCTTCTTGCGGGCCTTCATGATCCCGGGGAGCGAGGCGTAGCGCGGCTCGTTGAGTCGCAGGTCCGCGGTGATGACCGCCGGCAGCCCCATCTTCACGGTCTGCAGGCCGCCGTCGATCTCACGCACGCACTGTGCGCCGCCGTCGGTCATCTCGAGCTCCGAGATGAAAGTGGCCTGCGGCCAGCCGAGCAGCTCCGCGACGATCTGTCCGACCACGTTCGAGTCGTCGTCGATGGCCTGCTTGCCCATGAGAAGAATATCCGGGCTCTCTTTCTCGACCATCTTGACGAGGATGCGGGCGACGGCCCACGTGTCGGCGGCGTCCGCGGTCACGAGGATCGCGCGGTCGGCGCCCATGGCGAGACCCGTGCGGAGTTGCTCCTGGCTGTCCGCAGTGCCGACGGATACGAGCACGACTTCGACGTCGCCCTTCGCTTCCTTGATCCGCAGAGCTTCTTCGATGGCGAGCTCGCAGAACGGGTTGACCACCCATTTGACGCCGGCTTCGATGATGCCGTTGCCCTCGGGGTTGATCTTGATTTTCGTCTCGTAATCCGGGACCCGTTTGACGGGTACGAGAATCTTCACGCTCGATTCCTCCTGATGCCGGTGACTTCAGGTCACCCGCTTTTCTGCTGATTTGCCGGTTCGCTGCTGCGCTGGCGGCGCTTTGGTGTGCCCAAGGCGCGTAGTTGGAACAACCGGAACCCTTACCGGGTACCACGGGCCGCCCGGGCACGCAACCAGAGCGGGGCAGTCGCCGGGGCGCGCTTGCCCCGCGCCCACGGCTTGCGACGGCTCCCCGCTCTCGCCAGTGGTGTGGGGTCATGGCGAAAATTTTACTGTTCGGTCAGGCGGCTTTCGGTTCACGTGTGCTCGAGGGGATCCTCGCGGCGGGTCACGAGGTGACGGCGGTCTGCGTGCCGCCCGATTCCCGGGGCCGTCCGCTCGACCCTCTCAAGGAGAAGGCTCTCGAGTCCGGTCTTCGTGTCGTGCAGCGGAAATCCTACCGCAACGCCGAGGCCGCAAGCGAGGTCGACGCGGCAGGTGCCGACCTGGGGGTGCTGGCGTTCGTGACCCAGATCATTCCGCGCGAGATCCTCGACGCGCCCCGACTTGCCTCGGTGTGTTTTCATCCATCGCTCCTGCCCGCCTATCGCGGGGGATCGGCCATCGCGTGGCAGCTGATCCATGGCGAGACGCGGGGGGGAGTCACGCTGTTCCGGCCGGATGACGGTATCGACAGCGGTCCGATTTATCTGTGTCGTGAGCTCGAGATCGGTCCGGACGATTCGGCCGGGTCCTACTACTACTCGCGTGTGTTCGAGCCGGGGATCGCAGCCACGCTCGAAGTCGTCGAGGGCTTGCTGGCCGGAAGCCTCGAAGGCGTTGTACAGGATGAGAGCAAGGCCACACACGATCCTCTCTGCAAGGACGAGCACGCCGGTGTCGACTGGACTCGGTCGTGCCAAGAGCTTCACAACCTGATTCGCGGCTGCGACCCGGCACCCGGTGCCTTCACGCGCTGGCAGGCAGTGCCTGTCCGTCTTTACGGTTCGCGCAGTGGAGGCGAAGCGACCGACGTCGCGGCGGCACCCGGAACCGTGGTTTCAATCGATACCCACGGCCTGCGTGTTGCCGCAGCCGACGGCCTCGTGACCGTGACAAAACTCGCGGTCGGCGGCGACACGCCGATCAAAAAAGGGCCGGCAGCCGAGGTGGCGGCGGCTGCAGGGCTCGAGGTGGGGACCGTCTTCGGCGGCGACTGACCGACGCGTTGTCGGCGGCTTCAGTCTTCGACAGGAGCGAGCGTACACAGCGTGTCCCCGGGGCCGACGCGGGACCCCGGCTCGACGAAGACTCGCTCGACAAGCGCCGGCGATGCCGCGCGCACGGTCTGCTCCATCTTCATGGCCTCGACGAGGAACAGCGGCGCGTCCACGGCCACGGTGTCGCCGCTGCTGACCAGGACTTCGAGAACCTTTCCGGGCATCGGCGAGATGATCTCTCGCTGGAATGCGCCTGCGACCGCCTCCGGGGCGTCGTCCTCGTCGTACGGCCGGAACTCGAAGACACGGCCGTCTACCGCGATGCTGAGCGTCTTCCCGTCTCGATGGTAGGCCAGGCGGTGAGAGCGGCCGCCGATACGGAGCGTTACGAAGCGCGCATCCACGCTGAAGCCCTCGAGCCGGATCTCGGGTGTGAGGCTGTCGTCGGAAGGCTTGTCGGAACGCTCGTCGGCGGTGTCGTTGGCAACGGTCACAACCGATCCCGAATCGACGGATCGCAACTCCAACCGCAGCCTCCTGCCCTCGATCTCGTATTGCGAGCTCATTCCGGGGTTATTCCTCGTCGCCTCGTTCTGCCGGCTCCGCCCTCCGTCCGTGTCGCCATCCGGCCAGCGTTTGCCACGGATCGGTGATGCTGGCGGCCGTCCCGCGCGCGGCGCGGTCGCCGCCGGGTGGCACGGCTGCGGCGCAGAGGATCGCTGCCGCTGCTGCAGCGATCGACAGGCCGCTCGGGTCGGGCCTCCAGTCTGCGTAGCGCTCGCCGACCGTGGTGGTCGTGAAGGTGCCGTCGCGGAAGGAGGGGTCAGCCAGGATGTCGAGAAGAAACGCGACATTGGTTCCTACGCCGAGGATCGCTGTCTCGCGCAGCGCTCCGCGCATCCGCTCGATCGCCTGCGCGCGATCGGGCGCCCACGCGACGATCTTCGCGAGCATCGGGTCGTACTCGAGAGGGACGTCGAAGCCGTCGTAGAGCGCGGAGTCGACCCGTATCCCGGGCCCGGCCGGATGTTCGACGCGCTCGACCCGCCCCGCAGTCGGCAAAAACCCGGCTGACGGATCTTCCGCGTAGATACGACACTCGATCGCATGTCCGGAGCCGGCAGGGGTGTGGCCGACTCCAATCGGCAGCCCCGAGCCGGAGGCGACTTCGAGTTGCCAGCGGACAAGGTCCGTAGAGGTGATCATCTCCGTCACGGCGTGTTCGACCTGGAGTCGGGTGTTCATCTCCAGGAAGTAGAAATCGCCGCTGCCGTCGACGATGAACTCGACGGTCCCTGCGCCCGCGTAGTCCATCGAGCCGGCCAGTCGTATGGCCGCTTCGCCCATACGATCGCGCAGCGCCGGTCCGACCATCGGTGAGGGGGCCTCTTCGATGATCGTCTGGTGACGACGCTGCACGGAGCATTCGCGCTCGCCAAGGTGAACGACGCCGCCGTTGCCGTCGCCGAAGATCTGAATCTCGATGTGATGCGGCTCGGAGAGATACTTCTCGAGAAAAACGCGGTCGTCGCCGAACGCGCTCGCGGCTTCCCGCCTGGCCGCCGCGACGGCGTCTTCGAGCGCATCTGCTGTCTCGACAATGCGCATGCCGCGTCCGCCGCCGCCCGCCGCTGCTTTGACCAGCACGGGGTAGCCGAGCGCGGAGGCCGCCTTCGCGTCGGGCTTCGCATCTCCTGTCAGCTCGGCAGCCGGGACCAGCGGGAGCTTGCAGTCGCGTGCCAGCTCCCGCGCGCGGATCTTGTCGCCCATGGCGTCGATCGCCCCCGGGGCGGGTCCGACGAACGTCAGGCCGGCGGCCGAACAGGCGGCGGCGAACCCGGAGTTTTCGGCGAGGAAGCCGTAGCCGGGATGGACCGCGTCGGCACCCGACTTCCGGGCTGCGTCGATCACTCTCTCGATGCTCAGATAGCTCGTCGCGGGCGAATCGCCGCCGAGCGCGACCGCCTGATCGGCCAGCGATACATGCGCCGCTGGCCTGTCGGGCTCGGAGTAAACGGCGACGGTCTCGATGCCCATGTCGCGCGCCGTACGGATGATCCGGCACGCGATCTCCGACCGGTTTGCGATCAGCAGCCGCTGAATCGGCTTGCGCGCAGGCTTGCCGTCATGGCTCTTTCGACGTTGTCCCGACACGTTGCGCCCCGCTCCCCGTTACATGCGGAAGACGCCGAAGCGCGAAGGCTCGTCCGCGGTCGCAAGGGTCGACGCCAGCGACAGTCCGATCACATCGCGGGTATCCACCGGATCGATCACACCGTCGTCCCACACGCGCGCCGTGCTGTAGTACGGACTCCCCTCCCGGTCGTACTTGTCGAGGATCGGCTGCTGAAAGGCCTGCTGCTCTTTTTCGCTCATGGCCTTTCCGGCGGCTTCGAGCTGCGCCTGCTTGACGCTGAGCAGGACCGACGCGGCCTGTTCGCCGCCCATGACCGAGATACGGGCGTTGGGCCACATGAACAGGAATCTGGGGCTGTAGGCGCGGCCGCACATCCCGTAGTTGCCCGCGCCGTTGGACGCGCCGATTACCACGGTGACCTTCGGGACGCGGGCGTTACTCACGGCCATGACCATCTTGGCGCCGTCCTTGGCGATTCCGCCCGCCTCGTAGTCGCGTCCGACCATGAAGCCGGTGATGTTCTGGAGGAAGACCAGCGGGATGTGGCGCTGCGAGCACATCTCGATGAAGTGCGTCGCTTTCAACGCGGAGTCGGAGAACAGCACGCCGTTGTTGGCGACGATTCCGACCGGAATGCCGTGAATACGTGCGAACGCCGTGACGATCGTCGTTCCGTAGCGCGCTTTGAATTCCGAAACGCGGCTGCCGTCGACGATCCGCGCGATGACCTCTCGAACATCGTACGGTCGACGGTTGTCGGGCGGCACGATGCCGTAAAGCTCTGCCGCATCATAGGCCGGCGCCTCCGGCTCCGTCAGTTCGATCGCGGGCGTCCTCTCGGCGGGGAGGTTCTCGAAGATCTCACGGGCGATGCGGATGGCATCGATATCGTCTTCGGCGAGATGATCGACCACACCGGATCGACTCGTATGGACGTCCCCACCGCCGAGGTCCTCCGCGCTGACCTCCTCTCCGGTGGCCGCTTTGACCAGAGGCGGGCCGCCGAGGAAGATCGTCCCCTGCTCGCGGACGATAATCGATTCGTCGCACATCGCAGGGACATAGGCGCCGCCGGCCGTACACGAGCCCATGACGACCGCGATCTGTGGGATGCCCGCAGCGCTCATCGTGGCCTGGTTGTAGAAGATGCGACCGAAGTGATCCCGGTCCGGGAACACCTCGTCCTGCATCGGCAGGAAGGCGCCGCCGGAATCGACGAGGTAAATTGTCGGCAGCCGATTCTCGAGAGCGATCTCCTGCGCGCGCAGGTGTTTCTTAACCGTCATCGGGAAGTAGGTGCCGCCTTTGACGGTCGCGTCATTGGCGACGATCACCGTCTTGCGTCCGTGGATCGTGCCGATCCCGGTGAGGATCGACGCGCCGGGGGCCTGATCGTCGTACATGCCGCCCGCCGCCAGCGGCGACAGCTCGAGGAACGGGGAGCCGGGGTCGAGCAGCCGTTCGACGCGCGTGCGAGGAAGCAGCTTGCCCCGGCTCTCGTGGAGCTCACGTGCGCGGTCCGGTCCGCCACGCGACGCTGCCTTCAATCGCTGTTTCAACTCGGCGGACAGCGCTCGCATCGCCGCATCATTCGCGCGGAACTCTTCCGAACCCGGTCGAACCTGGCTGGCGAGCCTTCTCATCGGCCGGCGAGCACCGCTTCGAGGACCTCGATCGTCGGCGCGATCTCCTTGAACAGCAGGGTCTGCCAACCGAGCCGGTGAGCGGCCTTGAGGTTCTGGCCTATATCGTCGACGAAGAGGATCTCGCCCGCTTCGACGTCGAGCTTTTCGCGGGTGATTTCGTAGATCTTCGGCTCCGGCTTGCGGGCGCCGACTTCACTGGAGTCAATGACGACGTCGAACAGGCTGTCCAGATCGATCGCCTCACGCCAGCCGCTTCGCCACTCCCGAACGTTGTTGGTAAGCAGCGCCGTTGATACCGCCGACTTCAACCTTCGCACGGCATCGATCATCTCGGGTCGCAGCTTTTCGGTGTCGCCGAGCGGTCGCGGATCGCCGAGAAACGTTCGCGCGACCTCGTCGCTCACCTCTACGCCGTTGTCGGCGAGCCGGGCCTTCAAAGTTGCGATGAAGTGCTCGAAGTCGAGTTCACCGCGCTCGAGTCGGGCCCACGGACTGTCGTTTCCGAAGATCTCCCGTCGCAGGACCTCCCATTTTTCGGGGTCGAGTCCGATTCTACTGCCGAAAGCGACCACTTCGGACGGGCCGCCCTCGATCAGGACTCCACCGAGGTCGAAGACCACGGCGCGGACTTTTTCGGGCTGGATGGAGAAGCTGTTCGTAGAGGACACGGCGGCGGATCTTCCCAGAAATCATGACCGCTTGCCAGCCCGTGGGCCGGCCTGCTGTCGGCGCTGCTCCCGGGCCTGACCTCAGGACGCCCGGCTGACGCGCGACGGCCTTTCGGCGGGCAACGGGCGCGCCAACGCGCGTTTCGCATCGCGGTATCCTGCGGCGATCATCCGCGACGACTTCTCCGGGTGCGCGTGGAAAAGATCGAGCATACTGAAGCCGCTCAGCTCCTCGCCCGGCTCGATGATCGTGACCGGCACCCCCTCGTAACAGCCGTCCTGCATGCGCGCGTACAGGTGCCCGGTGTTGCCGATCGTTCTCCAAAGCACATCGATCAGCCTGCCTGCATAATCGACGAAACCGCCGAGCCGCGAGCGGTACGGAAGGCGGCTCGCGATCGGGGCGAGGATATAGATCTCCGAGGCGTCACGGACGATCGCGTGATCGAGCGGGACGTTCCATGCCAGCCCGCCGTCGACGTACTGCTCGCGCCGGATCTCGACCGGACCGAACAGAGGTGGGATCGAGTAACCGGCGCGCGCGACGCTGCGCAGTTCCTTCCAGTCGCGGCAGTCCCGGTTCGACCACATCTGCGCGTGCCCGCGCGAGAGGTTCAGAAGCACGATCTCGATGTCGAGCCGGCTCTCGAGCAATTTGGGAAAATCCATGTGTTCTTCAAGGCCGGAAGCGAGCGCTTCCAGCGAGAACAGCGAGCGGCCGCTGAGCGGATTGTCGCGCAGCGACGGTCGAAAGCGCGGCAGCGAGCGGAAGCTTTTCCACGCGGCTTCCAGTCCGATGACGCCTCCGCTGGCGTATACACAGCCGTTGATGGCGCCGATCGAGCTGCAGACCAGGACGTCGGGTTTGATGCCCTGCTCTTCGAGGTACTTCAGCGCGCCGACCTGGTGGGCGCCGAGCCCGGCGCCGCCACCGAGGATGAAGATTCTTCGTCCAGTCCGGCCGCCGGTTTCCATGTCAGAAAAAGATGCTCTCGCGCTCGGCCAGCCCCGTGCGCAGCATCTCCTGAATGACGTCCTTCACCTGCTGTACTTTCTCACTGATGACATCGTCTTCGTCGTTTGCCGCGCCCTCGAAGTGGAGCGGTTCACCGAACTCGATGTGATAACGGGTCGGCAGCGGGATCATTCCGAGCGGGCCCAGCCACGGCCACGTGAGGGTGACCGGGAAAGCGGGTGCCCCGAACAGACGACCGATGCGCTCGAGGTTGGCGATGCTCGGTGCCTGCTCTTCTGACCCCACTACGGAGAACGGGATAATCGGAGTATCGGTCTCGAGCGCGAGCCTCATGAAGCCGAGGCCGAACTCCTGAAGCTGATAGGCGTCGGCGTAGACCTTGTTCATTCCCCGGACGCCCTCGGGGAAGGCGAGGACACATTCGCCGCCGCGGAGCATATCGGCGCAGGTCTGT
The DNA here is from genome assembly GCA_964225545.1 of Candidatus Nitrosopumilus sp. Lineage (GTDB taxonomy): Bacteria > Desulfobacterota > Binatia > UBA1149 > SPBQ01 > SPBQ01. Next base: position 69,292 of record CAXQPB010000034.1, on the reverse strand, counting down.
CGGGTCCCCACCGCGCTGCCGATCCGGTCGAGAAGAACGCTGAACCAGGGGAGTGTACCGAGCCAGTACTCACCCATCGCGCGGGCGAGGCGCGGGGGCTCGGCCTCCAGGATCGTCGCCGCGCTGACCATCGCGCCATCGAAGGCGACCTGGCCGGCGTGATTGCCGATCAGCAGGCAGCGACCCTCCGGAATGTTATGGGCGCCCTTGGTGATGCAGCGGAAGTAGTACCGGTACATGACCACGCTCGGCAGAATGAACTGCTTGAAGAAGTCGGGGCTGTAGCCCCAGGGGTCGAAACCGTACTCGTTCAGCGAGCAGGGGATGGCGTCGACCCGCTCGTCAACCTCGATCAGAAGTCGTTCGATCGTGTCACCGCCGGGCAGCGCGGCGAGACCGGGCAGGTTGGGTATCAGATCGCCGATTCTCATTTCGTTCGTCCGTTGACCGTTGCTCTTACCACGGGTCCGGCCGCTCAGCGTTGCACGCTCGAGAAAATATCTTCGAGGGAAAACAGCGGTTTGAACCCCGTTGCCTCGCGGAAACGCTCTCCGCTGACCGTACACGCGTACTTGATGAAGTCGATCGCGGATGGCGGAAACTGGTAAAGCCCGAGGCGAAACAGTGAGGAGATCGTGAAATGCACGACCGGATCCGGCAGCGCCAGAGTATGGGCCCCTACCGCCTCGAGCGCCGTGGTCAGAGGGACCGCGCCCGGGCCCTCGACGTTATAAACACCCCGCAGATTGTGGTCGAGCGTCGTTACGATCGCCTCGGCGACGTCCTCCTCGTGAATGAACTGCATCATGGGGTCGAAGCCGATCACCGTCGGCACCGTTTCGAGTCTCATGTAGCGACCCACCGCACTGTGTCCGTAGTACCCGAGCGTGTTCACGGGCCGCAGGATCGCTGTCGCAATCTCCGGATAGCGCCACATGAATGTTCCGACGAGCCCCTCGACCTCGGCGAGATCGCGAATCTCCGGGAAGGTTCTGGAGACGTTGAGCGGGTGACCCTCCCGAATGTATCGCGGGTTCTCCGGCATGGCTCCGTAGACGTACGAGCTGGACAGGACGACGAGCTGCTTTACCCCATGCTCTGCGCAGTTTTCGAGCAGCCGCTGGGTTCCGGCGACATTGACCTCGTGGCGAACCTCGGGGTCCCCACGGAAATGTCGGACAAACGCCAGGTGTACGACCGCGTCCGGTTTCTCCACTCGGAAAACGTTATCGAATCTACTTTTGCGCAGATCGACGACGTGGACGCTGAGGTCTTCCGGTGCGCCCTCCCAGGGGATGCGATCGACGCCTGTGACGCTCCACTTGCCGGCCACACGGCGCGAGACAAGGCGACCCTGGCCGCCGGAGATGCCTGTTATCAATAACTTCTTCATCGCGAGGCGCGCCGCACTCTATCGCATGGGCTGCGGCTCTGCCATAATCGCCGCCCTTGCTTGAAGAGCCTGAACAGATCGAGGGTTGTTTGCTTGGCGTGCTCGCCGGGGACCGCATCGGTGCGCTCTGCGAGGGGCTGACCCCGGCCGTCGTTGTGGCTCGTCACGGGGCTGCGGAGAACCTTATCGAGGCGAGGCCCGGTACCTACGGCTCCTCCACCGAGATGTCCGCGGCGGTTGCCGAAGGGCTTGTCGCCGCGCCCGAGTTCGACGGTGCGGATATGGCGCGGCGGCTTTCAGAAGGCGCCCAGCGCGGTCGCGGCTACGGCCAGGCGACATGGACGGCGATCGAGAGGTTGCGGCGCGGTGTCGACTGGCAGGAGGCCGGTGCGGGCGGTGGCGGGCGTTCGTCGTACGGCAACGGAGCCGCGACGCGAACCGCACCGGTGGGGCTGCTCTTCGGGGCGGACGTCGATGTCCTGCGATGGACCGCCGAGGAGATCGCAGCGATCACCCATCAGCATTCGCTCGGTGCCGAGGGGGCCGCGATGCAGGCCTTTGCGGTTGCGATCGCTGCGGGCAGTCACGGACTTCAGATCTCACCGGCAGGGTTCCTGATTTCGGTCGGGCGCGAGGCCTCTTTGCGGGAGTACCGCGTTCGCTACGAAGAAGCTGCGCGCATGACCGAACGTGAGCCCGATGCGCGGCGTGTGATCGACAAGCTCGGCAACGGCGAGACCGCGCTGGGTTCGGTCGTGACTGCTGCGTACTGCTTCGCTCGCTTCAGTGACGACCTGCCTTCCGCAGTTGCCGCGGCGGCTGCTCTGGGCGGCAGTGCCCGGTCGCTCGCATCGATGACGGGCGCGTTGTGCGGGGCTCACCTCGGGTCGAGGGCTGTCCCCGAGCGCTGGCTCGATGGGCCCGATGATGTCCGCGAAATGGTGACGCGACTTCGGGCTGCGGCGTCGGGGCTCGGCGAGGCTGCCCGACGCCTGGAGTAGTGTCCGCCGCTGCGAAAAGCAGCGCCGGTTGTTCAGCCGAACAGCTTGTTCCGCCAGCCGGAACGATAGAGCACGTTGAGCATGCGCCGGAAAATCCGCTCGCGTCCGCGCGGCGCCGGATACCAGATCGGTTCGCTGCGCAGGCCGAAACGGTCGACGACCAGCGTCTGCTGATCGCAGTACTTGCGGATTCCCTCCGCCCCGTGTCGGCGCCCGATGCCGGATTCTTTGACCCCGCCCATCGGCACTTCGGGGATCAACATATGGACCATATGATCGTTCACGCAGACTGCGCCGGCCTCGATGCGCCGGGCGATGTTGGTCGCACCCTGTTTGTCACGCGACCATACCGACGCTGAGAGGCCGAACGGGGAGTCGTTGGCCAGGCGGATCGCCTCGGCCTCGTCGCTCACGCTCTGCACACACAGAACCGGTCCGAAGGTCTCCTCGCGCATGATCCTCATCTCACTGGTAACACCGGTGATCAGAGTCGGCTCGTACCAGAACCCGCTGCGACCCTCGACGCGGCGCCCACCGCAGCGAACCTGCGCGCCCTGTTCGCGGGCATCCTCGACCTGCTCCTCGACTTCGCGCAGCTGCGACTCTGAAGTCATGCAGCCGATGTCCGCGTCCGCATCGGGCGGTCCCTGACGCAGGGCCGAGACCTTCTCGACAAGCTTCTCGACAAACGGATCGTAGACGCGCTCGTCGACATAAATCCGTTCGATCGAGATGCAGACCTGCCCGGCGTTGGTCAGCCCGCCCCAGACGCAGCCGTTGGCCGCGCGTTCGAGGTCGGCGTCGCGACAGACGATCGCCGGGTCCTTACCGCCCAGCTCCATTGTCGAGGGCTTGAGCTGCTCGGCGCAGCGGATCTGGATCTTGCGGCCGGTCTCGACGCTTCCCGTGAACGAGATCATGTCGACGAAGTCGATCAGATCATCGCCGGTTCTGCCGCTTCCGGTCACGCAGCTGAGCAGACCGGCTGGCAATCCCGATTGGTCCGCAATGCGCGTGCAGAGCTCGGCGATCAGCGGTGTCTCGCTCGATGGTTTGATGACGACACCGTTGCCCGCCATCAGCGCGGGGATCGCCTCGCCGACACTCAGGACCAGCGGAAAGTTCCACGGCGTGATCATTCCGATCACTCCGCGCGGCTTGTAGGTCGAGTAGGCGCGTTTGGTTCTCAGCAGGTGCGGTCGCTCCACGCGGTCGGACAGGTAGCGACCTGCCTGTTTCGCCCAGAATCCGATCGCGTCGCAGACGTAGAGCAGCTCTACCCCGAGCGCGTCGGCGCGCGGCTTGCCCGTCTCCAGGCACAGGACGTCGGTGATCTCGTCGCGCGCATCGAGCAATGCATCCCGATAGCGCTTGAGCAGCCGGCCGCGCTGGCTGTAGCTCAGAGTAGCCCAGCTGGCCTGCGCCTCGCGGCAACGCACGACGGCCGCGGCCACCTCGTCGCGAGTATGGACGTGCACCGCGCCCGCGGTGGTGCCGTCGGCGGGGTTGGTGACCGGCCGCTCGGTCTCGCCTGCGGATGCCTGAGTCGCGGCCTCCATCCGGGCCGCCGCCTAGCCGAGTTCGCCGTTCGGAACCTGGGGCCTCTGTGAATAGTCGTAGAAGCCGAGCTTCGTCTTGCGTCCCAGATTCCCGGCCGCGACCAGCTTCTTGAGCATCTCAGGCGGAGCCATGTAGTCGTGGCCGAAACTGGAGTGCAGGTTCTCAGCCATCGCGCACACGATGTCGAGGCCGATGTAGTCGGCCAGCGACAGCGGCCCCATGGGGTGATTGGCACCGAGCTGCATGGCGGTATCGATGCCCGCGATGTCGGCCAGTCCGGACTCCAGCGCGCGAATAGCGTCGCACATGTACGGGGTCAGAAGCCGATTGACGATGAAGCCGGTACGATCCTTGACCAGTACGGGCGTCTTGCCGATACGCTCGACGAACTCGACGAGTTCTGCTGTCACCGATGCGTTCGTCGTGTCGGTCGGCACGACCTCGACGAGCTTCATGACGGTAGCCGGATTGAAGAAATGCAGTCCTACGAAACGATCGCTGCGCTCGGTCGCCGATTGCATGTCTGCGATGCCGAGGGTTGACGTGTTGCTCGCAAGGATGCACTCCGGGCCGACGATCTTGTCGACCGCGGCAAACTTGCTCCGTTTCGTCTCGAGATCCTCGATGATCGACTCGACGAACAGCTGCGCGCCGGACGCGGCGTTGAGGTCATCGGTGAAGGTGATGCGCGACATGGTCGCCTGGGCGTCATCGGAGCTGATCTTCTCCTTGCTGACCAGGCGCTCGAGGCTCTTCTCGATTCCCGCGCGAGCGGCATCCGAGGATCCGGGGGTGGCTTTGATCAGCGCGACCTCGACGCCGCGTGATGCAGCCGCCTCGGTGATTCCGGCGCCCATCTGTCCCCCGCCGAGAATGGCGATCTTGTTGATAGTCATGTTCTGAAACCTCGCTGCGGTCTAGTCGTTGACCGCGAAGATCGGGAACCAGCCGACCTTGTCGTCCTCGTAATCCTTCATCATCTGCGGAACCTCGTCGAAGCCGTAGACCTTGCCGTCGAGCGGCGGCAGCCAGCCGTTCTTCTCGGCGAACGCGACGGCGTCGAGACCCTGGCGGTAGCGCGCGTAGTGCGTGTTGATGTGCTGATGGCGTGCGATGCACTCACTGGCTCGGACCAGCTCGATCATCATTCCGGCTTTCCAGCCTGCCGTCGCGAGGATGCCCTGACGAGCCAGAGCCTTGAGCGTCGCGCGCAGTACGGGGACGCCGACATAATCGAGGAAGATGTTGACGAGCTTGCCGTCGGTCATCTCCTTGACCTTCGAAAGGAAGAGCTTCTCCGCCGTTCCGTAGCGCGCGGTGTAATCTTCGTCCTTCTTGAAGCGGCCCTTGTCGTAGTACAGGTCCATGAACTCGCGCCGGTCGACAGGCCGGATCCCGAGCTTCTCGATGGTCGCGAGGCGGTCATCCGTCGATGCGATCTGCGCCGTATTGCATCCGTAGTGCTTGGCGAGCGCGAGCTCACCGAGCGTCACACCGCCGCCCCAGCCCCAGACCTCGGGATGCGGGAGTTCCTCTTCATCGAGAAGCAGTCTAAGCGTTCCGTATGCCAGCTCCCAGTTGGACCACGCGGTGACGTATCGAAGGGAGAACGCGGCCCACTCCTCCGGAGAGTACTTCGAATTCTCGGGAATCGGGATCAACGAGTGCTGGTTGAACTTGGTCGTTTTGGCGAGGACACCGCTCGTGCCCGGGGTATCGTAACCGAAGATCTGCCGCGGGTAGCCGTACTCGTCGGGGTTGCCGACGCAGAACAGGATCGCGAGCTCCCCCGGCTTCACGGTCGTTACCTCCGAGCCGCATTCCTCGACGCGCAGAACGCCCGCGTTGCCGATCACGATTTTCTCTTCTCCGCGTGCGACGCAGATGTCGATCGGCTTGCGCTGGACGGCGTGGGCCATGTTGCCCTCGAGGCAGCCGAAAAGAGGCGAGCATACCGCCTCGTCGGGGCCGGCGGCCGGCATCTCGAAGGTCTCGCGGACGAGTTCTGTACGGACGGGCTTTGCGCCCTTTTCGCCTGCATGCAGCACCCAGGCGTCGGTCTGGATCGACATCTTCGGAACAACTCCTTGTTGTGGTGTCGTTGCCGGAAAGCGCAGAAAAGACACCCTACGGCGAAACGAGGTGGGAGAAACCTAGGCGAGCCGGGCGGATAAAGAAAGCCCCCAAACCCGCTGGCGGGTATGGGGGCTCTCGGACAGGCAAATCGACCTCAGGCGGGCAGCCTTCGAGAACAAGGCTGCCCACCATCGGTGTTGATTCGCTCTGGCTCGCCGCAGGTCCTACGGGATCATGGGGCAGGAGGGCAGTTGTTGCCTCCGAGCTCGTAGACCGTGGAGCCATCGTCGCAGAGGCCGACGAAGTCCCACTGAATGGTCAGGTCACCCGCGCCGGGGGTTCCAGCTGCCTGATCCACTCCGGTGCCACTCGGTGGCACGCAGAACTGCGCTGTGAGGATCGCGCCGTCGGTGGCGGGAACGCCCGAGTCGTTGACGATCGGGTTCGGGAAGCACGCCCGCGGCTCGAGCAGTGTGCAGTTTCCGCAGCTTCCGCCGGGGCACTCGGCGTCGAGGGCCGTGCAGTCAGCGTTCGTTGTGCAGCCGATAATGCCGCCGCCGCCCTGCTTTGTGAATCCGTCACACGAAAGGGTGCTTGTTCCATCAGCGCAGAAGCCGTCGGCGCCGCAGTCAAGCGTGTCGCAGCCATTCGACACCGTGGGTGCGCCCGGTCCGGCCGAGGTGCAGGTGCCGGCGCCCGCGTTTGCACAGACAACGTCCGAATCGCAGGGGATCGTCGGGTCGCTGCTGCAGACGTTACACGGGCAGCCTGCGGGATCGCCCGACGTGCAGACTACGTCGGATGCCTTGGACTTGTCCGTATCGCTGAAGTCGATCTGCAGGCTCAGCGTTGCTACCGACTGACCATTGGTCGGCTGGCAGTCGTAGCTGGTGTTTCCGAATACCGGGTTGATGAAGTTGGCGTCGCATGCGCCGCCGTTCTGCTGGCCGCCGCTGCAGGTTCCGCCCGTGACTCCGTCGTTCGGCGTGGGATCGCCCTCGCAGACCGGGCACGGCCGGCTCTGCGTGCCGTTGATCCAGATCGACGACGAGTTGGCGACCGCGGTGTTCGACTGACCGGTGCCGATATTGGCCGTGCCTACGAGATCACTCGGGATTTCGTTGACGACGCAGGTGAAGGCACCGCCGGCGGAGAGCGGAAGAGGCGCCGCGAAGAACAGTTTGCAGTTGTTGCCTGCGCAATTGTCAGCATCCGGGCCGAACGGCTCGTCGCACGTGACTGTCGGGTCGTTTTCGCAGCGGCAGTTGCCTTCTGCACAGGACGCCGTGACTGCGCAGGTGTCGCAGGTGCCGCTTGATGCTGCGCAGTTGAGGCTGACGGCGCCTCTGAAGCCCTCAGGCAGCTCCGCATTGTGTCCGAGGCCACTCTGGCCGACGCTCAGGCTGGTGGCTGTGTTCTCGCCCGGGACCTGAACCGTTCCGAGGCCGATGACGGTTACCGACGCCGGGCAGACGCCCGGCATCGAGAAAGAAACACCGCTGACGCCCGACGCCGTCTTCCGCGCCGAGGCTGCGATGCAGCTGCCGAGCTCGGAGATGTCGGTCGTGCACGATTGGAGCGCGGTCATGGTTCCGGCCGGTGCCGGGGTGCATGCCTTGGCGATTGCATCGTTCAGCTTGACGACAGACTTTCCGATCTTTCCTTTGTCGTCGCAGGTCGCGTCGTACTGGTAGGCGTAAGGGCCGCCGCCTTTGTCACTGCCGGCCTGCAGCTTGCCGCAGGTCTTGATGACGGTGTCAAACAGCTTGCCCGCGTTCTTGGTGATCGAGTTGATGCACTTGTTGGCGTTCTTGTCCTGCCAGATCGCATCCTGCGGGTTGGCCCGAAGGATGTAGTTCCAGAAGGTCTCGACAGTGCCGATTCCGGCGGCTGGTTCCACTACCTCCCCCAGACAGTTTCCGAGGTCGCTCGTGGTGCCGATGGCTCCGACCGTTCCCGGAGAGGGACACGTCACATAGCTTGGAGGGAGCGCCGCGCACTTGGCGGCCGAGTCGACGAGCTTCTGTCGCGCACCGGGAACCTTGCCCTTGGTGTCGGCAGTCGTCGGGTCCGTACAGCTTGTCAGCGCGTTCTTGCCCTTCGTGGCGTCCTTGAAACAGCCAATGACGGCCTTGTTCGCCGTTGATGCGTACTTGCCTGCGCCCTTGTTCATCGTGGCGCGGCACTTGGCGTCGTCGCCCGTCACCTGCGCCTGGGCGGCGCTTGCGAAGCTGAATGCGACAGCGCCGCAGATGGCGATGACCTTAGAAATCGATCTGCCCTTCATACCTGTATTCTCCTTAATGGTAAGTATGGGATCCCCCGAGGCTTCCGCCCCGACCGGCGTTCCGAAACTGTGAAAATCTCTTTTCAGCGCAGGATGGACAACGACGTGAGTCGCTTCCGCCTCTGACCCGGTCCGTCGGCAGTCCAGACGGGCCGCCGCGCGAACGCCCGGGGAAAATACTGGCGCCGCTCGATTTCTGTCAAGTGAGGAAGCCGATTGAGCGTCGCGGTTTGTGCGGTCAATAAGTAGTGACCTCGGGTTCGCGTTTTCGGGGGGTTTGAGCGCTGTCGTCAATGCCGCGGTGCGCTAAGCACCCGCGGCAGCGGGCTACCCTGTAGGGGGGGCAAGGAGTGAAAGGTGTCCGGAACCGCAAGCGGCCCTGCGCAAAACGGGTGGCTTGAAAGCCTGCCGGGCGCGGCTCAGTACCCCATCGTTCGCAGGAAGTCGTTCACGCTCTCAAAGCGCATATACGGGTTGGTCCGCTTCTCGTTCTCGATGGTGCTGGTCTTCGCCGATGAGTAGTTGTGCCCAGGATACAACACCGTTTCGTCCGGCAGCTTCTTGAGCTTCTGCGTCAGGCTGTAGTACAGCTGCTCGGCGCTTGATCCCGGCAGATCCACGCGGCCGCAGGCACCGATGAACAGCGTGTCGCCCGAGACCAGGTTCCCATCGACGAGGAAGCAGATCGAACCCGGTGTGTGGCCAGGCGTGTGCAGAATACGAATCGGAATTCGTCCCACATTCACCGTGGTCTCACCATCGACCTTGACGAAGTCGCTGGTCTCCATCCCGAGGACCTGTTTCACATACGGGGCCTCTTCCTTGTGAATGAAGATCTTTGTGGGGCGCTGGGCGAGCAGATCCGGGACGCCCGGGATCTCATGACCCATCATTGAGCCGCCGATGTGATCGGGGTGAAAATGAGTGGCGAGCGCGCCGACCAGTTTCATGTCGTCGCGGTCGAGTTCGTCGAGGATCGCTGGAATGTCCCATGCCGGATCGACGATCATCGCCTCACGCGTTTCCAGATCTCCGATCAGGTAAACGTAGTTGGCCATGGGGCCGATCTCGAGCTGCTTGAGGTAGATCCCCTCACTCATCGTTCTTTCCGTTCGCGCTTTCGCGAGCGTCTTTGCGCCTCTCGGGCACCTCCAGCCCGTGTTGCCAGAGGGTCTCCGCATGCCCCGTGCGAGCGGCGATCCATCGTGCCTGTACGAACAGAAGGTCGCTGAGCCGGTTCAGATAACGGGCCGTCCAGACCGACGCGTCTTCGCCCTGGACCAGTCCGGTGACCAGGCGTTCGGTTCGGCGGCAGACCGTACGCGCAAGGTGGAGCATCGCTCCTGCTTTTCCGCCGCCGGGGAGTACAAACGACTCGAGCGGCTCGAGCTCTGACTGGAGATCATCGATGAACGACTCCAGGCGCGTCACCTGGTCTTCGCCCATACGGATCATACCCTCGTACTCCGCCTCCGGCGGCGTCGCCAGTTCACTGCCGAGATCGAAGAGTTCCTGCTGGATGAACCCGAGCGTGGTATCGAGCTCGCGTGCAGATTGCCCGCCCGCCGCATCCTGTACATCTGCGAGCTCCGCTCTGACGATACCGATTACGCTGTTCAGTTCGTCGACATCGCCGTAGGCGGCGATGCGTGGACTGGTTTTGGGGACGCGCTCGCCACCGACCACTCCGGTGAGTCCGTCGTCGCCGGTTCGCGTGTAGACCTTGTTGATTCGGATCGCCAAAGTTCGTGCCTCGTGACTGAACCCGAACCCTTATCCGGCGCGCTGCTCAACCGCCAACGCGGGCGTCGATGAGCTCGACCAGGCGTGTCGGATCGATCGGTTTCTTGAAGATGACGTCGCTCAGCCCACTGGCTTTGGAGCGTTTGATGACGTGATCCTTGTCGTAGTAGTAGGCGGTCATCAGAACCACGGGAAGCTCTGGATGGCGGTCGCGGATCTCCGCGAAAAGTTCATAGCCGTCCATGTCGGGCATGCAGACATCGGTCAGCACGATATCGACGTCGCGGCCGGCAATGAGCCTGAGCGCCTCGACCCCGGACGGAGAGGTCAGTATGTCGCAGCCCTCGGCTGCAAGGATGGCGGCCATCGAGGAGCAGATGTCGGGGTCGTCGTCGACGACGAGCACGGTCTTCCCGCGGAGGTGTCCTGAGGCTGCGCCGCGGTGCTCGGTGGGAGCGGCTTCGCCGATGGCTGCCGGGTCGTCGAGGCCGAGGTCGGTCATCAGCCGGCCGGGCAGATATTCGATCGTTCCGTAGTCTCCGGATGCAGCCATCTCGCCGACGCGTTCTACAATTGATTGGATGCGGCGAAGTTCGCGCTTCATCGCATCGATGCGCTCGTGCTCGACGCGATAGTCCTCATCGCTCGCCTTGTCGCGGATGTAGCGCTCGAGCAGCTCGACATGGTTGACGAGCGCTTCGAGGGGGTTGTTGACCTCATGTGCGAGTCCGACCGCGAGCTGCCCGAGTGTTTCGATCTGATCGTGCATACGCAGCTCGGCGAGATCTTTCGCGAACCCGATCGAACCGCGAACGCGTCCTTTCTCGTCGTGGATGACGCTGCCCGAGACGGCGACCGGCACCGGTTCTCCTTTGGCGTTCAGAAACTCCGTCTCGAAGTTCTTCAGCTGGCCTTCGCCTCCGTGCTCGGGAGATCGCATGGCCGCCATGACCCTGCGGGCCTCTTCCTGTGTCGGATAGAACGACGCCACGTTAGCGCCGAGAACGTCCCCGGCCTGAAATCCGAGCGCGGTTCTTGCGCCGTCGTTGTAGAAAATGATCGTCCCTTTGCTGTCGGCCGCGACAACGATATCGGGCGAGCTTTCGAGCAGGCGTTCGAAGTAAACTTTTGGGAGCTCTTTCAAGCTTCGGTTACCGTTAGCCTGCCATCGTAGGCAGGGGCTCGACGGTGGTCAAGGTCGGCGGTTCGCCTATAATCACGCAGTGACATTGTTCGAGACTTCGAGAGGGCGGCCGGCTCATCTGGCGGGGCTGATTCTGTGCATCGGTCTGGCCGGTACCGCGGCCTGTTACTGGCTGCGCTATCACGATCTGGTGCGCACGCACGCGTCACTGATGGCCCGCATGGCCAGTGACGCGCAGGCGCAGCTCGCGCAGGGGACCCGGCCGCTGACGCCGTCCGACATCGAACGCCTCCGCTATCCGCTCGAGCGTGCCCGCCACTTCATGGATGTCTCCCGCAGCTCGCGTGAGGGGTCGGACTCGTTCCGCGGCCTCGAGGGCCTCGCGGACCGGTATCAAGTCTTTGTCGATGAACTCGACCGCGCGCGCGTTGAGGAAGTCGATGAGCGTATGGTCGAGTCGTTCAGAATCAGGCTCGACGGCATCGAGTCGCAGGCCGCGTCTGTTCGCTCGGCCTGCGACCTGGAAACCCAGTAAATCCGACTACTTGCGTGCCTTTCCCCAGTCGGCGAGGAAGGCCTCCAGGCCGCTGTCGGTCAGTGGATGTTTGAGCAGCTGCTGGAGCACCTTGAACGGGCAGGTCGCTACATCGGCGCCCATCCGGGCGGCCTCGATTACATGCCCCGGCCCGCGCACGCTGGCGACCAGCACTTCGGCCCCATAGTCGTAGCTCTCGAGCATCTCGACGATCGTCGCGACCGTGTCCATGCCGTTTTCGCCGATGTCGTCCAGCCGCCCGACGAACGGGCTGATGTAGGCGGCTCCGGCTTTCGCCGCCAGCAGTGCCTGGCCGGGCTGGAACACGAGTGTCACGTTCACGCGGATCCCGTCATCAGCGAGCTCACGTGTGGCGGCCAGCCCCTCGGGCAGCATCGGGCACTTGACCACCACATGCTCATGCAGCTCGGCCAGTCGCCGGCCCTCGGCGACCATTCCTGCGGCGTCCGTGCTCACGACCTCGGCGCTGACCGGTCCGCCGACGATCTCACAGATCTCAACAATCACGTCTTCGAAACGTCTTCCGCTCTTCGCGATGAGGGACGGGTTGGTCGTGCAGCCGTCGAGGATTCCCCATGCGGCGGCCTGCCGGATCTCCTCGACCTCGGCGGTATCGATGAACAGCTTCATTTTGCGGGCTCCGGTGTCAGGTCTTGAAGAGCATGACCCGTGTCTTGTCGGACGTGGTCACGCTCAGCGTGGATATGGTTTCCGCCGACACGGGGTGCTTCAGCGCCGGCGCGAGTTCGCTCAGCGGCAGCAGCACGAATCGACGGTTCGGTAACTCAGGGTGGGGGACCTTGAGCGTGCGGCTCTCGATCACCTGCCCGTCGAACAGCAGGATGTCCAGGTCGATGATCCGCGAAACCGAGGCTTTTGCCTTGGTCTTCTTCCGGCCCATGCCGGTCTCGATCGTCTGAAGTTGCTTGAGCAGCGCCTTGGCGTCCAGCGCGGTCGTGATCTCCAGAACGCCGTTCAGAAACCAGTTTCGTGCTTTTCCGATGGGCTCGCTCTCGTAAAGCGACGACTGCCGCGTCACGCGCGTCTCCTCGATTTCACCGACGCGTTCGACCGCCGTACGGAAATTCGCGATCCGGTCGCCCAGATTGGTTCCCACACCGATATACGCAGTGTGGCTCACGAGACCTTCCCCTGATTCAGCATCCCCTGACCGGGCCTGTCGGGACTCGTACGCTCTTTTGCACGCCTGCGGCAGGTAAATGGTCGCCTCGAATCCCCCCGGATTCTTCGGCTACGCCGGCGCGCAGAGCTGTGTCGTGTCCGTAAAGCCGGGGGAAAATTAGCCAGAGCCGATCCGGCTCGCAAATCGGCCGCGTGTGGCTCTGCACAGACCGCGCCGGCGGCTCGAACTTTCAGGCTGCGGGCGCCGCGCCGTCGGGCTCAGGATCGGCTGCCCAGGCCGAGCACATCGCGCATTCCGTACATCCCGGCCGGACGGCCGGAAAGCCAGACCGCCGCCCGCACCGCGCCGGCAGCAAAGCAGTCGCGACTCGAGGCCCGGTGGGTGAGCTCGATGCGCTCTCCGGTCCCGAGCAGCATGACCGTATGCTCGCCGGCAGCATCTCCGCCTCGCAGCGCGACGACGCCGATCTCCCGATCCGAGCGCTCGCCAACCAGGCCCTCGCGTGCCAGGACCAGGTCGCTGTCGGGGTCCAGACCGGCGGCCCGCGCAGCGGAGTCCGCCAGCGCCAGGGCGGTCCCGCTCGGCGCGTCCTTTTTTCGTCCGTGGTGGAGTTCGACGATCTCGCAGTCGAAGTCGGGCCCGAGTCTGCGGATCGCATCCGAGACCAGGTCGAGCAGGACATTGACACCCAGGCTCATATTCGGCGCGAGCAGCGTGGGCATCGATTCGGAAAGGCTCAACGCCTCTTCGCGTTGCTCGGGGCTGAATCCGGTCGCCCCGATAACGATCGGCGCGCCGGCGGCCGCAGCCTGGCGCATTCGCGCGAGCGAGCCCTCGGGTGTGCTGAAGTCGATCGTGACGTGAGGCGGTCGGACCAGCGCGGTTGCCGCGCTGCCCGCGCAGAGCTCGACGCCGAGCCTGCCGACCCCGGCGAGCTCGCCCGCGTCGGCACCGAGGTCGGGGTGACCCTCTGCCTCGACGGCGCCGGTGACGGTCGCGGTTGCGCCCTCGGTCGCGAGCGCGATGATCCGCCGGCCCATACGACCCGCGGCTCCGCAGACGACAATTCCCACCTTCTCGGATGAAGAGTCGGCCATCAGTCAATCACCCCCGCGTTGCGCAGCGCGGTTTCGAGGAGGGTCCGCGAAGCCGGCGTGACCGTTGTCAGCGGCAGGCGGACTTCATCGGTCATGCCTCCTGCGAGCCCGGCAATCGACATCGCCGCCTTGATCGGGATCGGGTTGGTTTCGCAGAACAGCGCTCCCATCAGCGCAAGCAGCTCGTGGTGGATCACGCGCGCTGTGGCGAAATCTCCTGCCGCTGCTGCTGAGACCATCTCGGCAAAGCGCACGGGCACCAGGTTGGAGGTCACCGAGATCACGCCGCTCGCTCCGACAGCCATCATCGGGGGGGGGAGGCTGTCGTCGCCGGAAAGAACCTCGAAGTCGTCGTCGGTGGCCGCGATGTTTCGCGAGACCTGGTCGAGATCGCCCGAGGCTTCTTTCACTCCTGCGATGTTCGGCGACTCGGCCATCGCTGCAATCGTATCGGGCAGCATGTTGACGCCGGTGCGCCCCGGGATGTTGTAGACGATCAGGGGCAGATCCGCGGCGTCGGCCACCGCACGGTAGTGGTCAATGTGGCCCTGCTGCGTGGGCTTGTTGTAGTAGGGGCTGATGAGCAAGGCAGCGTCGGCGCCGGCGCGTGCTGCGAACGCGGTCAGCTTGCAGGCCTCGCGCGTATTGTTCGATCCGGTCCCGGCGATCACTTTGCAGCGGCCGTCGACGGCCGCGACCGTCATCTCGATGACGCGTTCGTGCTCAGCGTGGTCCATTGTCGCCGACTCGCCGGTGCTGCCGCACGGGACGAGGCCGTCGACCCCGGCGGCGAGCTGATCCGCGATCAGCGCCTTCAGCGCGGGCTCATCGATCTCGCCGTCGCGAAACGGTGTTACCAGGGCGGTGTAGGTTCCCTCGAACATCAGATCAGCTCCTGCCGGCCGCGGCCGGCTCGACGTCGATCGTCACCGTAAAGACTTCTACGGCCGGGCCGGTCATCAAGACGGTGTCATCCTGTGCCCGGTATTCGATCTCCAGGTCGCCGCCGCGCAGAGCGACGGTTGCTTTGCGTTCGCAGCGCCCGGTCAGAACGCCTGCGACCACGACGGCGCATGCGCCGGTCCCGCATGCATGCGTTTCCCCTGATCCGCGTTCCCAGACCCGCATGGTAAGGTGATCCGCAGAGTCGACGCGCACGAATTCCGTGTTGACCCCGGCCGGAAAGAACGGGTGTGTTTCGAACGGCGGTCCGAGCTTTTCCAGATCCAGGTCCTCGGGGTCGACATCGAAGGTCACGCAGTGCGGGTTGCCCATCGAAACGCAGGTGACCTGCCAACTGCGTCCGTCAACCTGAAGCGGGGAATCGACGACACGCCCCCTGGCGTCGACCGGAATCTCCGGTCCGTCGAGAACAGGCGGCCCCATGTCGACCCGTACCTTCTCGACCGAGCCCGCCGCCCGCAGCAGGTCCATCGTCTTCGTGCCTGAGTCGGTCTCTACACTCAGACTGTCACCGCTGACCATCGCGCGATCGGCGACGTACTTCGCCAGTCCGCGGATACCGTTGCCGCACATCGCCCCGCGGCTGCCGTCGGCGTTGTACATCTCCATACGAAAATCGGCTGTATCCGACGGGCAGACGAGAATCAGTCCGTCGCTTCCGATTCCGGTGCGGCGGTCGGAGACGATTCGCGAGATGTTCGCCGCGTCAGGCAGTGCGTTGTGCGTGCAGTCGACGAACAGGTAGTCGTTCGCGCAACCGTGAATCTTGGTCAGTGTGAGGCTGGACATCTCATTCCCGTTCCGAACCCGTCATTCCTCGCGTCGATTCTCAGCGCTCGAGCCCTGCGGGCACCGACTCGAGCTCGAGCAGCTGATCCACGGTCTCCCGCCGCCGCACCACGTCGTAGCGGACGCCGTCAACGAGAACCTCGGCGCCGCGCGGCCGCGTATTGTAGTTCGAGGCCATCGTAAAGCCGTACGCGCCCGCGCTGAGTACCGCGATCAGATCGCCGGACGCCGCCGCGGGCACGGGACGATCTCGTGCGATGAAGTCACCGGTCTCGCAGATCGGCCCGACGACATCGGCCTGTATCTCATCGCAGCCTTGCCGGACCGGGACAACGCCGTGGAACGAGCCGTACAGCGAGGGCCTGGCGAGGTCGTTCATCGCTGCATCGACCACGACGAAGTTCTTCTCGTCGTTGCCTTTGTGGTAGAGCACCTCAGTCAGAAGGATCCCGGCGTTGCCGGCGATCGAACGTCCCGGCTCGATCAGCAGCGTCAGGTTCTCACGGCCTTCGAGGGCGCCTGCGAGCGCGCGGGCGTACTCGGTATGACTCGGCGGCTTCTCGTCGTCGTAGACGATGCCGAGGCCTCCACCCATATCGAGGAAACGAATCGGAATTCCGGCCTCGTCGAGCCGGTCGATCAGGCGGGTCATCCGCCCGACCGCCTCGACGAACGGATCGGAAGATGTCAGCTGCGATCCGATATGACAGTCGGCGCCGACAATCTCGATCCCCTCCATCCCTCGTGCGCGCAGGTAGTCCTCGAGCGCGCGCTCGATGGGGATGCCGAACTTGGCCGTCTTCAGGCCTGTGGAAATATACGGATGCGTTTTCGGATCCACATCGGGATTGATCCGCAATGCGACCGGTGCGCGCTTGCCGAGCTCGAGCGCGACCGCGTTGATTCGATCAAGTTCAGCCGGAGACTCGACGTTGAACATCAGGATCCCCGCCTCGATCGCGGCGCGAATCTCGTCCGGTCTCTTCCCCACGCCGGAGAACACGGTCTGTCCCGGGTCGCCGCCGGCGCGGATGACACGCGCGAGCTCGCCGCCCGAGACGACATCGAAGCCGCTCCCCTCGTTGGCGAGCGCGCGCAGGACGGCGAGGTTCGAGTTTGCCTTGACCGAGTAACAGATCAGGTGGCGCGTTCCCGCGAATCCCTTTTTGTAGGCGCGATAGTGGTCGCGCAGCGCCGCGAGGCTGTATACGTAGCATGGCGTCCCGACCTCTTCGGCGATGCGAGAGACCGGTACGTCCTCTGCGTGGAGTTCTCCGTTACGATGTTCGAAACGTGTCATGTTCTTTGTCTTCCCGATCGTGGGAGGCAGCTTCGAGCCTCGTGACAAGCGCGGAAACATACTTCCGTCGACGCGGCAATGCGAGCTAGCCGCGTGCGCGTGGCGCAGAGCAGGGAGGTTTCGGGATCGGTCGGATCGGCTCAGGCCGGGCTCGCGAGCGTCGACGAATCCTTCGCAGCCTTTGCAGCCTCGGCGGCCTCTGCGGCAGTCTCGGCGGTGGTCACCGCTGAGGTGAGAATCCCCTCACGCTTGAAGAAGGCTCCGAGCGGCGCGCTCGGTCCGATCTCCACGATATCGCTCGCGGCTTCCGACAGGGCCCGCATGTTGTCGAGCCACCGGACCGGGGCTGCGACCTGGCGGCACAGCGCATCGACCAGCGATTCGGCGCTACCGTCGTGGAAGCCGCCATCGGCGTTCGACAGTACACGCGGGGCGCCGCCCATGTCCCACGTCTTCGCGGAAACCTCGAGCAGCGGCCGCAATGAATCCGCGACCTGCCTCATGTGGCGGGAATGGAAAGGCGCGGAGACCCGAAGCGGCATCGCACGAACACGCTCGTGTCCCGGCAGCGCGCGGACGGCCTCGCACGCGGCTGCAAGCTCTTCGAGCTGGCCGCTCAGCACGATCTGGTCGGGGCTGTTGTGGTTCGCGATGTCCACATCCGCATCCTGCGCGCATCGCCCGACTGCCGCGGCGTCGAGGTTGCGACCGACAAGCGCGGTCATTCCGCCCTCTCCGACCGGAACCGCTTCCTGCATCAGGCGTCCGCGTGCACGGACCAGGGATGCCGCCTCTGCCAGCGGGATCACGCCGGCGGCGACAAGGGCTGTGTATTCGCCGAGGCTGTGGCCGCCGACGGGTCCGAACTCGAACCCACGCGACTGGAGAAAACGCAAGAGCGCGATCTCCGCGGTCAGGATCGCGGGCTGGGCGAACTCGGTCAGCGCGAGCCGCTCCGCGTCGCCGCAAGCAGCGGCTTCATCGCCGCCGGCCGGGCCGAAGCACAGGGCGGCCACATCGATCGACAGAGCGTCGGAGGCTTCATCGAAAGCCGCTTTCGCGGTGGGCTCGAGTTGATGGACATCGCGTCCCATACCCGGGCGCTGGCACCCCTGACCTGGAAAAACGGCCGCTTTTTCCTGCATCAGCGTGCCTCGTCCTTGGCCGCCGCGGGCACTCTCGCGACCGAAGCGATCGGTGAGGGGAGCCCGCGCTGGCCGTCACTGAGCACTGCGCGGACGCGGTATTCCCATGCCAGATCCGCGGCGCTGACGTCGTCGTAACGGAACGACTGCCTGGGTCGCAACCGGTCGGTGTCGCCGGTCGCGAAGCGATGAATCGCCTCGAAGCGTCCGGTACCCGTCCGGCGTCGTTCGATATCGAAACCGATGAGGTCGAACAGCTCCGTGCCGTCGACCGACTCCTTCGGCCGCGACCACTGCAGCTCGACGCCGGTGCCCGTCCGTTGCGCTTTGAGGTAGGACGGGGCGAGGGCTGCCGTGTCCTCGACCGGACGTGGTGCGCCTTTGACGCCGCAGGCGGCTGTCAGCGTCGCCGACGCCACGACGATCACGAGATAAAGAAGATGACGGAGCAGATGGCGGAGGCGATGGCGGAGACGTCCGCTCCGGCTGCTGTCCGCGGGCGGGTCGGCCGGCGTCCTCACCGTTTGCGCCTCTTCGCGCCCCCGGACGGTCGGGGTCCCGGCGATGTCGAGAGCTGTTTCAGTCGCGCTTTGAGGTTTCGTCCCGAGGTCCCGCCCGGCGAGGTGCGCCGGTCCACCGCTGCTTCGGGAGTGAGAATCTCTGCGACATCTTCTTCGAAGCGGTCACAGAAACGGGCCAGATCCGTCGCGCTCAGGTCCGCCGGCGTGATGCCGTGCTCGGTGCAGTGCAGGACGATGCCACCGGTGATCTCATGCGCTTCGCGGAACGGCACACCTCGGGCGACAAGGTATTCCGCCAGGTCCGTCGCGAGCAGGAAGCCGTCGTCGGCCGCCGCCCGCATCGCCTTCTCATCGAAGGTCAGCGAACGCAGCAGTGCCGCGAGCGTCGTCGTCGTGCGGACCGCCGTGTCGACGCCGTCGAAGAGCGCTTCTTTGTCTTCCTGCAGGTCGCTGTTGTAGGCCAGCGGCAGCCCCTTCATCACGGTGAGCACACCCATCAGGTTTCCGAACGCGCGTCCGGTCTTGCCGCGAGCCAGTTCGGCGATGTCGGGGTTTTTCTTCTGCGGCATCATCGAGCTGCCGGTCGAATACGCGTCGTGAAGTCGCACGAATCCGAACTCGCTGGTCGCCCACAGGGTGATATCGCCGGCAAGCCGGCTGCCGTGCGCCATCAGGATCGCAGCGGCGGACAGATACTCCGCAACAAAATCGCGGTCCGAGATCGCGTCCATGCTGTTCTGTGCCACGCGCGCGAAGCCCAGCTCCTCTGCCACGATCGCACGGTCGATTTCGAGCGTTGTCCCGGCCAGCGCACCCGAACCGAGCGGCAGAACGTCCGCACGATCGAGGCAATCTTCGAAGCGGCCGCGGTCGCGCTCGAGCATGTCGTGGTAGGCGAGGAGATGGTGTCCGAGCAGAATCGGCTGGGCGCGCTGAAGATGCGTGTAGCCCGGCATGATCGCTCCGACATAAGCCTGTGCCTGCGAGACCAGCGCGGATTGCAGATCGTCGATCGCCGACAGCGTCGCCGCGATCGCGTCCTTGAGGAAAAGCCGCACGTCGGTGACGACCTGATCGTTGCGGCTGCGTGCGGCATGCAGGCGTGCGCCGACTGCGCCGATCTTCTCGGTCAGGCGCCGCTCGATCGCCATATGGATGTCTTCGTCGCTGATCGTCGGGACGAACGCCCCCTCGTCGAGTTCTTTCTCGACATCACGCAGCCCGCGCACGATCTGGTCGCGGTCCTTCGCGCTGATGATTCCTGTCGACGCGAGCATCCTCGCATGCGCGATGCTCGTACGGATGTCGTACGGATACAGGCGGATGTCGAAGCCGATCGAGGCGGTGAAGCCCAGCGCGTCGGAGGCGGTCGCTTCCTGGAAGCGGCCGCCCCAGCTGCGATTGGTCGACTCGGCGTCGTTTCGAGTGCCGTTTCCCGCCCCGGTGTCGGCTGACTTTTTTCGGGTCGCCACGGTTTGTGCTCAGGCTCCCTTCTTTGCTGACGTCCGCTGCGAAAGCAGCGTCCGTACTTTCAGTCTCAACGAGTTCAGGCGAATGAATCCGGTCGCGTCGCCTTGCGCGTATACCGAGTCATCTTCGAAGGTCGCCAGCTCCGGGTCGTACAGCGACAGCTCGGACTTGCGGCCGGCAACCGATGCGCGCCCCTTGTAGAGCTTCATGCGCACGGTGCCGCAGACGGTGCGCTGCGATTCGTCGATCGCGGCCTGAAGCATCTCGCGCTCCGGCGCGAACCAGTAGCCGTAGTAGACCATCTCCGCGTAGCGCGGAATCAGCCCGTCGCGCAGGTGCATGACCTCGCGATCGAGACACAGCGTCTCGAGCGCCCGGTGGGCGATCGTGAGGACGGTCCCGCCCGGGGTCTCGTAAACGCCGCGTGACTTCATGCCGACGAAGCGGTTCTCGACGATATCGTCGCGCCCGATGCCGTTGCGTCCGGCGATCTCGTTGAGCTTCGACAGCAGCTCGAACGCGCAAAGTCGGTCGCCGGCGCCGGCGACCGGGTCGCCGTTCTCGTAGTCGATCTCGACGTACTCGGGCGTGTCGGGTGCCTGCTCCGGCGCCACCGACCGCAGGTACATGTCATCGGACGGCTCGGTCCACGGGTCTTCGAGGTCATAGCCCTCGTAGCTGGTGTGCAGGACGTTCGCGTCCATGCTGTACCCGCGCTTGGCAGTCCCCGGTACCTGGATGCCGTGCTTTTCGGCGAACGCGTAGAGCCGGGTCCGGGAGGTCAGATCCCAGGTTCGCCACGGAGCGACGATCTCGAGGTCGGGGGCGAGCGCCGCGAACGCGAGCTCGAAGCGCACCTGATCGTTGCCCTTGCCGGTGGCGCCGTGCGCGACGCCGTCCGCGCCCGTCTCGCGAGCGACCTCCACCTGGGCCTTGGCGATCACCGGACGCGCGATCGACGTACCGAGCAGGTAGGTTCCCTCGTAGATCGCGCTTGCGCGAAGCATCGGAAACACGAAATCTCTGACGAACTCTTCGCGCAGATCCCGGATATGCACGTCGCACGCTCCGGTCGCGATCGCGCGCTTTTCAAGGCCGTCGAGCTCGAGATCCCCCTGGCCGACGTCGGCCGCATATGCGACGACTTCACAATCGTACTGCTCGACGAGCCATTTGAGGATCACCGAGGTATCGAGGCCGCCGCTGTAGGCGAGGACGATCTTGTTCATCTTCAGCTGTTCCCGTTGCCCGTGCGTCCTAGATGAGCGCGTGCGGGGCCTTGAGCAGCCACGCGATGAGCGCCTTCTGGATATGCAGTCGGTTCTCTGCCTGCGGCAGGATGTGTGAGTGCGGTCCGTCGATGACCTCGGCCGTGATCTCCTCGCCGCGGTGAGCAGGGAGGCAGTGCATCACGATAACGTCGTCAGCGGCGTTCTCGACGACGCTCTGGTTGACCTGGTAGGGCGCGAAGATCTTCCTGCGCTCCTCGGCTTCCTGCTCCTGGCCCATGCTCGTCCACACGTCCGTGTACAGAACGTCGGCGTCGCGGGTTCCCTCCATCAGGTCGTTGGTTACGCGTAGTTCGGAGTATGCAGCCTCCTGGGCCTGCGCGAGTATCTTCGGATCCGGCTCGTAGCCTTCCGGGCAGACCAGCGTAAACCGGAACCCGAGCTTCGCCGCCGCGATCAGCCAGGAGTGAACCATGTTGTTGCCGTCGCCGACAAAGCAGATCGACAGCGGTTGCAGGTCATCGCGCAGCTCGGTCAGCGTGAAGCAATCGGCCAGAACCTGGCAGGGGTGGTACAGATCGCTCAGGCCGTTGATCACGGGCACCTGGGCGCTGCCGGCCAGCTTGACCACCGAGTCGTGAAGGAAGGTGCGCGCCAGAATCATGTCGACCCACAGCGAGAGGTTCTTGCCGATATCGGCGACGGATTCGCGGCGTCCGAGCAGGATGTCCGACGGACCGAGATAGATGGCCTGGCCGCCGAGCTGATTCATCCCTGTCTCGAAGGTCACCCGCGTGCGCAGGCTGGGCTTCTCGAAGATCATGGCCATCGTCTTGCCCGCCAGCCAGCGATGCGGCCTGCCTGCCTTCATATCCGCCTTCAGCCGGCCTGCCAGCCCCAGAAGGTGGTGGATCTCCTCGGTGGTGAGATCCCAGATCGTAATCAGATCGCGCTTCGTATCGACGTCCATTGTTTGCCTGTCTCCGGCTCGGCCGCTTCAGCCGCCTTCCTCCGTCGCTGTCTGTTCCAGGGCACGCTCGAGGATCGCCAGACCCTCGTCGATCTCTTCTGTCGTGATGGTCAGCGGCGGCAGGAATCGCAGAACGTTCCCTGCGGTCGCATTCATGACCAGCCCCATCGACAGGGCCGCGTCGACCACGGGCCGTCCGGGTCGCGTGAGCTCCATCCCCCTCATCAGCCCGACCCCTCGCGCTTCGACGATGTCCTCACGACGTTGCGCGAGCGCGGCGAGGCCGGCCGCCAGGTGTTGGCCCGCGCGCCGACAGTTCTCGAGCACTCCTTCTGTATCGAACGCCTCCAGCACCGCGAGCGCTGCCGCACAGGCGACCGGGTTGGCGCCGAACGTCGTGCCGTGTGTGCCCGGCACCAGCTCGGCCGCGGCGCTGTCG
This sequence comes from Candidatus Nitrosopumilus sp., assembly GCA_964225545.1. GTDB lineage: Bacteria > Desulfobacterota > Binatia > UBA1149 > SPBQ01 > SPBQ01. Next base: position 46,465 of record CAXQPB010000034.1, on the reverse strand, counting down.
GTGGCGAGCACGGCACCGATCGGCATTCCGCCCGCCAGCCCCTTCGCCGAACAGAGCACGTCCGGCGTCACGCCGAACTCCATGTACGCATAGAGCTGTCCGCTGCGTCCCCAGCCGCACTGGACTTCGTCGAAGATCAGCAGCGAGCCGCCGCGGTCGCAGATCTCGCGCAATTTCTCGAGGTAGCCTTCGGGAGGAACGATGATGCCGCCCTCGCCGATCACCGGCTCGACGAGCACGGCGGCCGTCTTCGGTCCGACCGCAGCCTCGATCGCTTCGACATTGCAGCGCTCGACGTGAATGAACCCTTCCGGCATCGGACCGAAGCCCTCTCGCAGGCTCGGTTGTCCGGTCGCCGCCAGCGACCCGAGGGTGCGGCCGTGGAAAGAGCCCGAGACGGTGACGATCTCGTAGCGTTCCCCTCCGTGCCTGCGCGCCATCTTGATCGCGGCTTCGTTGGCCTCCGTTCCGCTGTTGCAGAAGAACACGCGGTCGGCGAAGGTTCGCTCGACCATCTCGCGTGCCAGGCGCGCCGACGGCTCGTTCGAGAATACGTTCGATGTATGGATCAGCTTGCCCGCCTGCGCGGCGATCGCATTGGCCAGACCGGCGTGGCCGTGCCCGAGACTGCTGACCGCGAGGCCGCTGAACATATCGAGATAGGCCCGCCCTGCGTCGTCGTACAGCCGCCTCCCGCAGCCGCTCACGAAGGCCATGGGGATACGCGCGTAGTTACCGACCGTGTACCGCTCGGTCGCCGAGACGATCGGGGACTTTTCTTTGTCTGAGGTCGCCTCAGACATCGGACTCTCCGGCTTCGGGCGCGTCCGGTTCGGGCCGGGTCTTGTGAATGACCTCCGTGCCGACGCCGGTGCGCGTGAAGATCTCGAGCAGCACGGCGTGACTGACGCGTCCATCGATGATGTGGACCTGCCCGACGCCGCCGGCCAGCGCGTCGATGGCGCACTCGACTTTCGGAACCATGCCGCCCTTGACGACGCCCTTGCTGATCTCGGTTCGCGCCTGCCGCACAGTCACGCTCGTTCGCAATGTGCCGGAGGTGTCGAGGATGCCCTCGACGTCGGTCAACAGCATCAACTTGTCGGCGCCGAGGGCCTGCGCGATCTTCGACGCCGCGATGTCCGCGTTGATGTTGTAGCCGTTTCCCTTGGCGTCTACGCCGATCGGTGCGATCACGGGGATGAAGCCGCTCTCGCGCAGCCGCTCGATCACCTGCGGGTTGACGCGGTCGACTTTTCCCACGCGGCCGAGATCGCCGCCCTCGACCTCGAGCCTGGTCGCACGAAGCAGGTTGCCGTCTTTGCCGCTGATCCCGACAGCGGTGCCGCCGTGCTGTTCGATGTTGGTGACGATGCCCTTGTTGACGGGTCCGCCGAGAACCATCTCGACGACCTCCATGGTCGCGTCATCCGTGACACGCTGGCCGTCGATGAAGCGGGTCTCGATGCCGAGACGGGCCAGGGCTTTGCCGATCTGCGGGCCGCCGCCGTGGACGATAACCGGATGCAGCCCGAGTGAGTTGAGCAGGACGATGTCGTGGGCGAACCCGAGCTTGAGTTCTTCATCGATCATCGCGCTGCCGCCGTATTTGATGACAACGGTGCGTCCCGCAAAGCGGCGGATATAAGGAAGCGCCTCGAGCAGCACCTCGGCTTTGGCGATCAGCTCGTCCATATTCTTGCGCTCAACCGATTCTCTCCAGCCGGCGCCGACAGGCTCCCCGCAGGGGCGTGGCCCGGCACCGGTTTCGCAGCCGCCGTCGAAATTGTAAACGTGCGGTCAGAGTATATAGCGCGACAGGTCCTGATCTTCCAAGATCGCCCCGAGCTTTTCGCGAACGTAGGCCGCGTCGATCGAGATCGACTCTCCGGCGCGCTCCGGGGCATGGAACGAGATCTCGTCGAGCAGTCGCTCCATGATGGTATGCAGACGGCGGGCCCCGACGTTCTCCAGGGTCGAATTCACCTGGGCGGCGATCGCGGCGATCTCCTCGATTGCCGAGGGCTCGAGCTGGAGCGCGATCCGTTCGGTCGCCAGAAGCGCCTCGTATTGACGCGTGAGCGAGTTCTGCGGCTCGGTGAGGATACGGACGAAGTCGCCGACCTCCAGCGCCGAGAGTTCGACGCGGATCGGGAAGCGCCCCTGGAACTCGGGGATCAGATCCGAAGGTTTCGACAGGCTGAAGGCGCCCGAGGCGATGAACAGGATATGGTCCGTGCGGATCATTCCGTGCCGTGTCTTTACCGAGGAGCCTTCGACGATGGGCAGCAGGTCTCGCTGCACGCCCTCGCGCGACACGTCCGCTCCCTGCGCCGCCTCGCGACCGCAGATCTTGTCGATCTCGTCGATGAATACGATCCCGTTCTGCTCGACCCTGCGTACGGCCTCTTCGGTGACCTTCGCCTGGTCGACCAGGCCCTGGGCCTCCTGCTCGGTGAGCAACTCCATGGCTTCGGCGACCGTGACCGTGCGCGATCGCGTCTGCTGGTCGCGGCCGCCGAACACGTTGCTGAGGGCGTCGCGGAGGTTGAAGCCGGCGTCCTCGATATTCTGCGGGGTGATGACCTCGAGCGACATTCCGCCGGGTGCTGTCTGTGCCGGTTCGAGCTCGACGGCGCGCTCATCGAGCTTTCCCGCACGCAGCAGCTTGCGCAGCTTTTCGCGCGTGTCGTCGTTCTCCGGCGGCGTCGCCGGTCCATCCTCTCCGATACCCGCATCCGCCGCCGACGTCGGGGACTGATAGAGCAGATCGAGGAGGCGCTCCTCGGCGCGCTCGCGGGCCTGAACGCGAACCTTGGACTGTTCCTCCTCGCGTACCATGTCCACGGCGAGCTCGGACAGATCGCGGATGATCGATTCGACGTCTCGGCCGACGTAGCCGACCTCGGTGAACCGTGACGCCTCGACTTTGATGAAAGGCGCCTGCGCGAGTCGCGCGAGGCGGCGCGAGATTTCGGTTTTCCCGACGCCCGTCGGGCCGATCATGATGATATTCTTCGGCGCGATCTCGTCGCGCAGCTCAGGGCTGACCTGCAGGCGGCGCCAGCGATTGCGCAGCGCGATCGCGACCGCTCGTTTGGCGTCGGCCTGCCCGACGATGTAGCGATCGAGCTCCGACACGATCTCGCGCGGGGTCATCGGATAGCCTTTATCCGGCGTGCTCATTTCAGCTCCTCGAGTGTGACGCTGTCGTTCGTGTAGACGCAGATTTCGCCGGCAATCCGCATCGCTTCGGCCGCGATCGTGGCCGGGTCCATGTCGGTGTGGCGCGACAGCGTTCGGGCGGCGGCGAGGGCGTAGTTGCCGCCCGAGCCGATCGCGAGGATGCCGTCGTCCGGCTCGATCACGTCTCCGACCCCGGAGAGCAGCAGGGAGGTCTCGAGGTCGGCAACGATCATCATGGCCTCGAGCCGGCGCAACACCCGGTCTCCGCGCCAGTCCTTGGCAAGCTCGACAGCCGAGCGCATCAGGTTCCCGCCGTGTTTCTCCAGCTTTCCTTCGAACATCTCGAACAGCCGGAACGCGTCCGCCGTGGCGCCGGCGAATCCGCCGAGCACCTTGCCGCCGTAGAGCCGCCGGACCTTGCGGGCCCTGCCCTTGATGATTGTGTCACCGGCGCTTACCTGGCCGTCGCCTGCCATGGCGACGCGACCCTGTCCGCGCACGGCGACGATGGTCGTCGCATGCATCACGGTTGTCATAATGATCATTCGACAGTGCATTGCCAGTCGGAGAATCGGCGCGGCGCGATCTTTTCGGGGCGTCGAGGCCCGTTCGAGCCTCGGCAGGCGGCTCGGCGTCAGGAGCGAGGGTGGGCGCGGTCGTAGACGGACGCGAGGTGCTTCAGATCCAGATGCGTGTAGCGCTGGGTCGTCGAGATCGAGGCGTGGCCGAGCATCTCCTGGATGGCCCGCAGATCGGCACCGTTCTCCAGCAGATGGGTCGCGAAGGAATGTCGAAGCGCGTGAGGTCCGGCTTTCAGCTGCACGGCGGCCTCGCGCAGCGAGCGGTCGAGTATGCGGCCGACGCTGCGAACGCTCAGTCTGCGCCCGCGGTGGTTGAGGAACATCGCCTCTTCGTCAATGCGCGGTCCGGTCCAGTCGCTGCGACAGGCCTCCAGCGCACTGAGCGCCTCGGCTCCAATCGGGACGATTCGCTGTTTGCCGCCTTTGCCTTGGACGACACGGACGGAGCCGTCGCCGATCAGGTCGGCCCAGTTCAGCGAGACGAGCTCTGAGGCGCGCAGCCCGCTCGAGTAGAGCAGCTCGAGCATCGCAAGGTTGCGCAGCCACAGCCCGCGACCTTTGCCCTCGGCCGTTCGCGCGGCGTTGTCGACGGCAGTGAGAATGCGGCGGATATCGTCGGCAGCGAAGTGGACCGGCAGCTGCTGCGGGACGCGCGGGGCGTTGACGGTCTCGGCCGGGCTCGCCTGTGGACCCTCTCGCGTGGCGAACGCGCTGAACGAGCGCAGCGATGCCAGCTTGCGGGCGACCGTGGATCGGCTGCAGTGGCCAAGCCGGTCCGCGACAAACGCCCGGATGTGATGGGCGTCGAGAACGTCGCGGCCGGACGCGGAGCCGATCGCAGGGCGCTCGAAGACGAAGACGAGATACTGGATGAGGTCGCTCAGGTACGCGCGCTGAGTTCGCGGCGCCAGTCCAAGCTCGGCGTCGAGGTGCCGCGCATAACGCTCGAACAGGGCGCCGACCTCCCGGCGCTGCTCAGGCGGGACCGACTCGAGCAGTCGCGCGGCCGGCTCCTTTGCGATCTCCTTGCTCACGCCGGACCCATCATATCAACTATGCCGCGTGGCGGCGCATCACAGCGCAGCGGGCCGGGATTTCCCTGCCGCGGAGCGGGTCGAATTCGCCGGTCGCCGCGGCAACCGTCTGGTAGGCGACCTTCACCGCGCCGGCGATCGGCCGGGCACTGTATTGGTGCTCTGCCACGGCATGGAGTCGACGCGCGAGGGCAACAAGCAGCTCGCGATCGTCGAGCGAGCGCTCCCGGACGGCTACTCGGTGCTGCGGTTCGATTTTTCCTATGTCGGCGAGTCCGAGGGTGATTTCGCCGACCTGACGATCACGGGCGAGGTCGACGACTGCCTTGGCGCTCTCGACTTTCTCGACGCGTTCGAGCCGGACCGACGTGTCCTGGTCGGCTCGAGTCTCGGCGGCGCGGTGGCTCTGCTGGCAGCCTCGGCGGCGCAGGACAGCGTCGACGCGGTGGCGACGATCGCGGCGGTGGCCGACGCTTCGCTCTTTACCGAGGGCCTTGATAACGCAGCGCTCGCTCGCTGGCGTGAGACCGGCCGGCGGCGGTGGCGCGACGGCGAGATCCGGTCAACCTTCCTCGAGGACATCGAGCGGATCGATATCCTCGAGGCGGTCAATTCGGCCTCAGGTCCGCTGCTGGTTGCACACGGAACCGCCGATGAAGTAGTCCCGGTGACACACGCCCGCAGCATCGCCCGCTGTGCGGGCGAGCGGGCACGCCTGGCTCTGTTCGACGGTGTCGGACACCGCTTCGACGAACCCGGCGCGCTCGATTCGCTGCTCGACGTACTGTGGAAGTGGCTGGCCGAGTTCGCGCCGGCGGGGCGGTGACGGTGATCGGGCAGGGGCTTGTGAAAAGACACTGCCGGGAGCAGTCGGCGAGACGATGAGCGAGCGAAACATGCACTGTCATGCGTGCGGACGACGACACACGTTCGATGGCCCGATTCCGCGCGAGGCCGTATGTGACGCATGCGCCTCGGCGCTGAAGTGCTGTCTGACCTGTCGCTTTCACGATCCGAGCGCGTACAACGAATGCAGCGAGCCGTCGGCCGAGCGCGTCCTCGACAAGGACCGTTCCAACTTCTGTGACTATCATTCCCCGCGCGAGCAGGGGGCTGCCGGATCGCAAAACGATGGGGCCGGTGACGGCGCCCGATCTGAACTCGAGAGGCTCTTCGGCAAGAAATGACGATTCAACGACACTGTCTCGGCGGCGTTCTCGCCCGTCTTCGTGCCGGTCGGATTCCGGTTGTGGGTGTCATGCTCGCGACGCTTTTTCTTGCCGGCTGCGGCGGCGGCAGCGAAGCACAGCGAGTCGCCCGTCGTTTCATGGACACACACTATGTCTACATCGATCTGGATGCGGCGAGCGAGGTCTGCAGCGGGCTGGCGCTGAGTAAACTCGACCGGGAGCGCGAGCTGACCTCGGAGGTCGAGATCGAGGCGGACACGCTCAAGCCGCGCGTCAACTACGCGCTCGAGACCGAGCGCGCCACCGCTGACAAGGCTCAGATGGTTTACGTTCTGACGATCCGGCCGCCGGGGATCGAGCCGTTCGAGCGTCTGGTGACGTTGACGCTTCGACAGCAGGACGGCGTGTGGTCCGTGAGTAACTATTCCGACGGCGAGCCGCCTAGCGTCCGCTGAAGCGCGGAGAGCGTTTCTGCATCATTGCCGTGATGCCCTCGCGGGCGTCCTCGGTTTCAAAGGTCTGCTGCTGGGCGTCGGCCTCACGACCGACTGCTTCCTCGATGGTGCGACCCGCGGTGCCGGCGAGCGTCTCTTTGAGCAGTCGAAGGGCGACCGGCCCGTTCTCGCTGATCTCCCGCGCCGTCGAATCGACAATTTCAGCGAAGTCATCACCGGCAACGCGGCCGACCAGGCCGATACGCAGCGCCTCGGTGGCGTCGATGATCCGGCCCGTGTACAGCAGCTCCGCAGCGGCGGACGGACCGATGAGGCGGGGCAGGTTCCAGGTCGCCGCCATGCCGGGGTGAATGCCCAGCTTCACGAACGTCATCCCCATCTTCGCGCGCTCGTGGGCAATGCGCATGTCGCAACCGAGCGCGAAGCAAAGCCCGGCTCCGATGGCGTGACCGTTGATCGCCGCGATGGTCGGCATCTGCAGCGCGCGCAGTGAAAGGAACGCGTTGTAGAACACCCGGCCGCCGCCCATGTCCTCGCCATCGACCTCCATGCCGGCCTGTCGTGCCAGCGTCGCGAGTGAGCCGCCGGCGCTGAAGGACTTGCCCGCACCGCTGACGATGACCACGCGGACGTCCTGCTCCGCGTTGAGAGATTCGACCGCGGACTCGATCTCCCGCCCCATCGAGAGGGTCATCGCGTTGCGCCGGTCCGGGTCGTTCAGCGTCAGCCGCGCGATTCCGGAATCGATTTTCACCGTAATGCTTTCGTACGAGTTCATTGGTTGCCCGGCGATCCAGCGCCGATTACTATCCGGCTACCGCGGCGGCGAGAGCCAGTCAACGTCGAACGACGAAGGGCGACAGTTGTCAGGTGGCTCGTGGGCGCGGAATCAGGATCGGGGCGGCAGGCTTTAACCTCATGCGTAAGGTGCTCATCGGGCTGGCTGTGGTGGTGGCGTGGGCGGGCTTCAGCCTTTGGCAGGCTCGCTCGGCAGTAAGCCGATCCGCGAGCGAGCGTGGAGCGGAGCTCGCTGAATCGGTTGGCGCGAGTTTCGACAGCGGCTCGATCGGAGTCTCGGTGTTCCCTCCGGGTTTCGATGTCAGAGGCATCGAGATCTACAAGAGCAAGGGTGGCAATCGCGAGCAGAGCGAGACGGAGCGTGAGGTCCTCGTCGAGGTTCCGAACCTGCGAATCACTCCGAAGATCGGGCCGTTGCTTGCCGGCCGACTCGCCGTTCAGCGTGTCGATGTTTTCAACCCGAAGCTGCGGGCCGGTCGGCCGCTCGACTCGGCGAGCCTGCGCGCCGCCTCCGGGCCCGTCGCCGGCCTCGTCGCCGGCGAACAGGGGTTCCCGATCGTGCTCCACGACGCGACCGTGTTCATGAGTCGGCTCGCTCCCGGTGACGAAGAAACGGCGGTCGAGTTCGATCTGACGGCGCCCGCGCGGGCCGCAGGAGATCCGATTGCATTCGAGCTGACGTCGCGAGGCTTCGGTTCGGGCTCGAGCGCTGCAGCAAGCGGTTCGATAACCCCGGCGGGCGACGCGGACGGCGCTCCTGAAATCGCTCTTACCTTCCGGGTGGAGAACACCCTGCCCGCAGCGTTCGCGCACGTCTTTCGAGTTTTCGAGGGTGTCCCGCTCGCGGACCGGATCGATATGGAAGGCTCGATTCGCGGACCGGTCGGGGATCTCGGCAACGAGAGCGCGCCTGCGGAACCGCTGGAGATCGATGCGACCGGAACGGTCGGTTTCGAATTCGCGAGTCGCAAGGAACTTCTTTCTTTCAATGCCGAGACCCGCCTCTACCCCAGACAGCTGCGCATCAACCGGGGCGGGCTGAAATGGGGGCCCGTGCCGTTCGAGTTGACCGGATACATGGACCCGACCGGCGACAGGAAGATGAACCTGCGTCTAACGACCGAAGGCGCCGATGTCGACTCGACACTGTCGTACCTCGGAGTCCCCGAACGCTGGCGAGCGGAGGCCACGATCGACAGCACGCTGCGCATTACCGGCTCCATGGCCAAGGTGCTTCAAAGACACAAAACGGTTATCCCGGAGTTCAGCTTCGACGGCCTGCTGCCGCTGGTGTCCTTGCGCGCCTCGGGGCTGAGCTGTCAGGGCAGCGTGCTTGCGATCAACGCGGAGCTTTCCGTGTCGTGCCTGGGCAAGGAGCTGATCGCGGGAAACGCGAAAATTCCCGACCCTGCGTTCGCGGTCACGTACTGGAAAGATGAAGTGCGCTTCGTGGAGCGGAAGCAGCAGGTATGGGACGGCAGCGGCGATCTGTACGTGCTTTACAGGCTCGAGACCGAGACCGGTGACGGAGGCGGCTACCTCGACGATCTCGATGCCGCGCAGTTCGCTGCCAATGTTGTGCCGGGTGCGGGGCTTCATGTGAAAGGCCGCATGGATTCGATCTACGAGCTTGGCTACAACGAAAGCCGCGGGCCGTGGGTGATCGGCCGGATCGGTCTGCACCGCGGTGAAATCAGCGGGACCGGATTGATCCGTGCCGTGCTCACATCCGTGCTGGAGACGCTCGGAAAACCGGAGGCAGTCAAGGATCTCGCGGCTGCGTATCCGAGCGCGATGGCCGAGAAGACGACTGCGTTTCGCCGCTTCGCCTTCGATTTCGAGACCCGTGAGGACGGGCTCGCTGTCCGTTCACTCGCAGCGAATCTGTCGCGTGCGCGCCTCGAGGCCGAAGGGTTCGTCGGGTTCGATCGCACGGTGGCGCTGTCGGGGAATCTGATCGTCGGCCCCGAACTCACGACGGCTCTGACGGATCTCGATCCCGCGTTGCGGGAGCTGGTCGACTCTGAGAGCCAGCTCCGCGTTCCCCTGCAGATCCTCGGCAAAACCGACAGACTCATCGTCGATGTCGGCGACGGCCTCGGCTACGCGCTCGCCGCGTCGCGTGCGGGTGTCGGCCCGGGGCCGTTCATGCCGCACGCCCCGGGGGCGCAGATTGACTCCGAGCTGCCGAAGCTCAAGGACTATTTCTTCCGCTGATCGGCGGAGATCACCCGAGATGATCGGGGCACTGCTCACATTCGCGTTGCTGGTCGCGCTCGGCTTCAGCGGGCGGCGTGCGTGGCGACGAGTGCGGCTGCGGCGCGCGATGCTCGCCTTGCCGGGTGCGCGGCCGGAAAATGCGATCGTGGTTTCCGACTTCGAGGAGATCGACCGGGAGGTCCGGCGCAGACGCTGTCCGTGCGGCGGCCGCTATTCCGTACGCGGTGAGAGTTCGAGCGAGCAGAAGGGGCGACGGCTGCGCGTTCTCGGCATCGAGTGCGGCTTCTGCGAGCAGAGGATGCGTCTGCATTTCGACATCGCGGGGATGTTCCATTGAGTCACGATCGACTTCTCGAGGCGCTTGCAGTCGTGCATTCGAAGCTCGGCGTTCATTTGATTTTCTTCACGGTCCCGACGGTGAGCGTGGCCTACGTGATGTCGGTCATGGAGTCTTACGAGAGTGTGGGGATCTGCCGATCCCATGACCCTGCATACGCCGACGGCACCGTGCTGATGGTGGCCATGGTCGTACCGGATTTCGCCGATGTCGCGCGCGCGGTTCTGCTCGAGCTCGAGGAGACTGCAGGGCTGATCTTCGAGCCGGCGACCGAAGAGCGGATCGCGGATCTCGAGGTGGTGCTCGCGGGTGAGGATGTCGGTGCCGCGGAGATCGATCAGCGTCGCCGGAAGACGTAGGCGACTCCGATCGAGAGTCCGTAGAGCAGGAGCAGTGGGCCGGCCATCAGAAGCTGGGAGACGACGTCGGGCGGCGTGAGGATCGCGGCAAGAACGAAGGTCGCCAGAAACGCATAACGCCCGTACTCGATCAGCGTCAAGTGGGTGATCACCCCGACCCGGGCGAGAAAGAAAGCCGCCACGGGCATTTCGAAGGTGATTCCGAAAGCCAGCAGCAGCCTGGATGTGAACGAAAGGTATTCGCTGATGCGAATCGTCGGGTCGACACCGATGCTCCGGTACTCAGCGAGGAAGAACGGGAATCCGAACGCGAAGACGATTTCGTAGCAGAACGCAGCACCGGTCAGAAAAAAGACCGTCCCCACGATGACGAATCCGCTGCCGTATCGAACCTCGTAATCTTTCAGCCCGGGGAGAACGAACATCCACGCCTGATACAGAATGACCGGAAGCGAGAGGAACAGCGCCGCGACGAAGCTGACTTTGAGCCGGGTGAAGAAAGCCTCCGCGACACCGGTGCCGATCAGACCGAACCCCTCGGTGTCCGGCGCAGCCGCGCGCTCGAGGGGCTCGAGGAGAAACACGAACAGCGCCTGGGAGTTGGGGTAGCAGACGGCGAACGCGAGCCCGAGCGCGAGCACCATGCGGATGAGTCGCGAGCGCAGCTCTTCGAGATGCGCGGGCAGCGACATCTCGACATCGGTCATTTCGAGTCGTCGCCTTTCTTTGAGTGCTTCCGGCTGTCGGCGTCGTTTTCGACAGCTGTGTCCGCGTCTGTCGGCTCGGCCGTCCGGTTCTCTGACGTCCGGTTCCGGCCGGCTCCGCTTTCGCTTCCCTCGTCTTCGCCGTCGCTGTCCTGTTCAGCGGCGTCGGCGGAGCGCGCAGAGTCATTGTCGTCCGACGGCGTGCTCTGCGAACCGCGCGCGATGGTCTCGCTCTCGTCGTGGGGTGCCTGCGCGAGCTTTTGCGGCCGGTTGTGCTTTTTGTTGGCCGCCCTGCGCGACTCTTCCTCCATCATCACGCCGGCGTTGCGAAACTCTTCGGTCACTTCGGAGGTCGCCCGGCGAAACTCGGCGAGGCCCCGGCCGAGGGAGCGCGCGAGCTCAGGCAGCCTCTTGGGGCCGAGCACCAGAAGCGCGATGCCGAGGATAACGATCAGTTCCGTGGGTCCGATGCCGAACATGGTCGTGACGCGGCCCATGCTAAGGACCGCGCGTCCGGCTTTCAACCCGGATGCCGTTCTGCTCAGATGGGGGCGCAATGAGAACGACCGGCATCGTCACCGACCCGCGCTTTCGCCAGCACCTGACCGGAGCCGGGCACCCCGAGCGACCGGAGCGGCTGGAGGTCCTCGAGGAGCTCCTGTCGACCGCTCCGTATCGTGATCTGCCGCGGATCGCGGCGCGGGCGGCGAGCGAAGAAGAGATCGCTCGCGTCCACGAGCCTTCGATGATGAGCGAAGTTGCCGCCAGCGCCGACCGGCCGTCGACACGATTCGACGCCGATACATCGGCCTCGGCCGGTTCGTTCGATGCTGCGAGCCTTGCCGCCGGGGGGGCAATCGAGCTTGTCGATGCGATCCTGAGCGGCGACCTCGACAACGGCTTCGCGGCGCTGCGCCCGCCGGGCCATCACGCGGAGCGGGACCGCGCCATGGGCTTTTGCCTTTTCAACAACGTTGCGGTGGTCGCGCGACACCTGCGCGAGACCCGCGGCATCGAACGCGTGCTGGTCCTCGACTGGGATGTTCATCACGGCAACGGAACCCAGCACAGCTTCTGGGCCGACCCCTCGGTGATGTACTGCTCGCTTCACCAGTATCCGTTTTACCCGGGAACCGGCGCACCGGACGAGGTCGGAGGCGGCGAGGCGGCCGGCTGCACCGTGAACCTGCCGATGCAGGCTGGGTGGGGCGGTGAGGAGTACGCTGCGGCGTACCGGGAAGTGGTGCTTCCGGTCGCGCGCCGGTTCGACCCGGGGTTCGTGCTCATTTCGGCAGGCTTCGATGCGCACCGTGACGATCCGCTCGCCATGATGCGGTTGCAGGACGGCGATTACGCGCAAATGGCTGCGGCGATGATCTCGCTGGCGGACGAGTGCTGCGACGGCCGCATCGCCATGCTGCTCGAAGGCGGCTACGACCTCGATGCGCTGCGCTCCTCGGTGCAGATCGTTCTCGACAGCTTGCGCGAACCACCCGCGTTCGACGAGTGCGCCGGCGCGGAGCTTACTTCGTGGGGTCGCGCCACGCAGGACGCGCTGCGGCCTTATTGGAAGTTCTGAGGTCCCCAGGCGCCGCGAGGCCGAGCGCCGGCGGGGTCGCCGGCGGGCACGACCGCGGGCGCCACATGTTCGTCGGTGACCAGCGTCTCCGTGCCGAGCTCCGGATCGTAACGCCATACCGGTGTGAACTCTTTCGGCGCGGTCCCGCTCTTGAAGCACTCGAGGTAGGCCTCGAGGTTGTCGGCGCGCGCGCGAAGCCCGCTCTCGGGGTCGACGTTCATGCAGTCGATCCCCTCCGGCATCTGGAAGTGAGCGACGGGTTTTCCGTCGAGAGCTTCTTCCATGAAGCTGAGCCACAACGGTGCGGCCACGCGTCCGCCGGTTCCCATCAGGCCCATCGTCCGGGTGTGATCGTCGTAGCCGACCCAGACTGTTGTCAGTAGATCGGGCGTATAGCCGACGAACCATGCGTCGTGCTGGTCGTCGGTGGTTCCGGTCTTACCGGCGACCGGTCGGTTGAGAACCTTCACACGTTTGCCGGTTCCGTTCTGGACCACTCCCTCGAGCATGCTGGTGATCAGGTATGCCGTCTGCGGCGACATCACGTCGGTGGCGATGAGTTCGGTCGCCTCGATGAGGTTCCCGGCCGCATCCTCGATCCGCGTGATGAAGATCGGCTCGACCATGCGGCCGCCGTTGGCGAACGCGGTGTAGGCCGATGCGAGCTCCAGCGGTGTCACTTCCGATGTTCCCAGACCGACCGACAGGTTACGCCCGATCGAGCGACGGAAGCCGAAGCGTCGCAGATAATCGACGACCGTGGTGATACCGAGATCCTGAACGACGCGGATCGTGACCACGTTGCGGGACTTCTCGATCGCCTTGCGCAGCGTCGTCGGGCCGTAAAACTTCTTGCTGTAGTTCTGCGGGCGCCAGATCGTTTCGTGGTCGACGAACTGGATCGGTGCGTCCATCACGACGCTGGCCGGTGTGTAACCGTTGTCCAGAGCGGCTGCATAGACGAGCGGCTTGAAGGATGAGCCCGGCTGGCGATAGGCCTGCATTGCGCGGTTGAACTCGCTCTGGGCGAAGTCGTAACCGCCGACCATGGCTTTGACGTGCCCGGTGAACGGTTGGACCGTGACGAGCGCTGCGGCGATCTGCGGAGTCTGGGTCAGCCCGAGCGTTACGCCCTCTTCGACGAAAACGGGTGTGACCTCGACGATATCGCCGACATCGAAGCGACGATCGGCTTTGTCGATGTTCGGATGCCAGCGCAGCCCCGAAACGTCGATCTCCGAGACGTTATCGCCGAGCGCGACCGTCACCAGGCCGGGGACGGATTCGGTCACCACGGCAGGGTAGGTCGCGCCCTCTTCGAGATCGGCGAGGTCGTCGCGATCGCGATCGTCGGCTACCCGTTTGTCGATGGCCTCCGGTGTGATGCTCTCGATGGGACCCCAGTAGCCGAGCTCGACGTCGAGGCTCTCGATGCCGCGTTGCACGGCCGCTTCCGCCTGCTTCTGGAGGTCGAGGTTCATCGCGGTGTGGACGCGGAAGCCCTTGTAGTAGGGGGCGCGCGAACCGAAGCGGTTGACGAGGTGTCTGCGGATGTACTCGACGTAGTAGCTGCCCGGCTCGGCCCGCTGCTTCTTCTTGAGGATGGACAACCCCTTGCGCATCGCGACGCGATACTCCTCGGCGGTGATGAAGTTCTCGTCGAGCATCCGTTGCAGGACGTAGCGCTGTCGTTTGATCGCGCCTTCGGGGTTGCGGGTCGGGCTGTAGCGACTCGGAGCCTTCGGCAAGCCCGCGAGCAGCGCTGCTTCGGCGACGCCGAGTTCATCGACCTCCTTCCCGAAGTAGGAACGCGAAGCCGCGCCGATGCCGTAGTTGCCGTCGCCGAGGTAGATCTGATTGAGATAGAGAAACAGGATCTCGTCTTTGGTCGCCTCGCGCTCGAGCTTTACCGACAGCATCACCTCGCGCAGCTTGCGGCGATAGCTCCTCTCGGGTGTGAGCAGAAGCGCCTTCACGACCTGTTGGGTGATGGTGCTGCCGCCCTGGACGACCCCGCCCGCGCGAACATTGGCAATGAACGCGCGAAGAATGCCCTGGATGTCGACGCCCTTGTGGCGGAAGAATTCCGAGTCCTCGGCAGCGACGAACGCGTGCCGTGCGACCTCGGGGATCTCGTCGATCGGGGTCAGGTAACGCTTTTCGAAAAAGAATTCGCCGACCATGCGGCCGTCGTCGGCGTAGACGGTGGTGGCAACCGGCGGGTCGTAGCGCAGCAGACGGCTCAGCGGCGGCAACTGCGTCCAGTACTGGTCGTAGAGCGTGAAAGAAACGGCACCCGCGCACGCCACGAACGCGAGGAAACCGATAAAGAAAGTCCAGCGCAGCCGCCTCATCCAGGCCCCAGAGTCCGACACCGTAGCCAGCGCCGTGGCGCACTTCAACATGAAAGCGCCGCGGAGGCCGCGCGGCGGGCTCGGGGTTGGATGGCCCGGCCTGCTCTTGTAGGCTCCCGCCGTGTCCGAAACCGATCCCTGCCAGAGCGCCGGCCGACTGCTGGCAGATGCCTCCCGGGTTGTCGTGCTCACCGGTGCCGGGATTTCGACCGAATCGGGAATTCCTGATTTTCGATCGCCGGGCGGACTCTGGAGCCGCTACGATCCCGCCAGCCTGACCTACGACCGTTTCCTCGCCGAACCCGACACTCGGCGGCTTTACTGGGAAATCGCCACAGAATCCTACCCGATCATGCGCGATGCGGAGCCGAACACCGCTCACCGTGCGGTGGCGGCCATCGAGCGGGAGGGAAAACTCAGCAAGCTGGTCACGCAGAATGTCGACGGGCTGCACCAGCGAGCCGGCAGCAGCGAAGACTGCACGATCGAGATCCACGGTTCGGCTCTCAAGGCCCGCTGCACGGCGTGCGGCCGGGCTCACGACCGCGAGGCAATTCACCGTGAGCTGACGGCCGGGCGGAAGGATGTCCCGATGTGTGAGAGCTGCGGGGGGCCGGTCAAACCGGCCACGGTCTCTTTCGGCCAGGCGATGCCCGAGCGCGAAACGGCGGAGGCCTTCGCCGCGGCAGCCGACTGTGACCTGATGCTGGTAATCGGTTCATCGCTCGTCGTCTATCCGGCAGCGGCTGTTCCCGAGGTTGCTGTGCAGGCCGGGGCGCCGCTCGTTATTGTCAACCGTGAGCCGACCGGCCACGACCGTATCGCCCACATCACGGCAGGCGGGGCGGCCGGGGAGTCGATGGCGCGCATCCTCGCGGCGGCGGGCCTCGCGCTCGATGCCGACGACGCAACAGAGTCGTCGCGGCCGGACCGGCTTCATTAGGGACTGCGGTGCCGAACCCGACGCCCGTCCAGGTGCCTTTGCGAGTGCCCTTCAATGATCTCGGCGCGTCCTTCGCCGATGTCGAGCCGGATGTCCGCTCGCGCTTCGATGCGGTGCTCGCGTCGCAGAACTTCGTATCGGGCGCGCAGACCGAGGAGCTCGAGGCCCGCCTCAGCGCGCTTACAGGTGCACACGCGGTGGCATGCTCGTCGGGCAGCGATGCGATCTACCTCGCGCTGCTCGCCGCAGGGATCGGTCCCGGCGATGCCGTTATTGTCCCCGCGTTCACGTTTTTCTCCACGGCGGGCTCGGTCGTTCGCGCGGGCGCGACCCCGGTGTTTGTCGACATCGACCCGATCACCCTGATGATGGGTGAGCGTGAGCTGTGTGGTGTTCTCGACGAGGAGTTCGCGGCGGTCGGCGCGGACGGGCGCCGGGTCGGGCGCCGAACGGGCGCGCGGCTTGCCGCCGTGATCGCGGTTCATCTGTACGGGCGCGCGGCGCCGGTGCATGACTTCGAAGCGCTGCTCGAAGAGTACGGCTCGCCGATGCTGCTCGAGGACGCCGCGCAGGCGATCGGCGCGCGGACGGCCTCGGGGACACGACGAATCGGCGACGGGCAGGCGGTGTGCTTCTCGTTTTATCCGACCAAGAACGTCGGCGGAGCCGGCGACGGCGGCGCCGTGACGACACGCGACGAGCAGCTCGCGCTCAGGTTGCGGAGTCTGCGAAATCACGGAGCAGGCTCGGTCGCATATCGGCACGAGCAGTGTGGGATCAACGCGCGCATCGCCGAGCTTTCAGCCGCGATGGTCAACGCGAAGCTCGAGCGTATTGACGCATGGACCGAGGCCCGCGGCCGGATCGCACGCCGCTATGACGAGGGTCTGGCCGGACTGGAGCTGAGCGGATCTGTCCGCCGCCCCCTGTATTGCGCGCCGCCGGCCAGTGTCTGGCATCAGTACACGATCCGGTTCGCGACCGGGCGCGACGCGGCGGTGAAGGCTCTGGCCGTGCGCGGCGTCGAGACGCGGGTGTTCTATCCCCTCGCGCTTCACCGCCAGCCCTGCTTCTCGGAGTTCGCTTTCGTCGCAGGCTGTTCTGGAGCATCGGAAGAAGCGGGCAAGCGGGGCGATGCGGGTGCGCCGGGGATCGGGTCGGCGGAGCATCCCCGGCTGGAGGCCGACCGCGCTGCCGACGATGTGCTCTCGCTGCCGATCCATCCGGCGCTCACGGCGGAACAGGTCGAGCAGGTGATCGAGGCCCTGACAGCGGTATGCACGGCGGCGGCCGAAGACGTCGCGGCTGCGGGCGGCCGGTGAGCGCGCCGACTCGGCCAGGCGGTCCAGTGCTTCCGCGCCAAACAGGGCCTGCGGGCGCTGCAGGCCCTTCAGTTCTCGCGATCGGCGGCTCTGACCCGAGCTGCGGAGCCGGTATCCAGGCGGACATCCGCACCCTGGAGTCTTTCGGGGTCATGCCGTTTACGGTCATCACGTCGATTACCGTTCAGGACGGCGCTCGCGTCAGCCGCGTCGAGCCCGTTGAGTCGGGGCTCGTGCTCGAACAGCTCGATACGCTGCTGGCCGTCTCGACGCCGACGGCGATCAAGTGCGGGATGCTCGCGACCCCTCCGGTTGTGGAGTCGGTCGCCTCGCGCATCGAACGCCTGCGCGCAGCGCGGGTCGGTCAAGACGATACCCGGCATTCACCTTTTCTGGTCGTTGATCCCGTCGCGCAGGCCGGCGGCGGAGAGGCCCTCGGGAGCGGTGGGGTGTTGCACTCGGTCGCCCGCTGCCTGTTTCCTCTTGCCGAGGTGGTGACCTGCAACGCGACCGAGGCCGGCCTCCTCGTCGATGGCACGATCGAAACCCCCGAGCATGCAGAGGCCGCTGCGCGTGAGATCCAGCGGCTCGGGCCACGCACGGTCGTCGTCAAGGGCGGGCATCTGACCGGCGATCCCGTCGATATCCTCGCAGACCGAAGCGGCTGTCGCCGGTTCGAGGGTGAGCGGATTGCCGGTACGACAATGCATGGGACAGGCTGCGCTTTCGCCAGCGCTGTGGCCGCCGGGCTCGCGAAGGGCCGGTCGGTGGAATGTGCGGTCGGCGATGCACGCGCCCATGTGCGTTCGCTGATCGCCGACGCCGACCGCCGCGACGGCGCGCCGGTGCTGCGCCGCTCACCGAATCTTTCGCGTTGAGCGCGACTGACAAGCTGGTAGTATTGCGGCCGGGCATCCAGGGGGCAGTTCCATAGAGCGCGCGAAAAAAAGCCTTCGCTCTCGTGAAAACGACGAGCGCAACCAGCTCAAGCTGCTGGAAGACATCACCGTTCTGGTCGGGCGTACGAACGACTATCAGGAGGCGCTCGAGGGCGTCGTACGCCTGGTCGCCGGAGCCATGGATTGCGAGGTCTGCTCACTCTACAGCTACGATCCCGAATCGGAGACGCTGAGGCTCGCAGCCACCGTCGGCCTGCCGGCCCGCTCGATCGGCAAGATCTCGATGGGCGCGGACGAAGGGCTGGTAGGCCTCGTTACCGAGCGACAGGAGCCGGTGAACGTCGAGGACGCCCTCGCTCACGAGCGGTTCAAATTTTTCCCCGAGCTGTCCGAGGAGCGCTACCACGCCTTCCTCGGTGTTCCCGTCGGTGAGGCCGTCGGGATGCTCGGCGTGCTGGTTCTCCAGGGCCGGACGCGTCGGCGTTTCCGCGATGACGAAGTCAGCCTCCTGCGCGCGGTTGCCGGGCATGTCCGCGCGATTCTGGTCAATGCTCACCTCGCCGAGCGCTTGCAGCGCGAGGAGGAGGAACGCGAGACCTACCGTCGCAGCATGGTCCGTGCGATCCGCCGGCTCGAGGCGTATGAGGCCGAGCGCAAGCGGGAGCGGTCTGTCGAGGGTTCCGAACGGCGCAGCCGTCTCACCGGTCAGGGCGCGTCGCCGGGCTTCGGGATCGGCCTCGGGCACGTCGTCGTACCACCGGCGAATCTCGACCATATCGAGATCCGCACTACCGACGATCCCGCGCTGGAGAAGGCTCGCTTTGATGACGCGCTCGCGCGCAGCGCCGCGGAGGTAGAGGTCTCACGAGTTCGCATGCGCGAGCTCGTACCGGAAGTCGGCGGTGCGCTCTACGAAGCGCTTCGCATGATCATCGAGGACCATACATTCAGCGAACGTGTCCACGCCGAAATTGACAAGAACCTCAGCGCCGAGTCGGCGCTGAAATACGTCACCTACGAATACGTGCAGCGCTTCGAGGGGCTGCCCGACCCGTATCTTCGCGAGCGCGCGGTCGACGTGCGCGATGCCGGGCAGCGCATCCTTCGGCACCTGCTCGGACTCGAGGCGATGGTTCGTAACCTCAACGAGGACACGATCCTCATTGCCGACGAGCTGACCCTGTCGGATCTCGCCTCTGTGGATCACTCGCGACTCTGCGGCATTGTGACGGCTTCCGGCGGCGTGACGTCGCACGCAGCCATCCTGGCGAAATCATTGGAGATTCCGACTGTTGTCGGCGTCGCCGGTCTGCTCGACGCCTGCGAAGACGGCGACGACGTCGTCGTCGACGGCAATACCGGTGCGGTGTATATCCAGCCGACCGAGGATGTCCTCACCGAGTACCGCCGACTCGAAGGGCAGTTCAAGGATCTCCAGCGCGACCTCGCCGACCTGCGCAAGCTTCCCGCCGAGACCATCGACGGTTACCGGGTCGCGCTCAACGCCAACGTCGGCCTGCTTGGAGAGCTCCAGTTCGCTGACCTGCACGGGGCCGAAGGTGTGGGGCTGTTCCGCACCGAGTTGCCGTTCATGTCTTACCGGGACTTTCCCAGCGAGGACGAGCAGGTCGCCCTGTACCGCAACATCATCGAGCGGATGGGGGATCGTCCTGTGACGATCCGGACGCTCGACATCGGCGCCGATAAATACCCGTCCTATGTGCGTGGCGAGCGGGAACAGAACCCGTTCCTCGGCTGGCGCTCGATCCGGATCTCCCTGGAGATCGAGACCATTTTCCAGGAGCAGCTCAGGGCCATCCTCAGAGCGGGCGGAAGCTCGGCGCTTCGGATCATGTTCCCCATGGTGACGAGCCTCGAGGAGATCCGGCGTATCCGGGAGATCTACGCTGACTGCGTGGCTGACCTGGCCGCTGACGGGATCTCGACACCGCCGGGTGTGGAGATCGGCGTGATGATCGAGGTTCCCGCCGCTGTCCTGCGCGCCCCGCAGCTCGTACGCGAGGTCGATTTCGTCTCGATCGGAACAAACGATCTGATCCAGTACACGCTGGCTGTCGATCGGGACAACCGCAAGGTGGCCTCGATGTACGAGCCGCTGCATCCCGCGGTGCTTCAGTCGATCAAGATGGTCTGCGATGCGGCGCGAGACGCCGGGCGCCCGGTGTCGATGTGCGGCGAGATGGCCGGAAATCCCGCGTATACGCTGTTCCTCCTCGGTATCGGTCTCGATGAGCTGAGCATGGGGCCGCTGTATCTGCCCGTGATCAAGAAGCTGGTCCGCTCCGTGAAGATGTCCGACGCTGAGCGCATTGCGGCCGACCTGCTGCGCTATGACACGGTTGAGGAAGTGAAGGGATACATGTTCCACTGCCTGCGCGAATTCGGGCTGATCGAGCTCGTGGAGGCCTTCCACTGACCGCTCTGACCGGCCTTCGGGCCAAACCGGAGCTGCATTTTACGCACAACCTGGGGGCCTGCGGGGTTCGCGGACGGGCTTGACACCGATTCCGGCTCTCTTATAACCAACTGCAATTATCCACCCGACGGAGGGAAAAGATGACCAAGACACAACTCGTTGAGAAGCTCGCCGAGTCGGCGGAGCTGAACAAGCAGCAGGCAAACCAGGTTCTCGAGTCGCTCGTCGATATCGTCGTGACGTCCGTCAAGGCGGGCGACCCGGTGAAAATCCCGGGGCTCGGGACGTTCAAGAAGCGCGAGACCAAGGCGCGCACGGGCCGCAACCCCCAGACCGGTGAGGAGATCCAGATCCCCGCGCGGACCAAGGCCGCCTTCACCGTGGCCAAGTCCTTCAAAGAAGCCGTTCTCGGCTGATCTTTCGCACTCGGGGGATCCCGCGGGTCGATCAGACCCGCGGGATCCACAGCTTTCACGCAATTCGACCGCAATTTCTGCGCAAGAATTGCGAGGGTTTCCGGGTCCCCGGGGTGATCTCCGGCGGGTCGGACTGACCTGAACTCTCCACGTGATCCTGCGCGTTTTCTTCCGCCCGAGGAGCGGGACCACGCCGGCTCAGTGATCCGAAGCGTCTGCTGCCGCCGTGCGGTCGACGTCGGCTTCAGCGGGCGGCACTGCCGCCGCATGTCGCCGCTCACGGTGCAGGCGGACCCGCGCACGCACGTCGTCCACCATGGTGTAGACCACAGGCACCACGAAAAGTGTCAGGACCGTAGAAGTCGTCATTCCGGCGACGACCGCGACGCCGAGCGGTCTGCGCCCCTCCGCGCCCGGTCCGAGTCCGATCGCGATCGGCAGGATTCCGAAGATCGTCGATACCGCGGTCATCAGAATCGGTCGCAGGCGCGTTCGGCCCGCCTCGAGGATCGCGGTTCGGGTGTCCACCCCGCTGTCGCGCAGCTGGTTGGTGTAGTCGACCAGCAGGATCGAGTTCTTTGTCACCAGCCCCATCAGCATGATGATTCCGATGTAGGCATAAACGCTGAGGTTCATGTCCATCAGATTAAGGCCGGCCAGCGCTCCGAGTGTCGCCAGCGGCAGCGCGAGCATGATCGTGAGCGGGTGGACGAAGCTCTCGAACTGCGCGGCAAGGACGAGATAGATCGAAGTGATGGCGAGCAGGAAGGTGAAAGCCAGCCCCTGTGAGCTGCGGCTGTGCTCGCGCGACTGACCGGTCAGCGAGGTGGTGAAGCCCTCCGGCAGGATCTCGGTCGCGACCTCGTCGATGCGGGCCAGGGCATGCCCGAGGTCGATCCCTGCGAGCCCGGCCTCGAGCACGATCGAGCGTTTTCGCTGGAAGTGATTGATGGTGCTCGGACCCACCGCTTCGCTGACCGATATGATATTCGACAGCGGTACGATGCGGTCGTCTGATGTCCGGATGCCGATGTCACCGGCATCGCGCGGGCGGTAGCGGTCGCCGGGCTCGAGTTGAACGATCACGTCGTGCCGTTCGTTGCCGCGCTTGTAGTGGGTGACTTCATCACCGCCCAGCAGAATCTTGAGGGTATCGGCGACATCGACGACCGAGATCCCCAGAGAGGCCGCCTTCGCCCGGTCGATCGTTACGTTGAGTTCGGGCTTGTCGACCTCGAGGTCGATATCGACCTCCGCCAGCCCGGCGACTTCGGCTGCGACCGCATCGCGCAGCCGCTGGCTGTGCTTGACGAGGTCTTCGAGCTCGGGATACTGGATCACATAGCCGACCGGCTTTGAGCGGCCGGTGCGGTCGAGTGGATTGAACTGGTAGAAGAAGACGTCGGCACCCGCCAGGCTCGCCGCCTTGCCGCGCAGCTCGGCGAGGATCTCCGAGACGTGGCGGTCGCGGACTCCACGCGGCTGGAGTCGCACGAACATGACGCCCTCGTTGACCTTTCCCGGCCCGCCGCGGGGAAACGCCACGACCGAGAAGAACGACTTGATATCCGGAGTCTCTGCAAGCAGTCCCTCGACGGCGCGCTGATACTTTTCCTGGTATGCGAGCGTCGAACCCTCCGGCGTCCGGATTCTGACATTGAAGTAGCCGCGGTCGTCCTGCGGGATGAACTCCTTGCCGGCGCTGTTGAACAACGCGACGCTGGCAAGCACTGCCGCTGCGAGGCCGCCGATCATCAGCCCGCGTCGTGACAGCGCACGATCGAGCAGCAACTCGTAGGAGCGGGCGATGCTCGAGATCGACTCGTCGAAGCGACGCGCGATGCGGCCGAAGATATGGGCCCGGTCCGCGGTGGTGCCGATCGTCAGGAAGCGAGAGCAGAGCATCGGCGTAAGGGTGAGCGCAACGAAACTCGATACGCTCACGGCCACCACGACCGAGATTCCGAACTCATAGAAGAGGCGCCCGACGGTGCCGCCGAGGAAGGCGATCGGCACGAAGACCGCCACCAGCGTGAGGGTTGTCGAGATGACCGCGAAGGCGATCTCATCGGTGGCTGTGCGCGCCGCCTGTCGGCGACTCTCGCCGCGTTCCATGTGCCGGTAACAGTTCTCCAGCACGATGATCGCGTCATCGACGACCACGCCGACCACCAGCGTGAGCGCCATCAGCACGAGGTTGTTGATCGTGAAGCCGAGGAAATAGATCGCCCCGAAAGTCGCGACGATCGCCACGGGCATCGCGATGCTCGGGATGAGCGTCGTCCGCACCGACTGCAGAAACACGAAAATCACGACGACCACGAGACCGCTGGCGATGAGGAGCGCGTCGCGGACCTCGCGCACGGACTGTTCGATGAAAGGCGCCTGATCAAAAGCCACGCGCAGATCGAAACCCTCGGGCAACTGTCGAGCGATGTCCGGAAGAATCTCTTTCGTGGCGCGCGCGACTGCGAGTGTGTTGGCGTCTTTTTGTTTGACGACGCCGAGGCCCGTGGTGCGGACGCCGTTGAAGTTCGCGTGCGTCCGCTCGTTTGCAAAGCCGCGGCGGACCTTGCCGACGTCGCCCACGCGGATCGGTGTGCCGTTGCGATAACGGACAATCAGCCGTTCGAATTCCGACGGGGTCGAGAACTCCCCCTCGGTTTTGACGACAAATTCGCGCCAGGCGCCTTCCACGCGGCCGCCCGGAACTTCGACATTCTGACTGCGCAGCGCCGCGACCACATCGCCGACCGCCAAGCCGTACGCGGCGAGAAGCTCGCGATCGAGTTCAATTCGCATTGCCTGGGAGTTCGATCCGCCGACACGGATCTGGCTCACGCCGGGGACGGACTCGAGCCGCGGCCGGATGAACTTGTCGGCGACGTCCATGGTCTCGAATGGAGTGCGCGTATCGGAGTACAGCGCGATCCACATGATGGGGCTGCGATTGACGTCGTACTTGGTGACTCGTGGCTCCTCGGCGTCGTCAGGCAGATTCCCGGCCACGCGTGCGACACGATCGCGCACGTCCTGCGCGGCCGCGTCGATGTCGCGATCCAGATCGAATGTGAGTGTGATGTTGCTGACCTGTTCGAACGAGCGCGACTGGAGCAGGTCGAGGCCCTGAACCCCGTTGAGTTCTTCTTCTATGATCTCGGTGATCTCGGTCTCGACAACCTCGGGGCTCGCGCCGGGCAGTACCGTGGAGACCGAGACGATCGGAAACTCGATGTCGGGCAGCTCGCGTACCGGAAGGCGCGAATAGCCGACGATGCCGAGCACGATCAGCGCCAGCGACATGACGGTCGCCAGCACGGGACGCTCAATGCAGAGGCGGGGAAGAAACACTTGGGTCAGGCACCGTCGGTCTTGGACGTGACGATTTCAACGGCCGCCCCGTCGGAAAGTCGGTGCTGGCCGCCGACGATGACTGTTGCACTCTCATCGAGTCCCGAGATGATCTCGACGCTCGGGGGAAGGCGTTCCCCGATCTCGACCCGGCGTCGCCGCGCGTGGCCTTCCTCGACAACGAAAACGGATGTGTGCCCGCTCGAGTAGAGGATCGCCTGCTCGGGAACGACGAGCTGGCGCTCGCGAACCCCGGCAAGCACCGATACTTCGACAAACTGGCCATGGCGCAGTCGACTTTCCGCGTTCGGCACCGCTGCGCGTGCACCGATCATTCGGGTGTTCTGGTCGACCCGCGGATCGACGAACGTGATCATCCCGGGCGCGGTGTAGCCGTCCGATGTCGCGCGTACGCGGATAGCTGTGCCGGAGGTCACTTCGAAGTGGTGTCGGTCGGGTACCCGGAAATCGATCTCGACCGGATCCGTCTTCATGAGCACGACCAGTACCGTTCCGCTCTCGACATAGTTCCCTGTGTCGACAAGCCGGGCGCCGACGATACCGGAGAACGGCGCACGCAGGTGGTAGTCCTCGAGCTGGCGCTCTGCGAGGACGAGGGCGGCCTCCTGTTCGCGGACTGCCGCCGCCGCAGCGAGCGAGTCGGCCTCGATGGACTCGAACTCCTCGAGCGAGATCAGCTCCTCGTCGAAAAGGCGCTGGGCGCGATGGAGGTGCCTGTCCCCAACGCTCATCCGTGCGCGAGCATTGTCGAGCGTCGCTTTGCTCAGCTGTACGCGCGCGACGGCTTTGCGATCGTCGAGGCGCACCAGCATCTGGCCGCGTTCGACCGGGCTGCCGCGCTCGTAGAAGATCTCGTCGACAATTCCGTCGACCATCGGCCGGATCTCGGCCTGGGCACTGGCGTAAACAGTGCCGACCGCGTTGACGTGGACGCTGACATCCTGCCTGCCGGTCGGAGCAACTTCGACCTTGTAAACCCTCTCCGCTGCCGCCCCCGAAGCGCTTGGCGCGTCACTGCATCCGGCCACCATCGCTCCCACGCACGCGATCACGGCCGGAAGTGCGCGCAGGCGGTGGTGCCCGGTAACGCCCCGGCTGCGCGTGCGCGGACGGGGCATCCCGTTCGCGGATAAACACGTGTGACAGGGGCAGTGATGCGGTCGTGATGTCATCGAAGGAGATTGAGTATCGGCTACGTTCCAGTCGCTGGGCACGATTCCCGTTCCGGGACCCGCTCGACCCGCTGCCCCAAGTCCCCCCGGGGAGCCTGCAGGTCATCCGCAGCGGAGGCGCCTCGTGCAGGCCGCCTCTGAATGAATGTCTGATGCTGCCGGCGCGCTCGTGGACGACTGACCTCGACGCTACCAGCGGACTGCGGGCGTGTCACCAAGGACGCAGGCGAAGCGCCGAGTCGCGAGAACCGGTCAGCGGCTGCGGCTGGCGCTCGTACCCGCGGGAATGCGGTGCTCCATGAGCCATTGCAGTACGGCGTCACGCGCCTGGGGGGCAAGCGAAAGCTTCACCTCACCGCCGCTTTCCTGCCGTGACAGGATGCCGTCGGCTCCCTCGACGATCACAAGCTCGGTCTCCAGTGGGGGGGTGTGGTCACGGGCGCGTGCCTCGACCACGAAGCTGCCGTAAAGCGTCTTGTCGTCGGGGTCGCTCGCGTTGACGATCAGGGTCGGTGCGTCGATCCGCAGACTTGCGGTCTCGCCCACCCGGCTGGAGAGCAGCACCACCCCTGCCGGTTTCGTGATCGCCTCGAAGCGCGGGTAGATGCCCGCGATGGTGTCGGTGCCGACCGAGTGTCCGAGCAGAAAGACCCTCGTCGGGTCGATTCGTCCATGATCGACCGCTCGCGTATAGGCCTCGAGCGCATTCGAGCGCTCAGTCGCGAAGCGTCCGCGACTGCTTCGACCGGCCCCAGGCTTGTCGTAGCGGAAGACCGCGAATCCGTTCTTGACGAGATCGCGCGAGAGCTTTCCGTAGATGCCCTGCTCGGGGGCTTCGCCGAGCCCTGTCCGCCAGCCGTTGCGGTCGATCGTGCCGCCGGTAGGTACGATAACCACGAGCGGCGCCGGGCTTTGCGCCGGGAAGTCCCACTGCGCTGCCACAATCGCGTCGACGCTCTTGAACGTTGTCTCGACGACCTCTTCGCTGCGAGGAGAACGCTCGCCGGGCTGCGGCGCGCTCGACGACTCGGGGACCGGTGTTGCTGCAACTGCGATCAGTGCGATCAGGCCTGCTGCGCAGCGACGGCGGATTGGCGATGTGGTCTGCGGGGTTTTCATGCGGCACCAGCTGCGATGTACGACGGCTTTCGTAACCCTGCCGACGCGAAGCACGACCCCAGCATGATCCCCCCGGAACGTTTGAAGTCAAGAAAGCGCGAGCATCTCCGCGGACGGTCTGTATTGCAGCGCCTCGGAGATGTCGGACGCGCAGGTCTGTGCCCGGCCGTCGAGCGACGCAATGCTTGCTGCCACGCGCTCGACGCGTCGCACTCCGCGCGCGGAAAGACTCAGCCTCGACGCGGCCTGGCCGAGCAGCTCGCGTGCCGCGCCGTCGGTCGGTAGCGGATTCTTGCCGGCCTCTGTCAGCACCTGGCGCGCCGCGATGACGCGCTGACGAATGGTCTCGGAGCTTTCGCCGGGTCTGCGCTCGGAAAGCTCGGCGAATTCCACGCGGGGGACCTCGATGAACAGATCGACCCTGTCCAGCAATGGGCCGCTTACGCGCGAGTGATAGCGGCTCACGGCGTGATCGCTGCATCGACACTCTCGCACCTCGGTGCCGCGGTAGCCGCAGGGGCAGGGGTTCATCGCGGCGACCAGCATGAAGTGGGCGGGAAAGCACAGCCGCCGGGTCGCGCGGCTGATCGTCAGACAGCGGTCCTCGAGCGGTTCCCGCAAGTGGTTCAGCACCGACGGAGCGAACTCCGGTAACTCGTCGAGAAACAGGACTCCGCGGTGAGCGAGGCTGACCTCTCCCGGTGAAGGGACCGACCCGCCGCCGACCATGCCCGCGCCTGAGGTCGTATGATGAGGCGATCGAAACGGCGGATCGCTCAGCAGCGCGCCGTAGCCGTGGAGCCCGGCGATGCTGTGAATGGAGGTGGCTTCGATCGCATCGCTGCGCGAAAGCGGTGGGAGGATCGTGGGCAGCCTGCTCGCGAGCATGGTTTTCCCGGAGCCGGGTGGACCGATCATCAGCGTGTGGTGGCTGCCGACCGCCGCGATCTCGAGCGCGCGACGTGCAATCGTCTGCCCGCGTACCTGTGCGAAGTTCTTCGCCCGGGTCCCGCGAACGCCGGCGTCGGACCCCGGGTTGTCAGCGGCTGACGGTGCCGCTGTGAATCCGCCTTGCTCGATTTCGATTGCGGCTGCGAGACTCCCGGCGGCGTAAACCTCGATCTCATCGACAACCGCGGCTTCGGCAGCGTTCGTGCTCGGAACGACGATCCGCGATTTCCCTGCACGGGAGGCGGCAAGCGCGGCCGGCAGCGTTCCCGGAACCGCTCGCACGGTACCATCGAGGCCGAGCTCTCCGGCGTAAACGGTCGCTGCCAGCCGTTCGGGGTCACAGACTCCGCGGGCGCCGAGCAGAGCCATCGCGATCGCGAGATCGAACGCGGCGCCGCCTTTGCGCATTGACGCCGGCGAGAGGTTGACCACAATGCGCTCACTGCCCGGGCTTTCCCCCGTCGCAGCGCGGATCGCCGATCTCACCCGTTCTTTGCCCTCACGAACCGCGGCATCTGCCAGACCGACGATGATCAGCTGGGGCAGCCCGCGCGTCACGCGCGCCTCGACACGCACCAGCCGCGTCTCGACACCCTCATGGGCGCAGGTGTAGGTGTGTGCCAGCACGCGGTCCGTTACCTCGGGTCGCGACGGGAT
Source organism: Candidatus Nitrosopumilus sp. (assembly GCA_964225545.1). Lineage (GTDB taxonomy): Bacteria > Desulfobacterota > Binatia > UBA1149 > SPBQ01 > SPBQ01. The sequence continues at coordinate 18,380 of CAXQPB010000034.1, read as the reverse complement.
CTCAATGACTGCCGCGTGATCGGTCGACCTCGGGAGGTGAATCAACCGCGCGTCCGGCATATGTTGACCGCCGATGACGCAGAAGCTCGTCATGGTCGATAACTACGACTCGTTCACCTACAACCTCGTCCAGTACCTGGCCGAGCTCGGGGCGGACGTACATGTTTTCCGCAACGACAAGGTGGAGGTCGGGCAGATCGAGGAGATGAAGCCCGACGGCGTCGTCGTGTCGCCCGGCCCCTGTGACCCCGACCGCGCCGGGATCTCGCTGGAGGTCATTCAGCGACTGGCCGGTCATGTCCCGCTGCTCGGGGTCTGCCTCGGTCACCAGTGCATCGGACAGGCGTTCGGCGGAAAGATCGGTCCCGCGCAGAGCCTCATGCATGGCAAGACCTCGCCGATCCGGCACGACGGTAAGGGTGTCTTCAGCGGATTGCCGCAGGAGTTTGCGGCGACACGATATCACTCGCTCGTCATTGAGCGTGACAGCCTGCCGGACTGCCTTGAGGTCAGCGCGTGGACAGACGACGGCGAGATCATGGGGGTGCGCCATCGCGAGCTCGCGGTCGAAGGCGTTCAGTTCCACCCCGAGTCGATCCTTACCGTCGAGGGAAAGAAGCTGCTCGACAACTTCCTCAGCGGTCCGCGGTAACTCATTCAATCTGCGGCATTGCCCGGCGACGGCTGACCGGTTCATTGAGACCGGAGTGGAAGATGTCCTCGCCTGGATGATTCTGACCGAGGCCGCAGCAGTCTGCGGGGCTTCGACCCGCGAGCTTGCCGAAGCTGCCGCCGGGGCCGGTTCGGCAGAGGGATTGCTGACAGAGGACACGGACGCGCTCAGGGCCCGAGGTTTCTCTGAGGCCGGCATCGGCGCGCTTCGCCGCGTCACGGATCACGAAGTCGGGCGGCTGCGCGCGCGAATTCGCCGCTGCGAACAGCTCGCGATCGACGTGGTGGCGTTTTCGTCGGCTGAGTATCCGCCGCTGCTCCGCCAGATCCACGATCCCCCGCTCGTCCTTTATAAACGTGGGAGCTGTCACAGAGCCGAGAGCCCGGCAGTCGCGATTGTCGGCTCACGGCGTGCGTCCCGCTACGGACTTCGGGTCGCCGGTCGCCTCGCCGAGCGCCTCGCGCTCTCCGGCGTGACGGTTGTCAGCGGGTTGGCGCGAGGGATCGACTGCGCCGCCCACGAGGCCGCGGTATCCCGCGGGGCGAGCGTGGCCGTCGTCGCGGGCGGCCTCGACCACGTCGACGCGTCCCACCGGCGACGCCTGGCCGACCGTATCGCCGGTGAGGGGGGCATACTCTCCGAGTCCCCGCCCGGAACAGTGCCGCTGCCCCGCCTTTTCCCGGTGCGAAACAGGCTCATTACCGGGATGAGCCGTGTGGTGATCATCGTCGAGGCGACCGAGCGCAGCGGGTCGCTGATCAGCGCGCGGCTGGCCGGTGAGCAGGGGCGCGAGGTGTTCGCGGTGCCCGGCGCAATCGACTCGCCCGTGTCGGTCGGCACCAACCGGCTGATCCGGGACGGTGCGACCCCCTTGCTGGAGCTCGAGTCGGTTCTTACGGCCTGCGGGTTTGATCGGCCCGTGTCAGAGCCCGTGCCTCGGGCTCCGAAGTCCGCGCGGGACAAGGCCTTCCCGGGGGCCGAGGCCGCCGCTGTGCTGGCCGCGATCGACCCGTCGGGGAGCAGTGCGGAAGAGCTTGCCGAAGCTATCGGACTTGACGGGGCACGGATAATGGAGTTTCTAACTGCGCTCGAACTTGGAGAATTCGTGGAGCGGCTTCCCGGGGGACGTTTTGTCGCAGGACAATCCCTCTACCTCGGGACCGGAGCGAAGACGGAAGATGGCAAGCGACCAATCAAACGGCAACGCGCAGGAGATCGAGGCGGCGTCTGAAGAGGCGGCGACAGAGCCGGCGAGGAAAAAGGCCTCTTCGACGAAGGGTGCCGCGACCAGAACCGCCGAAAAGAAGAAGGCCGCGAAAAAAACTGCCTCGAAGAAGGCGGCGAAGAAGACGGCCGCAAAAAAATCCGCCGGCAAGCGATCTGGAGGTGCGAAGAACCTCGTCGTGGTCGAGTCCCCCGCCAAGGCGAAGACCCTGAGCAAATACCTCGGGCGCGACTACAAGGTCGCGGCGTCGGTGGGGCACATCGTCGATCTGCCCAAGAGCAAACTCGGCGTCGACGTCGAAAACGACTTCGAACCGCAGTACGAGGTCATCCACGGCAAGGGCAAGGTCATCCAGGAGCTGAAAAAGGCTCTCAGCGGAACCGAAGCGGTCTACCTCGGGCCTGACCCCGACCGCGAAGGCGAGGCGATCGCCTACCATATCGCAAAGCAGATCGTCCCGAAGAGCTTCAAGGGCACGGTCTATCGCGTGCTCTTCAACGAGATCACGAAGACGGCGGTTCGCAGCGCGATCGACAACCCGACCGAGATCGACGCGCACAAGTTCGAGGCCCAGCAGGCGCGCCGTGTGATCGACAGGCTGGTCGGCTACCAGCTGAGCCCTCTGCTGTGGGACAAGGTACGACGCGGGCTTTCTGCCGGTCGCGTGCAGTCGGTCGCGGTTCGCATGATCTGCGAGCGCGAGCGAGAGATTCGTGCGTTCGAGACGGTCGAATACTGGAACATCACCGCGCGGCTTGACCCCGGCGAGGGCAAGGCGTTCGAGGCGAGGCTTCATCAGGTCGGTGACGACAAGATCGACACGCGGAACCTGAAGAGCGGCGAGAAGTCGTCTTTTTACATCGAGAGTGAAGAGCAGGCGCGAGGACTCGTAGAGCGTTTGCAGAGAGCCGAGAGCTGGAAGGTCTCCGCGATCAAGCGTACGCGCAAGCAGCGTCGCGCCGCGCCGCCGTTCATCACATCGACGCTCCAGCAGGAGGCGTCGCGCAGACACGGATTCCAGCCGCGGCGAACCATGAGCATCGCGCAGCGGCTTTATGAGGGAGTCGAACTCGGCGACGCCGGTGTCACCGGTCTGATCACGTACATGAGGACGGACTCGACGCGCAGCTCACCCGAAGCGGTGGACGCGGCCCGAGCGCACATCGGCCAGACCTATGGTGCCGATTATCTCCCGGAAAAACCCAATACGTACAAGGCGAAGAAGGCCGCCCAGGACGCGCACGAGGCGATCCGGCCGACCTCGCTCGAGTACGCGCCGCGCGCCGTCCGCGACTACCTCAAGCCCGACGAGCTCAAGGTATACACTCTGATCTGGAACCGCTTCGTTGCCAGTCAGATGAAACCGGCCGAGTTCGACCAGACGTCCGTGGATATATCGGTCGAGGATTGTATCTTCCGCGCCAGCGGCCAGGTGCTGCTGTTCGACGGCTTCCTTCGCGTGTACCAGGACACGAAGGAGACGAAGGAGACGCGGGAAGCTGCCGATGACGACGACGATTCGACCGCGCTGCCTCGGCTTGAGGAGGAGCAACTGCTCCGCCTGCTCGGGCTCGAGTCGACACAGCACGCCACGCAGCCCCCGCCCCGATATACGCAGGCCTCATTGATTCGTGTGCTCGAGGAAAAGGGCATCGGTCGGCCGTCGACGTATGCGTCGATCATGTCGACGATCATCGACCGGGAGTACGTACAGCAGAACGAGCAGAAACGGCTCGTACCCACTGAGCTCGGCCTGCTGGTGACCGACCTGCTCGTGGAATCTTTCCCTGACATCCTGAACGAAGAATTTACCGCCGGGCTCGAGTCGGGGCTCGACGCCGTCGAGGCCGGTGACCGCAACTGGCTCGAGGTCACGCAGAAATTCTACGACCCTTTCAAGGCCAACCTCGACCGCGCGGCGGTGTCGATGCGCGACGTCAAGCGCGAGGTCCAGGAGACAGACATCCCGTGCGAGAAGTGCGGGAAGAAGCTCGTCATCAAGTGGGGTCGTAACGGAGAGTTTCTCGCCTGCCCCGCGTACCCGGAGTGCAAGTTCACCTGCAACTTCGCACGTGACGACAGCGGGCAGATCAAGATCGAGGCGCCGGAGGAGACCGACGAGGTCTGCGAGAAGTGCGACAGTCCGATGGCTTACAAGTACGGCCGGTTCGGAAAGTTCCTCGGCTGCAGCAACTATCCGGAGTGCAAGAACGTCAAGTCGCTCAACAAGCCGATTCCGCTCGGCATCACGTGCGCACCGGATCCGCTCGGGTGCGGCGAGGGTGAGCTGGTCCAGAAGATCTCCCGGCGTGGCAAAGTGTTCTACAGTTGCAATCGATATCCGAACTGTAAGTTCGCCTCGTGGAGCCGGCCGGTCGAGCAACCCTGCCCCGAATGCGACATGAAGTTTGTCGTCGAGAAGACGACCAAACGGCATGGCACGGTTCGCAGTTGCGTGCGCGAGGAGTGCGAGTACTCCGAGCAGGTCGGCGAGGGCTTTGCGCTCGAGCAGCCTGACGCGGCACAACCCGACGGCGAGAAGGCCGGCGGAAGCGCGGAGACCCAGAACCCATCGTGAAGCCTGTAACCGTGATCGGGGGCGGCCTGGCCGGCTCGGAGGCCGCCTGGCAGCTCGCGCGTCGAGGCGTGCCCGTTCGTCTCTACGAGATGCGTCCGGTGCGCGGAACCGAAGCCCACGCGACCGATAATCTCGCTGAACTGGTCTGCTCGAACTCGTTCCGTGACAACTCGCTGGGAACAGCCGTCGGTGTTCTGAAGCAGGAAATGCGCATGCTCGGCTCGCTGATCATGCGGGTCGCCGACGAGGTGAAGGTCCCGGCCGGATCGGCCCTCGCGGTCGATCGTCTGCGCTTCAGTCAGCAGGTGGGTGAGGTCGTTGAAGACCTCGACGGGGTCGAGATCGTCCGGGAGGAGATCGTCGAGATCCCGGAATCGGGAATGGTGGTGATCGCTACCGGGCCGCTCACCTCTCCGCAGCTCAGCGCGGAGCTGAGCCGCTTCGTCGGCAACCGTCACCTCTACTTCTACGACGCGATCTCACCGATCGTGACGGCGGAATCGATCGATATGGACATCGCCTATCGCGCTGCTCGATACGGCAAAGGCGGCGACGACTATATCAACTGCCCGCTCGACGAGGCCGCCTACGAGCGTTTCGTCGACGAGGTCCTCGGCGCAGAGTCCATGCCGCTGAAGTCTTTCGAGCGCTGCGTATACTTCGAGGGCTGCATGCCGATCGAGGAGATCGCGCGCCGCGGACGGGAGACGCTGCGCTTCGGTCCGATGAAGCCTGTCGGGCTCGAGCATCCGAAGACCGGAAAGATGGCGCATGCGGTGGTGCAGCTGCGGCAGGACGATACCGAAGGCCGCTTGTTCAGCATGGTCGGCTTTCAGACCAAGATGAAGTATCCCGAGCAGCGCCGCGTGTTCCGGCTCATCCCCGGTCTCGAGGATGTCGAGTTCGTTCGTCTCGGAAGCCTTCATCGCAACACCTACATCAACTCGCCGCAGATCCTCGCCCGCGCACTGAACATGCGTACCTGCGAGTCGATTTTCGTCGCCGGCCAGCTCGTCGGCGTGGAGGGCTACGTCGAGTCTGCGGCGACGGGTCTTCTTTGCGGGATCAACGTCGCGCGTGTGACGGCCGGCGAATCTCCGATCGTACCGCCGCAGACAACCGCGCTCGGTTCTCTGGTCGAGTATGTGACGGACGAGGAGCGCAAAGAGTTCCAGCCGATGAACGCGAACTTTGGCCTGATCCCGCCGATCGGCCGTAAGATGCCTCGCAAGGCCCGCAAGCAGGCGCTGGCGCGCCGGGCCCTGGACGATATGGCCACGTGGATGTCGCAGTCGGGCCTGGACAACGAGTCCCCATCGCTGGAGTGCGACGGCACGGATGCCGCCGCCGTTTGAGCGCTGCCTTCGGACACCATAGCCACTTCTCTGTTCTTGACAGCCGAGCCGGGCCGCACTGTTGACAGCCGGGCGCTCGGCCCCGCATCATGTTGAGTGGATGCGGTGTTTCCGGGCGTCGCATTATTCGGGAAATTGCCGCAGAGCGAGACCCGGAATCCAGAAACAGGTCGAAGCGAAAGAGGCGGTCGCGCAGCGATTGCGAGCCGTCAGTGTCTGCATCGCGGATTGATCGGCGGGCGGCGTATGAGGCTGTCTGCGATCGAGGCGAGTCTGTACGGCGGGTGCAAGAGGAGGGCGGGATGACGAAGCAGGAACTCATTGACGCGGTGGCCGAGGCCACCGGGCTGACCAAGCGCGGGTCGGCCGCTGCGGTAGAAGCGACAATCGCGGGAATCACCCGAGGGATCCGTGAGGACCAGAAGCTGGCGCTGAGCGGCTTCGGCACGTTCGTCGTCAGAAGCCGCGCCCCGAGGACAGGGACCAACCCGCGCACCGGCGAACCGATCGAGATCAAGGCCGGCAAGACGGTCGGTTTTCGGCCGGCACCCGCACTGAAGATCAAGCTGTGACGATCCGCCCGGCAGTGACCGGGCGCTTCTTCGACGCCCCGAGCGTTTTCCTGCCCCCGCCGAGTCCCGCTGACTTTTGCCGACGCGCGCTGACTTTCGCTGACTCGACCCGACTCTCCCTGACTCTCGCGGCAATCCGAACGCCGGGCATGCTGAACCGCCGACGCCGAGACACGGGCCGGATCGGCCCGCCTGCGTGCCGGCGGGCCGCTTACGTTGACGTTTGGGATGCCGCCGTATAGCTCTCTGCAGATGGACAAAGCCAGGTTCATCTGGATGGACGGCGAGCTCGTGCCGTGGGACGAGGCACAGGTGCATGTTCTCACGCACACGCTGCACTACGGCGTCGGCGCGTTCGAGGGGATCCGGTGCTACCGCTGTGAGGACGGCCGCTCGGCGGTCTTCCGTCTTCATGAGCATATCGTCCGTCTCTGGCAGTCCGCGCGCATCCTCGCGATGAAATCACAGTACGATGTCGAGGCCATGGAGAAGGCGTGCCTCGATACAATCCGGGCGAATGAACTCGAGGCGTGTTACATCCGGCCTCTGCTTTTCGTCGGCGACGGGGAGATGGGTCTCGCCGCGCCGGGCAACCCGATCCGTCTGTCGGTGGCGGTGTGGCCGTGGGGTTCGTATCTGGGGGACGACGGGCTGCAGAACGGCATCCGCGTCCGGACCTCTTCTTTCCAGCGCTACCACGTCAATACCTTCATGACGAAGGCGAAGGCCGTAGGTCACTACGTCAACTCGATCCTCGCCAGCCTCGAGGCGCGCAGCGCCGGATACGATGAATCTCTCATGCTCGATGTCGACGGCTACGCTGCCGAGGGATGTGGAGAGAATCTCTTCATCGTCCGCAATGGCCGCGTCAAGACTCCTCCGATCGCCACAGTGCTCGAGGGGGTGACGCGGAACTCGGCGATCGAACTGCTGCGCAAGGCAGGGCATGAGGTCGTCGAGGAACGATTTACGCGCGATGAAGTCTACATCGCGGATGAGGCGTTCTTCACCGGTACTGCTGCCGAGATCACGCCGATACGGTCACTCGACGATCGTCAGATCGGGGAGGGCAAGCCGGGTCCGATTACACGGGCCGTTCAGGACGAGTATTTCGCCGTTATCAAGGGCCGTCGCGAGGAGTACTCGCACTGGCTGACCTACCTCTGACGTCGGGCTTGCCGGCAGGCCGCGAAGCCTATGGACGATAGATACAGGTACGGACTGCCCGGCGGCTCCGGGGTCCATCTGGGGCCGGCCGGGCCGGTGCCGCCTGCGGTCAAAGCTCTCGTCATCGCGAATATCGCCGTCTACGTGTTGCAGCTGCTGCTGCGCGGGGATGGCCCGCTGGGTCGGGATCCGCTGATCGAGCTTTTCGCACTCATCCCTGCGCGCCTCGAAAGCCTTCAGATCTGGCGCCTGTTCACCTACCAGTTCCTGCACGGCGGTGTCCTCCACCTGCTGATCAATATGCTCATGCTCTGGATGTTCGGCTCAGAGCTCGAGCAGCGTTGGGGGCGGCGTTTCTTCCTGCGCTACTACTTCCTGTGCGGCGTCGGTGGCGGGATCATCTACGCCCTGGTTCGTTTCGGCAGCGCGACGGCAACCGTCGGCGCTTCGGGCGCGATTTACGGCGTTCTGATGGCATACGGGATGTGGTTTCCAAACCGCGTCGTCCTTCTTGCGTTCCTTTTCCCGGTCCGCGTGCGGCATGTGATCGTGTTCCTGATCGTCGCCGAGCTTCTGCAGGCGATGGAGTCGACCGGCGAGGGAATCGCCTACGCTGCCCATCTTGGTGGGATGGGCTTCGGATACGTCTACCTGCGGTGGTGGAGCAAGGGCGGACTCGGACTCGGAGCCGTGCCGGGCTGGTCGGACATCAAAAGGTCGTATTACAGATGGCGGTTCCGGCGCCTTCAGAAGAAACGCTTCGGTAAGGGGCCGACGCTGCACTGAGGGGACCGCGTAGGGGCTCGTTCAGGCCTCGATTCGTGGGTGGCGACCGTGACTGTTCGGGTGGATCCGAAGACCTCCAGCGCGAGCCAGGCTCAGTGCGTCGAAAACAGAGAGCCGACGAGGATGAATCCAACACATAAACAAACAGCTTCTACCATTTCTTTGTTCTCCTCTCCGAGATGCGCCTCACGCTTCTCATGACGCAACCATTCGCCGATTACGTCAATAACCCTGGCGGGTACATTTTCGCGGCCGACACCGGCGATCGTGTTCCCGCCCGCGGGTATCCCCCAGATCTCGGGCGAAGGAGCGATGTTTCGATGTTTCTTCCCGCATACGGTGCAGCATGCGAAGTGCAGAGTTCTTTGAGCACGCACCCGACCGGGTGGTTGCGAGGACGCCCACAAAAGGGGGGGTGGGTATCCGGCACTGGAAAATCGGCCGCATACGATCAGGGCGTGACGTCAAACCGCGTCGCCGGACGATGATCGAGAGTCTCACAGATACGTTCGACGGGACGGACGGCACCGAGCTGCTCGAGCGCGCGTGGGAGCCGGACGGCCCTGCCAGGGGTGTCATTCTGCTCGTGCACGGTCTCGGGGAGCACTCCGGTCGCTACGAGCAGCTCGGCAGTTTTCTGGCTCACGAAGGGTTCCGGGTTCTGTCCTACGACCAGCGCGGCCACGGAAGGTCCGGCGGTACACCGGGTTGGGTAGAATCCTTCGATCACTTCCTTGACGATCTCTCCATCGTTCACGCTCGCGCGGCCGCGCGCGCTGCCGGTACTCCGGTGGTGCTGCTCGGTCATTCCATGGGCGGACTCATCGTCACCGCCTACGTCCTCGAGCGAGCGGAGCTTCCCGATTTTCTGGTGCTGTCGAGTCCGGCGATCGTGCCGATTGTCGATCAGGGCGGTACCCCCGGCGTGATTGACGCGGCCGCTCTCAGCAGTGACCCTGCTGTCCAGCATTCCTACAGGACCGACCCCCTTGTGCTCAGAGAACGGGTCACCACCGACCTTCTCGCCCGGATCTTCGACGGCGTTGTTCTGGTCAACGACAGGGCAGGGGAGATCGATATTCCCCTGCTGCTGATCCACGGCGACAGCGACACGCTGTGCTGTGCCGATGGGGCGGCCGCGTACGTCGGGCAGGCGGCGGCGTCGGACCGCACAGTCAAAATCTACCCCGGCGGCCTGCACGAAATGTTCAATGAGACCTGCCGGGAGGAAGTGTTCGGCGACCTGCGGGAATGGCTCGAGGGCCGCGTCCCGCCGCGCACGGGCTGACAGCACACGGTCGGGTCAGCCGGCGCTTCGCGTTTTCGCCTTCTTTGCGCACGGACGAAGTCGCCCGGGGGTAAGAATTGGGGCCAAAACGCCGTTTCGCATCTGATAGGATAGACGCCATCCGTAGTGCGGCGGCGCCTACGAGGAACGACGACCGCGAATCTGCCGGCCGCCGATCGTGTGTGGAAGACTGAGTGAATGAGCGACGACTCGAACAACAGAGACAAGGTTTTCTTCATTATCGGCTCTCCTCGGTCGGGTTCGACCCTGCTGGCGAGGATGATCGGCTCACACTCGCGTATTCTGACTCGCGGCGAACCGCATATGCTGACGCCGCTGGCTCACCTCGGCTACTACGAAAAGGTTGAAAAGGCCCCGTACGACGCGATCCTCGCCGCCGAGTCGATGAAGGAATTCGTCGCTGAGATGCCGGGAGGCGAGCAGGATTACATCGACGCCTGCCGAGCCTATGCGGACACGCTCTACCTTCGTTACCTCGGTGCTCATCCGGGCAAGGACCTGTTTCTCGACAAGACTCCGGCGTACTCGCTGATCCTCGATTTCATGGCGCGGATCTACCCGCAGGCGCGCTATGTTGTTCTCACGCGCCACCCGCTGGCCATTTTCAGCTCGTTCGCAGAGTCTTTCTTCGACAGCGATTATCAGGCTGCTCACGACTACAACCCGATCTGCGAGCGTTACGTGCCGGCGATCGCGAAGTTCATCCGCGAGGCGAAGACCCCGCTGTACCACGTGGTATACGAGAAGCTGGTCGAGGATCCTGCCCCGGTGCTGTCGGAGGTTTTCGATTTCCTCGGGCTGGACGATGAGTCGAGCGACGCGGTCGATTACGGCAAACACGAATACTCCGGGAAAGGCCTCGGCGATCCGATAGGCGTCGCGAAGCACTCGCGACCGACAACTGCTTCGATTCACAAATGGGCTGGAGAGATCGCCGCGGATCCCGCCCGGCTCGAGCTTTGTCGAAACATTATCGACCGGCTCGACCCGGAAGACCTGGCGATCTGGGGCCATCCACTGGAGACGATCTGGCAGCCGCTCGAGGAGGCCGGGGCCGCGGGTGCGAAACCGAAGTCGAAGAAGCTCGATCGGTACCGCTTACAGCGCAAAGCCATCGTCCGGCTCCGCAAGGCGGTCGGGCAGAGCGCGGCGCTGCGACGGATGCTCGAGAAAATGAGACTCGGCGCAGACATCCTCCTGCGCGACTGAACATCCGGTTTTCCCGCGTGGTCTCCCGCCGTACGGCGGCTTCAGTCAGACCGCACCAACACTCCGAAGCGGCTCCGGCAGATCTCGATAAAGGCTTTCTGTGACGCCGAAGGCGTCTCGTTGGCGCGCCTCACCAGTCCCCAACTCCGGTACAGGGCGCGCGGAGCGAGCGGCCGCGAGATCAATACGCCTTCCTCCACTTCGCGGCGGACTGTCCAGGCCGCGACCAGGGACACCCCGAGCCCGACCTCGACCATCTTCTTGACCGCCTCCAGATCGTTGATCTGCATGCCGAGGCGGGGAAAGACGCCCTCCTCGAGCAGAAAGCGCTCGAGGATCCCGAATGTCCGGCTTGCCCGGTTGTAGAATACGACCTGTTCGCCGCCGAAATCGCGTGCCCGGATTCGTTCCAGCGACTCCCACCGGTGGCCGCGTGGTCCGATGGCGACGAGCTCATCCCGGCCCAGCTCGGTGACTGCGAGCCCGTCGGTGTTGACCGGCAGCACCACCAGTCCGAGATCGACGGTGCCATCCAGAGTTCTCTCGATGGTTTCCAGGCTGAAGCCCGAGGTCACCTGAATCTCGATCTTCCCGAAGCGCTCGCTGAACTCGCTCAAGATTCGCGGGAGGACGTGCAGGCAGGTGGCGCCACCCGCCCCGATCGCTACGCGGCCGCGGCCCATGCCCTCGAAATCGGAGATCACCGCCGCGGCTTCATCCGCCTTTGCGGTGATCTGCCGGGCGTAGGGAAGCAGAACATTTCCTGCCTGCGTGAGGGTCACGATCCGTGCCCGCCGCGAGAAAAGCGCGGTGCCCGCCTCCTTTTCCAGCAGCCGGATCTGTTGGCTGACCGCCGACTGACTCACGCTGAGTTTCTGCCCGGCCCGGGTGAAGCTGCCGGTCTCGGCCACCGCCAGAAACGTTCTCAGGGCCCTTATTTCCACGACAATTTCTTATCTAACCTATCAGAAGAAGCGTCAAGACTTATCGAGTCAACCCGGGGGCGTTTCTCTGCTTACCGAATAGGCAGCAGATGTCCAGCTTTTAAACACGAAGACGGGGGTAGAGCAGCTCTATGAGTAATTCTCCCGGTTTTCTCACGGGCCTGAGAGCCCTGAGGTTTGGCACCGTTTCTGCTTATTGGAAGCGGGTGCAGCAATTTGAATCCCTTATGCATCTGATGACTAAACCGAAGGAGAAAAGGTGGGACACCATGAAAACCCGGAAAAGACTGGCTGAAATAGGATTTCTGACGGCGATGTTCGTGGCGCTCGGCGCGGGCGCAGCCATGGCGGAGGAAGAGGCAATCAGCCCCGCGATGTTCACGGTCAACAATCTGTGGCTGATGATCGCCGCTGGGCTGGTGTTCATCATGCACCTGGGATTTGCGACGCTCGAGTCGGGGCTGACCCAGGCCAAGAACACGACCAACATCCTGTTCAAAAATACCTTCATCGTCTCGGTCGGAGTGCTGACCTACGCTTTCGTGGGCTTCAACCTGATGTACCCCGGAGACTTCAACGGCTTCTTCGGGTTCGCCGGCTTCGGCCTCTTCCCGGGTGCTGAGGACCAGACTGCGGCGTACGCAGACGGTGGTTACACCTACTGGACGGACTTCCTGTTCCAGGCGATGTTCGCTGCCACCTGCGCGACGATCGTGTCCGGTGCTGTCGCAGAGCGCGTCAAGCTTTCGGCGTTCATGATCTTCGCCACGGTCTTCGTGGCTGTGATCTACCCGTGGCTCGGCTCCTGGAAGTGGGGCGGCGGCTGGCTTGACGCTCGCGGCTTCTACGACTTCGCCGGTTCGACACTGGTCCACTCCGTCGGAGGGTGGGGAGCGCTGGTCGGCGCGTGGATGCTCGGACCCCGCCTTGGCAAGTACACCAAGGACGGCCGCATCAATCCCATCCCCGGCAGCAACCTGCCGATGGCGACAATCGGCGTGTTCCTGCTCTGGCTCGGATGGTTCGGTTTCAATGGCGGTTCGGTTCTCAACGCCGACGCGGCCCTCGTGTCGCTCACCCTCGTGACAACCTGCCTCGCAGCTTCGGCTGGAGCGCTCGGCGCCATGTTCACTTCATGGGCCGTTTCGAAAAAGCCGGATCTGTCGATGACCCTGAACGGGATTCTGGCCGGACTGGTCGGCATCACGGCCGGCGCGGATCAGATGGCAATGACGAGCTCGATCCTGATCGGACTCATCGCAGGTGTCATCGTGGTCTACTCGGTCATCTTCTTCGACAAGATGAAGATCGACGATCCGGTCGGCGCCATCTCCGTCCACCTTGTCTGCGGAATCTGGGGCACGCTTGCCGTCGGAATTTTCGGTGAGATGGCGGGCATGCAGCAGCTCATCACCCAGGCGATCGGTGTAGCGGCGTACGGCGCGGCCACGGTGGTGTCGGCGGTCATAATCTTCGGGACTCTCAAGGCCACGCTGGGCATTCGGGTCGACGAGGATGAAGAGCGTGAAGGGCTCGACGCCTGCGAGCATGGGATGCACGCGTACCCCGACTTCCGAACCTCGTCGTTCGGTGGCGGACACGTACCCGCGACGATGGGAGGCGGTTCGGCCAGCCGTTCCGTTGCGACTCCGGCAACCGAGAGAGCGCTCTCGAGCTGACCCCGCCTGTAAAGGTGCCCTCTGCGTCTCGCAGGTCCGGTCCCCGCCGGCGAGACGTATCGGGGCCGCAGTCCGCTCGACTGGTTCGGGAGTTTCTTGCCAGTCGTGGCGGGCTGCGGCCCGCTCGATCTTTCGGGATCCGGGCGCTGCGCGTTGCGTCTCTTCCGAGGCCCGCGTAGCGTCCGCATGTGAATCAGGAACTCTTCGCCAGCCACGAACTCTTCGATCGCCCCGAACACGGGATCTTCCGCGAATCCGTCCGGCGCTTCGTCCAGTCCGAACTCGTCCCACGAGCCCGCGAGTTCGATGAGGCGGGAGTCATCGACAAGTCGCTGTACCCGAAGATGGGTGAGATCGGGATGCTCGGTATCCGCTACGACCCCGCCTACGGGGGCGGGGGACTCGACTATACCTACACCGCGATCTTCGCCGAGGAACTCGGCTGTTGTGATAACGCAGGCATCGCGCTCGGCATTATCGACCATACCGACATGGCCACACCCTCCCTCGCCGAGTTCGGCTCCGAGGATCTGAAGCGTGAGTATCTGACGCCCTCGATCCGGGGCGAACTCGTCGGAGCCATCGCTGTTACCGAGCCGCACGGTGGTTCCGACGTGGCGGCCATCAAGACGCGGGCTGTTCGCGACGGAGATGACTGGGTGATCAACGGCAGCAAGATGTACATCACGAACATCTCGCATGCCGATTTCATGTGCCTGCTGGCGGTTACGGACCCGGAAGCCGGCTACGGCGGATTCTCCCAGATCATCGTGCCGACCGATGCGCCCGGTGTGTCCTGGACGCTGCTCGACAAGATCGGCAACTGGGGCTCGGACACCGGCGCGGTTTATCTCGAGGACGTCAGGGTTCCCGTCTCAAATACGATCGGCGAGATCGGGCGCGGCTTTCAGCAGCAGATGATGCAGTTCCAGGACGAGCGACTGATCGCGCTGCTTCAGGCGAACGCGGCCTCGCTCGACCTGTGGCACAAGACCCTCGAGTACACGCAGGGGCGCACGGTTTTCGGAAAGCCCATCTCCAAGTTTCAGGTCAATCAGTTTCGTTTCGTCGAGATGCTCACCCGGATCTACGCGGCGCGTGAGCTCGGTTATTCCTGTGTCCGCAAGCGAAACCGTGGCGAGGATGCGACCATGGAGATCTCGATGGGAAAGCTGTTCTGTATCGAAGTCGCGCAGGAGGTAGCCGACCGATGCCTCCAGATGCACGGTGGTGCGGGCTACCTCACCGAGAACCCGGCAGCGCGAGCGTTCGTCGATACCCGGCTCGCATCGATCGGCGGCGGCGCGGATGAGGTCATGATGCAGGTCATCGCTAGGATGCTCAGCGTCTGAGTCGGTCGCTGCTGCGCTGTCGCGGGTTCGTCCAGGTCACCGCGCTGTCACGGCCCGTGTAGTGCCGGGTTACCGCTCAACGACCGCGGTAAGTCGGCGGTCGCTTCTCCATGAAGGACAGGACCGCCTCACGGAAGTCGTCCGTCATCTGCGAGAGAATGAACTGGTCGGTGTCCATGTGGACGGCGGCTGCGTGCGCGTCGGCGATCGCGTCAACGGTCTCCTTGACCATCGCAGCCGCAATCGGCGGAGTCGTCTGAGCGATCTCGCCCGCCCACTCGGCGGCCGCGCGGTGGACCGCGTCGGCGCCGGCGGCCGAAGTCCGGTTGGCCAGGCCCCAGGCGACAGCGTCGTCCATCTTCAGCTCGCGCCCGGTAATCAACAGTTCTTTGGTCCGTGCCGGTCCCCAGTGAGCGACCATCAGGTGCACCGTGCGCCAGCTCATGTTCATGCCGCGCTGCACCTCCGGCATCCCGAAGCGGAGATCGGCTGCGGCAATACGCAGATCGCACGCCAGAGCCAGGCAGCCGCCCCCGCCCAGACAATAGCCCTGCATCGCGGCGATCGTCGGTTGCGGAAGAGAGCGGATCGCATCGACCGAGTCCGGCCCGAATCGAAGACTCCGGCGACGTTTACCGATCGGTTGTCGCGCGATCTCCGTCAGCTCGGGGTCGGCAAGATCGACGCCGGTCGAGAAGTCGCTGCCCTCGCCGCGAACGATGACGGCCCTGACCGCCTCGTTCTCCGCCACCGAGTCGCAGATCCCGATCAGTTGATCGAGCATCGCTCGCGAAAGCCGGTTTCGCTGGGCCGGACGATCGAGGCTGATGGTCGCGACCTGGTCTTGAACGGTCAGCGTTACGCGTCCGCGCGATTCACCACCGGGCGGATCGTCGGTCCCGCCCTGTCTGGTGCCGACCGGACTGTCTGAACCGGCACTCGTCGTCGATCGGGAACCGGATCGGGAATCGGATTGGCTCACTCGGGTACCTCCACGGTCAGAGCTCGCTGCAGGCGTTCGGTCCGAGCGGGTCTCCGGTCGAACCGGTTGATCCAGCCCGCGGCTTGGGGAAGTCTGTTGGACGGTATTGTCTTCGGGAGGTTCCATGGCAGACGGCAACGGCTTCTACAAGTTCACGGGAACACAGGATTACATCGCGTCCGAATCGCTGGTCGACGCGGTGAACTGTGCCCTCGCTCTGGAGCGCCCGCTCCTCATCAAGGGAGAACCTGGCACGGGCAAAACTCTGCTCGCGCGCCACGTCGCCGAAGCCCTCGCTCTTCCGATGGAGTCCTGGCACATCAAGTCGACGACGAAGGCGGCCGACGGTCTCTACGTTTACGATACCGTGCAGCGGCTGAACGACAGCCGGTTCGGAGGCGCCGACGTTTCCGACATCAACCACTACATCAAGCTCGGCCCGCTTGGGCGTGTGTTCAAGGCGACGTCGCGCCAGGTACTGCTCATTGATGAGGTCGACAAGGCGGACATCGAGTTTCCCAACGATCTTTTGCACGAACTCGACGAGATGCGTTTCACGATCACCGAAACCGGTGAAGAGGTGGCTGCGGAAGACCGGCCCTTCGTGATCATCACATCCAACAACGAGAAAGAGCTGCCGGACGCGTTTCTGCGTCGCTGCGTGTTCCACTTCATCGAGTTCCCTGAGCGCGATCTCATGCGTCGCATCGTGGACGTGCACCACAAGAATCTCGATGCACAGCTTCTGGACCAGGTTCTGATCAAGTTCTACTGGCTCCGCGAGCAGAACGAGCTTCGTAAAAAGCCGTCGACCTCCGAGCTCATCGACTGGATCGCGGCCCTGCTGCGAAGCGGAATTACGCGCGAGCAGATTGAATCCCACATTCCGTTCGTCGGATCACTGCTCAAGAACGAGCAGGACACCGAGGCGCTGCGCGGCTATAAGGAGCGTGGCGGCGGGATGCCTAGCGACTGGAGCGAGCTCGGCCCGCGTTACAACCAGTAACGGGCCCTGAAGGACGCGGCGGTGTTCCTCGATCTGTTCTACGGCCTTCGTGAGGAAGGCGTGCCGGTCGGTATGCAGGAGTGGCTGACACTCATGGATGCCCTGCGCAAGAATCTGCACGGCTCCAGTCTGCTGCGCTTTTACCACATCTCCCGCGCCTGTCTGGTGAAGAGCGAGGCCTACTACGATCGCTACGACCGCGTCTTCGCGCGTGTGTTCGAGGGCGTGGAGGGGTCGATCGACGTCACCGACGAGGTGATGGAGTGGCTGAACAACCCGGAGAACTTTCCGAAGCTCACTCCCGAACAGATGGAAGAGCTCGAGCGGCTGAGTTCGGACGAACTCATGCGCCGGTTCATGGAGACGCTCGCCGAACAGGACGAGCGCCACGACGGTGGCAGCAAGTGGGTCGGGACCGGCGGGCGTTCGCCGTACGGAAACAACGGCGTACACCCCACGGGCATCAGGGTCGGCGGCAAGTCACGCAATCGCTCGGCGATGAAGGTCGCCGAGGAGCGCCACTTCGAAGACTACCGAACGGACCAGACGCTCGACGTCCGTCAGATCAAGGTTGCGCTGAAAAAGCTGCGCCGCATGACCCGCGACGGTCGCGCCAGCGAGCTCGATATCGACGAGACCATCGACGAGACCTGTCGGAATGCCGGTGAGATCGAGCTGATGTTCCGGCCGCCGCGGCGCAACAACGTGCGTCTGCTCCTCCTGATGGATGTCGGCGGTACGATGGACCCGTACTTCAAGCCCGTAAGCTCGCTGCTGACGGCGCTCCACGAGGAGCACGGGCTGAAGGATTTTCGGGCGTATTACTTCCACAACTGCATCTACGACGCCGTTTTCGAGCGCGCGTCGATGCACCGTTCGGCGGCGGTTCCTACCGGTGACCTGATCCGTCGCTTCGACGAGCGCTGGAAGCTGCTCGTTGTCGGCGACGCGGCCATGCACCCGGCCGAGCTGATGGAGCCGTACGGCGGAATCGACCCCAGGCTCGTTTCCGGTACGCCCGGAATTGACTGGATGCACCGGTTGATCGATCACTTCGATCGCTCGGTGTGGATCAATCCGGATGATCGCAAGCTGTGGAGTCACTCCTACACTACGCGCATCATCAGCAAGATCTTTCCGATGTACCATCTCAGCGTCGAAGGCGTGGCCGATGCGGTCGCGGCGTTGGTAGGCGCGAAACAATCGGCCAAAGAGCCGGTTCCCTCCTGACAGGAGCGCCCGGCAGCCGGCCTCCCGCGAGCGCGTTGAGCGGATTCGATCCAGGCGATTTTCCGGACGCGGATGACGCTGCGTCGAGCCGCGCCTCCGAACGCGTCACACTGGCGAAGGCTCTCGAGCTGCGCGGTATCGACACCCCGCGGGTCCTCGACGCGATCCAAAGCGTGCCTCGACATCTTTTCGTTCCTGAGTCTCACGCGGCGGCCGCGTACGAGGACCGGGCGCTTCCGATCGCTCACGAGCAGACCATCTCCCAGCCCTACATCGTGGCTTGCATGACCGCACTGCTCGATCTCGAGCGGAC
>CAXQPB010000033.1:0-45779 GCA_964225545.1 Candidatus Nitrosopumilus sp. | reverse complement strand
CCGGGCGACACGGTGCAGTTGGACGTGAGCCTGATCACGCCGATCGCGATGGACGAGGGACTGCGCTTCGCGATTCGTGAAGGCGGACGGACGGTCGGCGCCGGCGTCGTAACCAAAATCAACGAGTAGAAGACGGTAGCAGGGATTCAGCAGGCGGGTATACGAACCATGATGAGCGAACGCATACGGATCAGGCTGAAAGCCTACGATCATCGCCTGCTGGACACCTCCGTCCGGGAGATCGTTGACGCGGTCAAACGGACGGGCGGCCGGGTCGCCGGCCCTGTGCCGCTGCCCACTCGAATCGAGCGGTTCACAGTGAACCGCTCGCCGCATGTCGACAAAAAATCGCGAGAGCAGTTCGAGATCCGCACGCACAAGCGGCTGCTCGATATCCTCGAGCCGACCCCGCAGACCATCGACTCTCTGGGCAAGTTGGATCTTCCCGCAGGTGTCGAGGCGGAGATCAAGCTCCAGTAAGGGGCGCGGAGCGACGAGAAGATGGCGGGCCTCATAGGAACGAAGATTGGAATGACGCAGGTGTTCGCGGAGGACGGCTCCACGATTCCTGTCACGGTGATCGGAACCGGTCGCTGCACCGTCGTGCAGATCCGCAGCGTCGAAAAGGACGGCTACGACGGGTTGCAGCTCGGCGTCGGAGAGCGCAAGGAGGGGCGGCTCAGCAAGGCGCTCCGCTCGCACATGAACAAGGCGGGGCGCGCGAATTTCGCACGGCTGTTCGAGGTCAGGGTAGACGACATTTCGCAGTACACGGTGGGCCAGGAGATCTCGGTCGCTGATGTGTTTGCCGTCGGCGATACCGTCGACGTGTCGGGCACGACCAAGGGCCGCGGGTTCTCGGGTGTAATGCGACGCCACAACTACGGCGGGCACCGAGCCACCCACGGAACCCATGAGTCGTTCCGGGGACCGGGAGCGATCGGCGCGTGCGCTTACCCCGGCCGCGTCTGGAAAGGCAAAGGCATGCCCGGGCAGATGGGCGCGGTGCGAGCGACCATCCAGAACCTCAGGATCGTGGAGATTCGTGACGCTGACAACGCGATGCTGATCAGCGGAGCCGTGCCCGGCGGACGCGGGGGTGAGATCCTGGTTCGCACCGCGGTTAAAGGAAGCTGACGATGGCAGATTCTGCAATCGAGAACCGCCAGGTGGCGGTGGTCAATTCGGAGAACTCGGAGGTCGGCAAGGTCGATCTGCCGACCGCTTTCAGCGCTCCGGTCAATGACGCCGTCCTGTTCGAGCAGGTGCTGGCGCAGCTTGCCAGCCGGCGCAGCGGAACGGCGGCCACAAAGACGCGCGGCAAGGTCCGCGGCGGTGGCAAAAAGCCATGGAAGCAGAAGGGAACGGGTCGTGCGCGAGCAGGAAGCTCGAGGTCACCGATCTGGCGCGGCGGTGGAACGACGTTCGGCCCCAGCCCCCGCTCGTATGCCTACCGGCTGCCGCGCAAGACGCGTTACACAGCGCTGCGCAGCGCGCTGTCGCAAAAGGCTCGCGACGGACAGGTTCGGGTGATCGACAAGCTCGAGTTTTCGGCTCCGAAGACCCGCGAGATGCGCGAACTGGTCGCCAGGCTCGATCTCGGTAAGTCGGTGCTGGTGGTCGTGGCCGAGCGTGATCGCAACGTGGAGCTGGCCGGCCGCAATCTGCCCAACGTGCTGGTTCTGCCGGTAGAGGGCATCAACGTTTACGACATCCTGCGGCATGAGAACCTGCTCATCGCCAGGGATGCGCTGGATTCGATCGAGGGACGGGTAGCAAAGTGAAGTCGCTTTACGACGTCATCAAGGCTCCGCTCATTACGGAGAAGGGCTCGTTAGTATCCGAGACCTCCAATCAGCTTGTTTTCCGCGTCGCCCGCGAGGCAACGAAAGAAGAGATCAAGCGTGCCGTTCAGCAACTGTTCGACGTGAAAGTCGATTCGGTGCGAACGACGAACTATCTCGGCAAGACCCGAAAGCGATCTGGCAAAGTCGCGGGACGGCGTGCCGATTGGAAGAAGGCTTACGTCAAGCTCCGGGCCGGCGAGTCGCTCGATCTGCTGGACCAGGCGTAAGGGAGAGCTGATCGCAAATGGCCGTCAAGAAATTCAAACCGACGTCGCCCGGAAGGCGCTTTCAGACCGGCTTCGACTTCGAAGAAATCACCGGTACGTCTCCGGAGAAGAGGCTCATTCGCCCGCTCAAGAAGTCGGGTGGCCGCAACTCCACGGGGCGGATGACCTCGCGCCATCGCGGAGGCGGGCACAAGCGCCGCTTCCGACTGATTGACTTCCGCCGCATCAAGGACGGAGTGCCGGGACGTGTCGCGACGATCGAGTACGACCCCAACCGTTCTGCGCGGATCGCGCTGGTTGTCTACGCTGACGGCGACAAGCGCTATATTGTCGCACCGTCGGATATCAATGTGGGTGATTCCATCGAGGCCGGGGTCGGCGCGGACATCAAGCCGGGGAACGCGCTGCCGTTGTCTGCGATTCCCGTCGGTACCGTTGTTCACAACATCGAAATGAAGCAGGGCGGCGGAGCGCGGATGGCGCGAAGCGCGGGGACCGGCGCGCAGCTGGTCGCGAAAGAAGGCGACTATGCGTTGCTGCGGCTGCCGTCGGGCGAGCTGCGCAACGTTCGCAAAGAATGCCGGGCGACGATCGGAACGGTCGGCAACCAGCAGCACGAGAACGTAAAAATCGGAAAGGCGGGGCGCGCTCGCTGGCTGGGACGCCGACCCAAAGTTCGCGGTATCGCCATGAACCCGGTCGATCACCCGCACGGCGGCGGTGAGGGGCGTTCGAAGGGGAACCATCCCACGACGCCTTGGGGGAAGCCGACCAAAGGCTACCGTACCCGCACCAACACGCAGAGCGACAAGTACATCGTGGCGCGCCGCAAGCGGCGACGCCGCTAGGGCCAGGACAGGAGTCAGGGAAACAGACGTGCCCAGATCGGTAAAAAAAGGTCCGTTCATCGATGCTCACATCATCAAGAAGATCGAGGCGCAGAGCGTCGACGACAGACGTCCGATCAAGACATGGTCGCGACGTTCGACGATCGTGCCCGAGATGGTGGGATACACGATCGCAGTCCACAACGGTCGGCGATTCGTGCCGGTGTATGTCTCGGAGAACATGGTCGGCCACAAACTCGGAGAGTTTTCGCCGACGCGCACGTACCACGGACACTCAGGCGCGCGGAAGACGGACGTGAAGCGCTGAGGCGCGGAAGAAGTACTGTTATGGAGACGAAGGCGATTGCACGATACGCGCGGGTGGCACCGCGGAAGGCGAGACTGGTCGTGGACCTCGTTCGCGGGAAGCCAGTGGAAGAGGCGCTCGACATCCTCGACCTGACGGCGAAGAAGGCTGCGCGCATCGTGGCCAAGACGCTCAGATCCGCGGTCGCCAATGCCGAGGATCAGCAGAATATCGACGTGGATCGGCTCTACGTGAAGACAGCATTCGTGGACGAAGGTCCGTCGTGGAGTCGTTGGCGACCGCGCGCGCAGGGGCGTGCGTTCGTCATTCAGAAGAAGAGCAGCCATATCACTCTCGTCGTCGACGAGCGCTGATACGGCATAGCGAAGAGAGTTTTCAAGAGTTCGAACGTGGGACAGAAAACACATCCGAGAGGCTTTCGCGTCGGGGTAACCGACACTTGGGATTCGCGCTGGTTCGCAGAGCGCAATTATGCCGACCTGCTGCAGCAGGACGCGAATATTCGTAAGTACCTGAAGAAGCGCCTGCAGCATGCAGGCGTTCCGAGGGTCGAGATCGAGCGCTCGGGCAGCAAGGTGAAGGTTAATATCTACACCGCGCGGCCGGGCATCGTGATCGGGAAGAAGGGCGTCGAGATCGAGAAGCTCAAGCGCGAGATCGTAGGGATCGCCGGCAGCGAGAGCTTCGTCGAGATTCACGAAATCCGCCGCCCTGATCTCGATGCACAACTCGTGGCAGAGAACATCGCGATGCAGCTCGAGCGCAGAATCATGTTTCGCCGCGCGATGAAGGAATCGGTCGCCCGCGCGATGCGCATGGGAGCGCTCGGCATCCGAGTGCAGTGTGGTGGTCGCCTCGGCGGCCACGAGATCGCCCGTACCGAGTGGTACCGCGAAGGGCGCGTGCCTCTTCACACGCTGCGCGCCGACGTCCAGTACGGTCAGGCCGAGGCCCGCACCACGTTCGGTGTGATCGGCGTCAAAGTCTGGGTCTATCGGGGCGACAGCACCGGCAAGCTGAAGGAAGAGCGCAAGACGAGTATCGGAGCCTGAGTCATGCTGCAGCCGAAGAAAACAAAGTTTCGCAAGATGCAGAAGGGCAAGGGCCGCAACCGTGGCGTGTCCGGACGTGGCAATACTCTCGCGTTCGGCGACTACGGGCTCATCGCGACGTCCGATGCCCGCATCACGGCGCGTCAGATCGAGGCTGCCCGAATCGCGATAACCCGCCACATCAAACGTGGTGGACGTGTCTGGATTCGGATCTTTCCCGACCTGCCTTTCTCGAAGAAGCCGGCTGAGGTTCGAATGGGCAAGGGGAAGGGCTCGCCTGAGGGCTGGTGCGCACCGGTGAAGCCGGGGCGGATGCTGTTCGAGATGGAGGGCGTCAACCGCGAGCTGGCCAAAGAGGCGATGCGCCTGGCGGCACACAAGCTGCCGTGCTCGACACGCTTCTGTGAGCGCGAGGGGGCACACGCCTGATGTCTGAGAAATTGCTCGAAGAGCTGCGTAAGATGAGCGTTGCCGAGCTCACAGAGCGCGAAAACGAACTGCGTGAAGAAGTAGCCAAGCTGCAGATGCAGCGGCACTCACGGCGGCTGGACAAGAGTTCCGATCTGGGTGACCGGAAGAAGGATCTTGCCCGGGTGTTGACCGTGAAGTCGGCGACGAAGAGCGCTGGAAGTGAGGGAGCACGCTGATGGCCGAAACGACCAGGCCGCGAGCCAAGACGCGAGAAGGCGTCGTGGTGAGCACTGCGATGGACAAGACGATCGTCGTTGTTGTCAGCAGGCGTATCAAACATCCGCAGTACAGAAAGTATATCCGGGTGAATAAGAAGTACGCCGCTCATGACGAAAAGAACGAGTGTAACAAGGGGGATCGTGTGATGATCGCCGAGTCGCGACCGCTCAGTAAGCGCAAGCGCTGGCGGCTGCAGACGATCCTCGAGCGTGCCGTCACCGACGTGCCGGAGTTGAGGACCGAGGAATGATCGGGCAAGAGAGCGTACTCGACGTCGCGGACAATTCCGGTGCCCG
Organism: Candidatus Nitrosopumilus sp.; assembly: GCA_964225545.1. Lineage (GTDB taxonomy): Bacteria > Desulfobacterota > Binatia > UBA1149 > SPBQ01 > SPBQ01. Next base: position 40,512 of record CAXQPB010000033.1, on the reverse strand, counting down.
TCGCGTCCTTTGCATCAAAGTGCTCGGAGGCTCACGCCGCCGCTACGCGCGGATCGGTGACGTCATCGTTGCGGCCGTCAAAGAGGCGATTCCCGGCGGGAAAGTCTCGAAGGGCCAGGTGGTGAAGGCCGTCGTGGTTCGGACGGTAAAAGGGACTCGTCGTCCCGACGGTTCGTATATCCGTTTTGATACCAACTCGGCAGTGATCATCGACAATCAGAACGAGCCGGTGGGAACTCGTATTTTCGGGCCGGTGGCACGCGAACTCCGAGCGAAAAAGTTCATGCGTATCATCTCGCTCGCGCCGGAGGTTCTCTGAACGCGATGGCCACTTTCAATCTCAAGAAGGACGATACCGTTATCGTGATTGCCGGCCGCGAACGCGGCAAGACCGGCAAGGTCGTGAAGGTTGATCGAGAAGACGACCGAGTGATCGTCGAGCGGATCAACATGATCAAGCGCCACCGCAAGCCGAGCGGCCCGCAAAATCCGGGCGGTATCGTCGAGAAAGAGGCGGCGCTTCATATCTCTAACGTGCAGTTGCTTTGCCCTTCGTGCGAAAAACCGACGCGTGTCGGGCGCAAGGCGCTGGAAGTGAAGGAAGGAGAGAAGTCGCGGCGAGCGCGTATATGCGTGAAGTGCGGCGAGGTCCTCGACAAGGGCTGATCCCTGAGGGCGAGAGAGCAGATGGCCGAAACTCAAAAACCCAGGCTGGCAGAGCGCTATCAGAGCGAGATCCGCGGCGCACTCAAGGAGCAGTTCGCGCTCTCCTCTGTCATGGCGGTGCCGCGCCTCGACAAGATCGTTCTTAACATCGGACTCGGCGAGGCTGTCCAGAATCCGAAGCTCGTGGATCAGGCCGTCGATGATCTCACGCGGATCTCCGGACAGAAGCCGGTAGTTCGCAAGGCGCGCAAGGCTATCGCGAACTTCAAACTCAGAGAGGGAATGCCGATCGGTGTCGCGGTGACGCTACGACGCGATCGCATGTTGGAGTTCCTCGATCGACTGATCGGGGTCGCGCTTCCGCGAGTTCGCGATTTCCGCGGGCTGAACGATCGCGGCTTCGACGGCCGCGGAAATTATACGATGGGCCTGCGAGAGCAGATCATCTTTCCGGAGATCGATCTCGACAAGGTCGAGAAGACGCTCGGGCTGAGTGTGACGATGGTCACGAGCGCAGAAACCGACGAGCAGGGCAGGGCGCTTCTCCGCGCGCTCGGGTTGCCGCTGCGAACCAACACGTGACGGGACGTGACGGACGGATAAGACCGACATGGCGAAGAAGTGTTTGATCATAAAATCGCAGCGCAAGCCGAAGTTCAAAGTCCGCGGCTACACGCGCTGTCTGCAATGCGGCCGACCGCGAAGCGTCTACCGGCGCTTCAAGCTGTGCCGAATCTGTCTCCGCAACATGGCGCGCCAGGGGCTGATCCCCGGCATGACCAAGGCCAGCTGGTAAGGGGTCGACCATGAGCATGACCGATCCCATTTCCGATTTTCTCACGCGGCTGCGCAACGGTTGCCAGGCGCGGCATGACAAGATCGAGCTGCCGCACTCGAAGATCAAGGAAGCTCTCACTCGAGTCCTTATCGATGAGGGGTTCGTGCGCGACTGTGTGGTCAGCGGGAGCGGCGCAGAACGCAAACTTACGGTGATTCTGCGCTACACCGAGAACGGACGATCAACAATCGGCGGCATCCGGCGGGTCAGCCGACCCGGGCTGCGACGATACGCGTCGGCGTCCGAGGCCCCGAAAGTTCGCAACGGTCTGGGTGTGAGCATTCTGTCCACGCCCGCCGGACTTCTGGTCGACCGCGAGGCGCGCAAGCGCAACGTCGGCGGCGAGGTCCTCTGCGAGGTCTGGTGAGATGTCCCGTCTAGGAAAAGTACCTGTCGCACTGCCGCAAGGTGTGAAGGTTAGCGGTGAAGGCGACGTGATCCACGTCGAGGGGCCCAAAGGGAAACTTGAGGCGCGCCTTGTGGATGGAATCGGGATGCAGGTCGACGAAGGCGGCGTGACTGTTACGCGGCGCGACGATACGCGGCAGCAGCGTGCGTCGCAGGGGCTGATCCGCAGCCTCGTTACCAACATGGTCCACGGTGTCAGCGAGGGCTACACCCGGGTGCTGGAGATCAACGGCGTCGGTTACAGGGCCGATGCCAAAGGCGACCAGATTCATCTGAGTCTCGGTTTTTCGCACCCGATCGTCTACCAGCTTCCCGAAGGTGTGAAAGCCTCGGTGGACAAACAGACGGCCGTGACCGTCACCGGCATCGATCGTCAGCTCGTCGGTGAGGTCGCAGCCGGCATCCGCAAGCTCCGTCCGCCGGAGCCCTACAAGGGCAAGGGAATCCGCTACGCGGAGGAACAGGTTCGCCGCAAGGCGGGTAAGGCAGGGGGCGGAAAGTGAGTTATTCGGGCAAGAAAATGATTCCCGGTCGCGCGACGGCTCGCGTCCGTCGCCAGGGGCGAGTGCGCCGCAAGATACGGGGAACCGACGAGAAGCCGAGGCTGTCTGTCTACCGCTCGAATCGCTACCTGTATGTTCAGGTGATCTCTGACCAGAGCGGCAGGACATTAGCGGCAGCGTCGACGCGGGAGTCGGGCGGCGCAGGCGTGACCGCAGACAAGGCGCGGCAGGTCGGCACGGCGATCGCCGAGAAATGTAAATCACAGGGGATCTCGGCAGTGATCTTCGACCGAAACGGATTCCGCTACCACGGGCGCATTCAGGCTCTTGCCGACGCAGCACGTGAGGGCGGACTGGCGTTCTAGAGACGCAGCGAACGGGAGATATCGAGTCTTGGCCAGACGAGAGACACAAACTTTCAAGCTCGACGGGGTGGACCTCAAAGAGCGCGTGGTTCACATCAACCGCGTTGCCAAAGTCGTCAAGGGTGGTCGGCGCTTCAGCTTCAGCGCGCTGGTCGTCGTCGGCGACGGTGCGGGACACGTAGGTTTCGGCATCGGCAAAGCGAAGGAAGTGCCGGAGGCCATCCGAAAGGGGGCCGAGCGGGCGCGCAAGGACCTGGTGGATGTGCCGCTGACCGATGGGACGATCCCGTTCACGGTCAAGGGCCACTACGGCGCGGGCCTGGTTCTTCTCAAGCCGGCATCGCCCGGTACCGGCGTCATTGCCGGCGGCGGAATCCGAGCGGTCGTCGAATTGGCGGGCGTCGAGAACGTCCTGACGAAGTGCATCGGATCTCACAACCCGCACAACATGGTCAAGGCGACCATGGACGCGCTCGGGCAGCTCGTCGATCCGGCCGATGTTGCCAAGCTGCGAGGAAAAGAACTCGCCGAGCTGCGAGGCTGACAGGGGAACGGCGATGGACGGCGCTGAGGGGATGATAAAGGTAACGCTGGTTGGCAGCTTTTCCGGCTGCACCAAGCGTCAGCGTGCGACGCTGCGTGGGCTGGGCCTGACAAGGCGCGGTCGCTGCGTCGTGGTCAGGGCCACTCCGCCGGTGCGCGGCATGGTGGCCAAGGTGGCCCATCTGGTCACGGTGGAGGACTGACGATGCAGCTCGACTCAATGAAGCCCGCACCCGGCTCGCGGCGCAAGCGCAAGCGCAAGGGGCGAGGTCCCGGTTCCGGAAATGGAAAGACCGCAGGCCGCGGAGAGAAGGGCCAGGGGGCCCGCGCGGGCGGCAACGTGCGCCCCGGTTTCGAAGGCGGGCAGATGCCGATCGCCCGGCGTCTTCCCAAACGCGGGTTCACCAATATCTCCCGCGTTGAGTACCAGGTTGTGAACCTCTCCGACCTCGCTCGCTTCGATGCGGGAAGCGTGGTCGACCTGAAGGTTTTGCGTGAGGCCGGCCTGGCCCGCAAGCGCCGCCCGGTCAAGGTTCTGGCCAAAGGCGCGATTGATCGCGGGCTCACTCTTCGCGTGCACGCGGTTTCGAAGGCTGCCGACGAGGCGATTCGCGCCGCCGGTGGCACGGTCGAGGTTGTGAAGGAGCACAGCGCCGAGACGGGCGCGGAGGGGTAGCGGAAAGTGTTCGAGGGGATCCAGAACGTACCGCGAATTCCCGAGCTGCGACGGCGGCTCGGATTCACGCTGGCCATGCTCGCAGTTTACCGGCTTGGTGTCGCGATCCCCACGCCGGGTGTCGATGGAAGCGCGATGAGCGAGTTCTTTGCGGCAGCCCAGGGCACGATCTTCTCGATGGTCAATATGTTCTCGGGCGGTGCGCTCGAGCGGTTCTCCATCTTCGCGCTCGGGATCATGCCCTACATCTCGGCGTCCATCATTCTGCAGTTGATGACACTCGTGGTGCCGTACCTCGAGCAGCTCAAGAAAGAGGGCGAGCAGGGGCAGAAGAGGATAACCCAGTACACGCGCTACGGGACCGTGGTTCTGTCGCTGATTCAGGGGCTGTTCATTTCGCTCGGACTTGAGCAGATACAGACGCCCGGTGGCGGCGCGGTCGTAGCCGATGGCGGCTGGACCTTCCGACTGATGACCATGATGACGCTCACCGCGGGGACCTCTTTCCTGATGTGGATCGGCGAGCAGATCACGGAGCGCGGAATCGGCAACGGGATCAGTCTGATCATCTTCGCCGGTATCGTCGCGTCGATTCCGTCGGCATTGGTCAATACGTTCAGCTATGTGCGGCAGGGAGAGCTCGGTCCGATGATCCTGCTGTTCCTGGCGATCCTCATGGTTGCCACCGTCGGCGCGATTATCTTCGTCGAACGAGGCCAGCGCCGAATCCCGGTGCAGTACGCCAAACGCGTCGTCGGCAGAAAGATGTACGGCGGCCAGTCGACCCACCTCCCGCTCAAGGTCAACACCGCCGGTGTCATACCTCCTATTTTCGCGTCTTCGCTGCTGATTTTTCCGGCGACGATCGCGCAGTTCGCGCCCTACGCCGTATTTCAGCAAGCAGCCGATTACCTCCAGCCAGGCGGACTGGTCTACAACCTGGTCTACGTCGCCGGCATCATCTTCTTCTGCTACTTCTACACGGCGATCGTCTTCAACCCTGTCGAGGTTGCGGAGAACATGCAGAAGTACGGCGGCTTCATCCCCGGCATTCGTCCGGGGGCGAGGACGGCTGAGTACATCGACCGCATTCTCGGTCGGCTGACCCTTGGTGGCGCGGTCTACGTCTCGGTTGTCTGTGTACTGCCTACGGTCCTGATCGCCCAATTCAACGTGCCGTTCTTCTTCGGCGGTACGGCTCTGCTCATTGTGGTCGGCGTGGCGATCGATACCGTCGCCCAGATGCAGGCCCATCTCATTCAGCGCAGCTACGAAGGCTTCATGAAAAAGGCCAAGGTCCGGGGACGGAGGTAACGCGCACAGTGAGACTCATTCTGCTTGGACCGCCGGGGTCGGGAAAAGGCACACAGAGTGTTCGACTCAAGGAGAAGCTGGGAATCTCCCATATCTCCTCCGGTGATCTTCTGCGGGATGCGGTCAAGCGCGAGACCGAACTGGGTAAGCAGGCAAAAGAGTTTATGGAAGCCGGCAAACTGGTCCCGGACGAGCTGGTTCTCGGAATGATGCGGGAGCGCCTGGAGGCGGACGATTGCGGCAGCGGTTTTCTGCTCGACGGATTCCCGCGAACCGTAGCCCAGGCCCGCGCGCTCGGACGTATGCTCGAGGAGGACCGGATTCCGCTCGATCATGTCATGTCGCTCGATGTGGATGACGAGGAGATTCTGTCGCGAATTCGAGGTCGCCGCGAGGCCGAGGGGCGCAGTGACGACAACGAGGAGACCGCGCGCGAGCGACTGGCCGTTTACGAAAGTGAGACCAAGCCGCTTCTCGACTTCTACCGGGAGGCCGGCCTGCTCCAGGAGGTCGACGGCATCGGGACGCCTGATGATATTTTCGATCGGATCGTCGCGTGTATCAGCGCCACAGGGGGTGGCGAGGTCGATGGATGATCGAGCTCAAGTCGCCCTCGGAGATCGAGCGGATGCGCAGGCCTGCCCGGATCGTCGCGGAGATTCTCGCGGCTCTGGTCGAGCGGGTCGCTCCAGGCGTGACGACCGGCGAACTGGATCGAATCGCCGAAGGCATGATCGACAAGTCGGGGGCCCGATCGGCCTTCAAGAACTACCGGGTGGGATCGGCCGTCTTTCCCGCAGTTCTGTGTACATCCCTGAACGAGGAGATCGTTCACGGGATCCCGTCGGACGGTCGTGAGCTGATGGAGGGGGACATCGTCGGCCTTGACTTCGGCGTGGAATACGGAGGGTATTACGGGGATTCGGCCAGGACAGTTCCGGTTGGAGAGATCGACGAGGAGTCGAAAAGGCTGATCGAGGTCACTGAACGGTCCCTTTATGCCGGCATCGACCACCTCCGTTCGGGCGAGCGTCTGGGCGATGTCGGATCGACCGTGCAGGATATCGCCGAGGAGGCTGGGTACTCCGTTGTCCGCGAGTTCGTCGGGCACGGGATCGGGCAGGCGCTCCACGAAGAGCCGCAGGTACCGAACTACGGTGATCGCGGGCGAGGTCGTGCCCTGCGAGTCGGGATGGTGCTGGCCGTCGAGCCGATGGTCAACATGGGCGACCCGGGCGTACGCGTATTGAACGACGGCTGGACCGCGGTGACCGCGGACGGCTGCCGATCTGCGCATTTCGAGCACACGATCGCCGTAACGGCGGACGGGCCGGAAATATTGACGCGCGTATGACGCGCGATCAGAGGTTGGAGTTATGAAGGTCAGAGCATCGGTGAAGAAGATCTGTCGGGACTGCAAGATCATCAAGCGCGAAGGTGTCGTGCGCGTGGTCTGTAAGAACCGCCGTCATAACCAGAAGCAGGGCTAGGAGCCTCGGGAACGGAACATGGCACGAATCGCCGGAGTCGATCTTCCGCGTAACAAGCGGATGGAGATCGCCCTCACTTACATTTTCGGGATCGGACGTACATCCGCCCACAAAATCCTGTCAGCGGCCGAGATTGATCCCAGCCGAAACTCGGATGATCTGAACGACAGCGAGATCAACGCGATCCGCGCGGTGATCGATCGTGACTTCAAGGTCGAAGGCGATCTGCGTCGCGAGGTGACCGGAAACATCAAAAGATACATGGACCTGGGTTGTTACCGCGGACTGCGTCATCGACGTGGGCTGCCGGTGCGTGGCCAGCGCACGCACACGAACGCCCGGACCCGGAAAGGACCGCGCAAGGCGATTGCCGGCAAGAAGCAGGCGCCGAAGCGCTAGGACTACGGAACGAGGATGGCGAGCAGAACTCCAGCACGACAGCAGGCCGCGTCTGCCGCGGCACGACGCCGCAAGGGCAAGCGAACGGTTAGCGAGGGTGTCGCGCACATTCGCGCGACCTTCAACAACACGACAATCACGATCGCCGACCCGAAAGGGAACGTGGTCGCGTGGAGCAGCGCCGGGGCCGCCGGATTTAAAGGCTCCCGCAAAGGTACCCCGTTCGCGGCACAGGTCGCTTCCGAGCGTGCGGCCCGAATGGCGATCGATATGGGTATGCGCAGCGTAACGGTGTTCGTGAAGGGGCCCGGCGCCGGTCGAGAGTCTGCCGTGAGAGCACTCGGAGCGGCAGGGTTCCAGGTAATGGCCATCAAGGACGTCACCCCGATCCCGCACAACGGCTGCAGGCCTCCGAAGAAGCGCCGCGTCTGAGCAGGCGGTTCGGAACGAGAGAGCATTGAAAGCGAGTTATTTCGAAGTGAAGAGCGACGAGCGTAGATAGATGGCACGATACACCGATCCGGTTTGCAGACTCTGCCGCAGAGAGGGCATGAAGCTCTTTCTGAAGGGGGAGCGATGTTTCACCGATAAATGCGCGATCGAGCGCCGCAACTATGCCCCCGGGCAGCACGGCCAGGGACGCCGGCGTAAGGTATCGGAGTACGCGATCCAGCTGCGCGAGAAGCAGCGCCTCAAGCGCATGTACGGTCTTCTCGAAAAGCAGTTCAAGAAGTACTTCACGATGGCGGAACGGTCGCGCAAGGTTACGGGCGAAGCGCTGCTCGAGCTGCTCGAGCGTCGACTCGACAATATGGTCTACCGGCTCGGCATGGCTCGCTCGCGAGCTGAGGCTCGGCAGATGGTGCGTCATCGTCACTTCATGGTGAACGGCAGGCGCGTGGACATCCCGTCTTACCTGACCAAGCCCGGCGATGAGATCACCGTTTGCGAGAAGAGCCGCGAGAAAGCGGCCTTCAAGCAGTCGCTCGAGCTGTCCGAGCGTAAGGGCGTTCCGGGGTGGCTCGAGCTGGATGCAGCCAAGTTCACCGGCAAGGTGATCAAGATGCCCGATCGCGAAGATCTCACGATCCCCGTCAACGAGCGTCTCGTGGTGGAGCTTTACTCGAAGTAGTTATCAGCAGCCGGTGCGCCGAAACAGGGCCAGCGCCGGCATCAGGCGCGCCCCGCGGCCGCCGACAGGAGAGAACGGTACATGCTGGACAACTGGAAAGATCTCATTCGTCCCAAGCTGGAGATTCGCTCGCTCGAGGAAAGCTACGGTCGCTTCGAACTCGAGGCGTTCGAGCGTGGCTTCGGCACGACCATCGGAAACGCCTTGAGACGCGTACTTCTCTCTTCTTTGAAGGGCGCGGCAATCACGGCGATCAAGATCGATGGAGTGCTGCATGAGTTCTCGACGCTGGACGGGGTCGCTGAAGACGTCACCGACATCATCCTGAACCTCAAGGAAGTCCGGCTTCGCATCCACGAGGGCCAGCGTCATACCGGCGTCATCGAAAGCGATTTCCGAGAGGCCTCGGGCGAGGGGGTTGTCACGGCGGCTGACATTCAGTTCGGAACCTCCGTCGAAGTGCTCAACCCGCAGCAGCACATCGCCACGCTGTCGCCGGGTGCTTCGCTGAAGGTCGACCTGACCGCGCGTCGCGGTAGCGGTTACGTTTCGGCCGATCGCAACCGCGACGAAGAAGCGCCGGTCGGGACGATCGCGATGGACGCGGCGTTCTCGCCCGTACGTAAGGTCAACTTCAATGTGACCAGCGCTCGAGTGGGACAGCGGACGGACTACGACAAGCTCGTGCTCGAGATCTGGACAGACCGCAGCGTGCGGCCGGACGATGCGATCGCGATTGCGGCCCGCATTCTTCAGGACCAGGTCTCGGTTCTTATCAATTTCGACGTCGATGAGATCGAACAGACCGAGTCCGTCCAGGAGCCGGAGGCGGAGCAGCTCAACGAGAACCTCTTCCGCTGTGTCGACGAACTCGACCTGTCGGTGCGCTCGGCGAACTGTCTGCAGAACGCGGACATCAAGTACATCGGCGAGTTGGTCCAGCGCAGCGAGAGCGAGATGCTCAAGACCAAGAATTTCGGTCGTAAATCGTTGTTGGAGATCAAAGAGCTCCTCACCGAAATGGGTCTGGCGCTGGGAATGAAGCTGCCGGGTTTCCCGGACCGCGAGAGTCTCGACCGGATGCGGCTCGAGCAGGAGAAGTTCTAGCCATGAGACACCTCAAGGCAGGGCGCAAGCTCGGCCGCTCGGCCTCTCACCGCAAGGCGATGCTGCGCAACATGGTTACCTCCCTGATCGAGCACGGCCGGATCACCACGACCGATGCCAAGGCCAAGGAGGTTCGGCGTTACGCTGAGCGCATGATCACGCTCGGCAAGCAGCAGACCGTCGCTGCGCGACGCAGGGCTCGTCGTTTCGTGCGTACCGACGCTGCATTGGCGCGGCTTTTCGGTGAAGTAGCACCGCTGTTCGCCGATCGTCCGGGCGGCTACACGCGGATCATCAAGCTCGGAATCCGGCGTGGCGATGCTGCGCCGATTTCGATCGTCGAACTCACCGATCAGGTCGGTGACACCGGCAAGGCCGGTGCCCCGGGTCAAGACGGACAGGGGTAGTTTCGCGCGGGACGTGAGGGCGAGTGCGACAGCATGGCCCCACGACCGCGAGCGCGCGGAGGACGAGGTGCGATGAAGGAGCGTCTTCGAACCCTGGTCCGCGACGCTCTCCAGCGTGCAGTCGAGTCGGGTGAACTCTCTCTCGACTCCATTCCAGAACCTCATCTCGAGGTCCCGCGTGAGCAGGGGCACGGCGATCTGGCGACAAACGTCGCAATGTCGCTGGCGAAATCGGCCCGGTGTGCGCCTCGCCAGATCGCGGAAAAGATCGTCGCAGCGATAGAGGACCCCGAGGGACTCATCGAGCGCTCGGAGATTGCCGGTCCCGGTTTCATCAACTTTGCGCTTACCCCGGCGGCGTGGCGTACGCGGCTGCGGGACATCATATCGGCGGGTGATTCGTACGGCTCATGCGATGTCGGTGCGGGAGAGAGGGTGCAGGTCGAGTTCGTATCGGCCAATCCGACCGGTCCGTTGCATATCGGTCACGGGCGCGGCGCGGCTACGGGTGATGCGATTGCGCGGATACTCGATGCTGCCGGCTACAGCGTCGAGCGCGAATACTACGTCAACGACGCCGGCGGACAGATGCGGGTCCTGGGACGCTCGGTTCGCGCGCGTTACCTCGAACTGTGCGGCTGCGATGTCGAGTTTCCCGAGGACGGCTACCCGGGCGACTATGTGAACGACCTGGCGGGCGAGCTGCGCGAGTCCGAGGGGGACGCATGGCTCGAGCGCGACGAGGATGACACTGTAGCATACATGTCCCGATGGGCTGGAGAGCGGATGCTCGACCGGATTCGGGCCGACCTCTCCGTCTTCGGTATCGAGTTCGATCATTTCACGTCCGAGCGCGCTATTCGCGATGACGGTACGGTCATTGCGGGTATCGAAGCGCTCGAACAAGCGGGCCACTGTTACCGCGAAGATGGCGCGCTGCTTTTCCGCTCCACCGCGTTCGGCGACGACAAGGACCGCGCGGTCGTCAAGGGCGACGGCGAGCTGACCTACTTCGGAAGCGACATCGCCTATCACCGCTCCAAGCTCGAGCGCGGATTCGAGCGGATCGTCGATGTCTGGGGAGCCGACCATCACGGCTACGTGAAGCGTGTACGCTCAGCGCTGGAGGCGCTCGGACAGCCCGCCGAGCGTTTTCGCGTGGTGCTTGTACAAATCGTCAACCTGACCCGCGACGGGGTTCCGGTTCGAATGGGGAAGCGCACCGGGACGTTCGTGGCACTGTCTGATGTCATCGAAGAAGTCGGCCCGGACCTGGCACGTTTCTTCTTCCTGATGCGTAAGTCTGACGCACAGCTCGATTTCGACCTCGAGCTCGCACGTCGCCAGACTGCGGAGAATCCGGTTTTTTACGTTCAATACGCCCACACGCGCATCGCGGGGATCTTCCGGCAAGCCGAGGAAAGAGGTGTAGGAGCGGCTGTGCCCGACTCGGACGGGCTCGCGCCGTTGTCGAACGAAGATGAGATCGGACTGATCAAGGTTCTTGACGAATTTCCCGAGACCGTCGAGTCGGCGGCACTCTCTTACGAGCCGCACCGGGTCGTCTTTTACGCCCAGCGACTCGCCGGCGAGTTCCACCGTTTTTACACGCGCAACAAATGCGTCACCGATGACCTCGAGCTTACCGGAGCGAGGCTGCTGCTGGTCGGCGCAGTGAAACAGGTGATCGGGCGGGCTCTCACGCTTGTCGGCGTGAGCGCGCCCGAGCGGATGTAAGCTCGATGGCTCGGCGCGGGCGAAGCCAGTTTCAGTTCACGGTCGTCGAGCTGATTGTGCTCGCGGTCAGCTTCGCCGTCACCTCTTTCCTCGTCTTCATGCTCGGCTTTTACGTCGGCCGGGAGGTCGCAGGCCGCCACGGTCCGCCGCGTGAGAGCGTGGCGCGGATCCCGGCAGCGCCGGCGCCGGTGGCCGAGACGGATTCCGAGGCAGATTCCCGCGCAGATTCCCGGGCACACTCAGGGACAGATCCAGCTGATGCCGCGGCGGGGGCCGAGGAGCGACCGGGCGAAGCCGGGGATGCCGCTGACGGCGCCGCGGCTGTTCCGGGGGCGGCAGCGGTTGGGGCAGGGGACGCTGCCGCAGGCGGGGTCTACACGGTTCAGGTCCTGGCAACGCGAAACAGCAATGAGGCGGACGCGATGCGCGACAGCCTCGAGAAGAAGGGCGTTGAAGCCTTCATCGCTCCAGTCGAGGATGCCGGCGGCAGCTGGTACCGTGTTCGCATCGGTCGCTTCGCGGACGCTGCGGGTGCCCGCCGGATGGCCGAACGCTGCAGGCGTGAGCTCGGTCTGGGCCAGGCGTACGTGAGCCCCCTCTGATCAGGTGCGGTGAGATGACATCGATTCCCAGCTTCGAAGCGTTCGCCCGGTTGGCGGACGACTACAATACGATCCCGGTTTACCGGGAAATCGCGGCCGACCTCGACACCCCGGTCTCGGCGTTTCTCAAGCTCCATCGTGGAGGGCGAGGCTTTCTGCTCGAGAGCGTGGAGGGCGGTGACCGGTGGGGGCGCTACTCGTTTTTCGCGACCGATCCTCTGATGACGCTCCGGGCCGTCGGCGGCCGGCTGGAGGCGCGCAGCCGCGACGGCAGCGTAGAGACCCTCGACGGAGATCCGATCGAAGCGCTCGCGCGTGTAATCGAGCCCTTCAGGCTCGCACCCGTGGACGGGTTGAGGGGCTTCGTCGGGGGATTCGTCGGCTACCTCGCCTACGACGTCGTTCGACATATCGAGGACTTGCCGGTCGATACGAGTGACGACCTCGGCGTCGCGGATATCGCTGGCATGATCGCCGACTGCTTCATCGTCTTCGATAACGTTACACACACGATGAAGATCGTTCGCCTCGCGCGAGTCGAAGAGCAGGACCGCGGAGACCGCGCGTCGCTCGAGCATATCTATCGCAATGCGATCGCAGCCATCGAGGCTACGGTCGAACACCTCAGAGCGGCGACGCCTTCGCGGCCCGAACCGATGGACCGGGAGTACGAGGCTCCACAGTCGAACATGACCCGGGAGGACTACGGGCGGGCCGTCGAACGGGCGCGTGAGTACATCCGAGCCGGAGACATCATTCAGGTGGTTCTCTCGCAGCGCTTCTCGGGGCCGCTTTGCTCACATCCGTTCTCAGTCTACCGCGCTCTTCGAACCGTCAATCCCTCTCCGTACATGTTTTATCTCGACCTTGGAGACGAGGTTGTTGTCGGGTCCTCGCCCGAGGTGATGGTCAAGGTCGAGGGCCGCCGCGCGACGGTGCGGCCGATTGCCGGAACCATACGACGGGGAACGGACGACGAGGACGATCGCCAGCTCGTCGAGAGGATGCTCGCAGATCCCAAGGAGCAGGCGGAGCACATCATGCTCCTGGACCTGGGCCGCAACGATCTCGGTCGTGTCTCGGTGACAGGGTCGGTGCGGGTCGATGAGCAGATGGCGGTCGAGCGCTACTCCCACGTGCATCACATTGTCTCGAATGTAAGCGGGACACTCCGCGAGGACGCAGGGCGGTTCGACGCGTTCCGCGCGACATTCCCTGCGGGCACGCTCTCGGGGGCGCCCAAAGTGCGAGCGATGGAGATCATCGAAGAGCTGGAGCCGACTCGGCGTGGAGTCTACGGAGGCGCCGTCGGGCACGTGGACTTCGATGGCAACCTCGACACCTGTATCGCGATCCGCACAGTGGTCATCAAAGATCGCAAGGTTTACGTCCAGGCTGGAGCCGGTATCGTAGCCGACTCGATACCGGAGCAGGAACAGGCCGAATGCGAGGCCAAGGCCCGGGCGGTGTTGCTGGCTCTGGAGCGCGCTGTCGCGCTGGAGAGAGGAGAGTGAGTGACTCTTCGGGTCTGAAGCCGGCGCTCGCCGCGCTGATCGCGGGGCGCGACCTCACCGGCGCCGAGATGCAGGAGGCCGTCGGAGGTATTCTCGACGGGCACGCTACCGAAGCGCAGATCGGGGCATTCCTTGCGGCGCTGACCGTCAAGAAAACTGCGCCGACAGAGCTGGTCGCTGCGGTTCGGGCAATGCGCGCCAGATCCCTGCGCGTCAATGTGGATGGGCCGCTGCTCGACACGTGCGGGACCGGTGGCGATCGGCTCGGAACGTTCAATGTCTCCACCGCGGTCTCGTTCGTCGCTGCGGCTGCCGGGGTACGGGTTGCCAAGCAGGGCAACCGCGCAGCGTCGGGTAAGGTCGGAGCCGCGGACGTACTCGAGGCGCTCGGCGTCAGGATCGAGCTGAACCCCGAGCAGGCTCGTGCGGCTCTCGAGGAGATCGGCATCGTGTTCCTCTTCGCACCCGCGTACCACCCGGCGCTCGGTCGAATGGCCGGGCCGCGCAGGGAGCTGGGATTCCCGACGCTGTTCAACCTCCTCGGGCCGCTGTGCAACCCGGCGCGAGCCGATCATCAGCTGCTCGGCGTTTTCGACAGACAGCGGATGGACATGATCGCTGACGCCCTGATGGAGCTCGGCAGCCGCAGGGCGCTGGTCGTAAACGGTCACGGCGGCGCCGATGAGCTGCTGCCGACCGGTCCGGCGGAAATTGTGGAAGTCTCCGCCGTTTCGGGCGCGGCGGGGAGCGTCGAAGGAACGGACGGCGAGACCCGGCGATGGAACAAGGCCCGCTACACGCTCGATCCGAAAACACTCGGCATCGATCGCTGCGCCCAATCCGAGCTTGATGGAGGAGATGCCCCGAACAGCGCGAGAATCGTTCGTGAGGCGCTCGAAGGTGGCAGCGGCCCCGCAGCCGATACCGTCGCGCTGAACGCGGGAGCGGCGCTCTATGCTGCGAACGCGGCCCCGTCGATTGCCGACGGAGTCGCCGCAGCGCGCGAACTCATGAGGACAGGGGCTCCGGCTGCGAAGCTCGATGAGTTGGTTTCGTTCACCCGGCGTGAGGTGAAGTCGTGATCCTCGACGAGATCCTCGCGACCAAACGTGGCGAGGTCGCACGTGATCGCAAGCGCCTGCCGGAGACGGGGCTGCGTGAGCGGGCCGGGTTCGACGAGCCACGTCGGGATTTTCGCGCGGCGCTTTCGAGCGGACAGGGCCGGCGTATCATCGCCGAGATCAAGCACCGATCACCCTCGCGCGGCGTGATCCGCGAGAACTTCGATCCACCGGTTCACGCGGCGGCCTACGACGCCGCCGGCGCGGCGTGTATTTCAGTGCTTACCGATCAGGATTATTTCGGCGGCAGCCTCGAGCACCTCCAGGCTGCCCGCTCTGCCTGCGCCTGCCCCCTTCTGCGCAAGGACTTCACGATCGACGAGTATCAGATCGTGCAGGCACGGGCGTGGGGTGCCGACGCGATTCTCCTCATTGTGGCCGCGCTCGACGCTGCCTTGCTCGAGGATTTGCACGCCCGAGCGAAGGCCGAGGGGCTGGCGGTTCTGGTCGAGGTGCACGACAGGCCCGAGCTCGAAGTCGCTCTCGGACTCGGGGCCGACCTGATAGGCATCAATAACCGCGATCTGCGGACGTTTGTTACGAGCACCGATACCACGCGGGAGCTTGCCGGCGCGGTGCCGCCGGCGGCCGTTCTGGTGTCGGAGAGCGGGCTTGGCCGCGGCGAAGAGCTGGCCGAGCTCGAGTCTCTGGGGGGGCGTGGGGTGGACGCTTTCCTGATCGGCGAGACCTTCATGGCCGCAGCGGACCCGGGTGAGGCCCTCGCGACTTTGTTGCGCGGCTGAACCGGCGTACACCTATAGGACGGTTCAGGTCCGGTTGTGACGCTGTGGGTGAAGATTTGCGGGGTGACGACAGTCGCTGATGCCCGCGCGGCCGTTCGCGCCGGAGCGGATGCCCTGGGCGTCAACTTCGTGGAGACCAGCCGCAGGCGTTGCTCGGTCGAAGCTGCCGCGCGGATCGTGGAGTCCGTACCGCCGCGGATCCGGGTCTACGGAGTATTTGCCGGCAGCACGCGTGAGCAGATCGCGGATGTGATCAAGCGCACCGCGATCGGTGGAGTCCAGTTCCACGGTGAGGAGCCGGACGATGACCTGCTCGGGTGGCCTGTCCCGGTGATCCGAGCGGTCGCCGTTCGCGACGAGAGCGACGTGAGGAGCGCGATGGAGCGGGCCGGGCGCGTACCCGGAGGTCGCTGTCGTGTGCTGCTCGACAGTGCGCGAGGCGGCGGCAGCGGTGTGCCGTTCGATCACGCGGCCATGCAGAGGGCCGGGCTCGACCTGTCGGAGACGATCGTGGCAGGCGGGCTTACGCCGGCCAACGTCGCCGACGTGATTGGTCGCCTGAAACCATGGGGCGTTGATGTAGCCGGGGGCGTAGAAGGCGGTGAACCCGGAGTAAAGGTTCACTCGCTGATCGAGGAGTTTGTTTCGAATGCACGCTCTGCCTGACAAGCACGGACGATTCGGGGATTTCGGTGGCGTTTACGTGCCGGAGACACTCATGCCGGCACTTCGTGAGCTCGGCGAGGCCTACGACCGCTGGCGCGATGACCCGGAGTTCCGTGGCGAGCTCGATGCGCTCAACCGGAAGTACACCGGACGTGAGACTCCGCTTTATTACGCGGGGAATCTGACGCGGCACGTCGGTGGGGCGCGCATCTACCTGAAGCGCGAGGACCTCTGTCACACCGGCGCCCACAAGATCAACAATACGCTCGGACAGGGGCTGCTCGCCAAGCGTATGGGCAAACCGAGAATCATCGCGGAGACCGGCGCGGGCCAGCACGGCGTCGCGACAGCGACCATGGCTGCGCTGCTCGGGGCGTGTTGTGAGGTCTACATGGGCGAGGACGATGTCCGTCGTCAGGCGCTCAACGTCTTCCGCATGAAACTTCTCGGCGCGAAGGTCAATCCGGTCGATTCCGGCAGCCGGACACTCAAGGACGCGATCAACGAAGCGATGCGGGATTGGGTGACCAACGTCGAGAACACCTACTATCTGATCGGGTCGACGATGGGTCCGCATCCGTACCCGATGATGGTGCGTGACTTCCAGTCGGTCATCGGACACGAGTCCCGGCAGCAGATTCTCGAGGTCGAGGGACGGCTGCCGGACCTGCTCATCGCGTGTGTGGGCGGCGGCAGCAATGCCATGGGCCTGTTTTACCCGTTCATTGATGACGCCGACGTGGCGATGACCGGAGTAGAAGCGGCAGGCGGCGGGCTGGACGCCGGGGCTCATTCGGCTTCGATCTCCCGCGGGCAGGTCGGCGTCCTGCACGGGAAGAAGACCTTCCTGCTCCAGGATGAACTCGGTCAGGTCCGTGAGGCGCACTCGATCGCGCCGGGGCTCGACTACCCCGGCGTCGGACCGGAGCACGCGTGGCTGCATGATTCGCAGCGCGCGAGTTACGTCGCGGTTACCGATGAGGAGGCGATCGAAGCCCTGCAGCTGCTCTCTCGAACCGAGGGGGTCATCCCCGCGCTCGAGAGCGCGCACGCGATCGCTTATGCGGTAACGGCGGCGAAAGAACTGGGCGAGGGACGTGTGATCGTGGTCAATCTTTCGGGGCGGGGAGACAAAGACATGGAGAGTGTGGCCGGTTATCTCGGCGTGGATGTGCGGGCCGACTCGTGACGGGGATGCCCTCGAGAATCACTGCACGTCTGGATACGCTGGCAGGCAAAGGCGCGCGTGCGCTGGTGCCTTTCGTGACCGTCGGTGATCCGGATCTGGATACGAGCCGTGATGTGATCATGGCTGCTGCTGACGCGGGCGCGGATATCATCGAACTCGGCGTTCCGTTCTCGGACCCGATCGCCGACGGGCCCGTGATTCAGGCTTCGAGTCAGCGTGCTCTGGCAGCGGGGAGCTCGCTGCCTCGTGTTCTGGAGATGGTCGCGCGCTTGCGCGAGACCACCGAAGCGGCGTTCATGCTCTTCGGATACTACAACCCGTTTTTCCGATACGGGCCGGAGGCGCTGGCCGAAGCTGCCCGCCAGGCCGGCGTCGATGCGATGCTGTGCGTGGACCTGCCGCCTGAAGAGGCCGGACCGCTCGCCGAGGCGTGTGAGCAGAACTCGATTGATCGCATCTTTCTGCTCGCGCCGACAAGCGATGAGGAGCGGATCAACGTCGTGCGTGGCATGGCCAGCGGGTTCGTCTACTTCGTGTCCGTGACCGGAGTCACCGGTGCGCGCACGGCTGCGCCGACCGGTATTCAGGAACGGGTCGAGCGGGTACGCGACGCGATCGGGCTGCCGGTCGGGGTCGGATTCGGCATCTCGAGTCCGGAGCAGGCGGTCGAAGTCGGCGCGTATGCGGACCTCGTAGTCGTGGGGTCGGCGCTGGTTCGGACCATTCACGAGGCCGGTAAATCGAAGGCGGCATCCGCCTGTGGCAGCTTCGTAGGTTCCTTGCGCAAAGCGCTGGATCAGGAATACGGAGCGAGCTGAGTTGAGCTACGAGACCACCCTGGCCTGGCTCTACGGTCTCGAATCGCGACTCGGGATGGACTTCCGCCTGGCCCGGCTGGGCCCTGTGCTCGATCTGCTCGACCATCCCGAACGGGCGTTTCCATCCGTTCATATTGCCGGAACCAACGGCAAGGGCTCGACCGCGGCTTTCCTGCATTCCATCCTGCACGCCGCGAATGTACGGGTCGGCCTCTACACCTCGCCGCACCTGCTGTCGTTTCGGGAGCGGATTCGGGTTGACGATGCCCGGATCGGAGAGGCGGCCGTCGTCGCGCACAGCGCGCGCGTCCGCGAGGCGATGGCCGAAGCAGGGGTGGAGCTGACCTTTTTCGAGATCGCGACGCTTATGGCGTTTCTCGAATTCCGTGAACGGCATGTCGAGCTGGCCGTCGTGGAGACAGGGCTCGGCGGGCGACTGGACGCGACCAACATCATCGACTCCGTGATCGCCGTCATCACCTCAATCGGCCACGATCACGAGGAGTTTCTGGGCGACTCTCTGGAAAGCATCGCGATGGAGAAGGCCGGGATTCTGCGTGAGGACATCCCGCTTGTCACAGGGGCCATCGAGGACCGTGCCCTAGAGGTCATCGGTGAGGCGCGTAGCAGTCATGGCAGCGCATGGCTCAAGTACGGGCGAGACTTCGGCCCGTGGACAGGCGCCCAGCCGCTGACAGGTGAGCATCAGCGGGTCAACGCGGCGGTGGCGGTGGCTGCGGCGCGACTGCTTGCCGGACGTTTCGCGATCGGAGAGGACGCGCTGAATCGGGGTGTGGCGGAGGTTCGCTGGCCGGCCCGATTCGAACGCGTAGGTACATCGCCGGAGATCATCGTCGACGGGGCGCACAACCCGCAGGCGGCGAACACCATCGCGTCAGAACTCGAGCGAACAGGGCGGCCGCAGCCGCCCGGGCGCAATGTCCTGCTGTTCGGCGCAATGGCCGACAAGGACTGGGGCGAGATGCTCTCCGTGCTCGCGCCGGGGTTCGACGAAATCGTTCTCACGCCGGTCAGTGTGGCGCGTAGTTTCGATGCGACCGGAGCCGCAGAAGCGATCGGGACGATACTTCCATGCCGGACAGCCGACAACGCGACTGAAGCTTTGGGGGTCGCGCGTTCGCTTGCCGGACCGAGCGGTCGTGTTGTCGTGACCGGCTCGATTTTTCTCGCGGCCGAGATCTATCAGGCGTGTGGCGGTGATGTGGATCCATTCGGACAACAGACGAGGTGATCTCGTTACCGGGGTGCGCCTCGGCGGCCGGGCTCTGCTGTATCTGTGCGCGGGGATGCTCGCGCTGACCCTCGCGGTATTCGTTCGCGCGGCCGACGCGCAGCGACTCGAGGTCGAAGCGGACGAGGTCTCCTACGAGAAGGGCAATTCGGTCGTCGAGGCCCGGGGAGGCGTTGTCGTGACCTGGCGCGACAACAAGCTGACCGCCGAGACTGTCAGTTACTATCGCGATCAGAGTCGTCTGCTTGCGTCCGGGGGGCTGGTTTTCGATTCGCCCGACGCGACCCTGCGCGCGGTTTCGTGTGATCTCGATATCGACGATGAGGTCGGAGTCCTCCGCGACGTGACCGTTGAGGTCAAAGACCGCCCTGGCAGCTTCGGTGGATTCCTGGTGCAGAAAAAAGCCGGTCGCGAGTATGCGATCGACGAGGGGCACTACACCGCCTGCGTGCGCGAAGAGGGGCGCGAGCCTGACTGGGAGCTCGCCGGCGATGATGTGGATATCGAGCTGGATGGGTACAGCACGATTCGTCGCGGCAGCCTGAAGGTTCGCGGTGTGCCGGTGCTCTACCTGCCGTATGCCAAGATCCCGACCCGGTTTCGGCGCACGACAGGTCTGCTCATGCCCAATATCGGCGTCTCCAGTGAACGCGGTTTTGTTTACCAGCAGCCGTACTTCCGGGCGATCGACAAACAGAGCGACGCGACCTTTGTCGCCGCCGTCGAGACCAGTCGGCGGCTCGGTACTGAACTGGAGTACCGATACCGGTTTGACCGCAATATCGACGGGCAGCTCGAAGTCCAGTATTTCAACGAGGCGATCCGGACCGGCGGTTCCAGAATCAATTCACCGCTGTTCGACCCCGGCGTGACCGACCAGACAATCCCCGAGAACCGCGCCCTGGTGGCGTTGCGGCATCGGCAGAAGGTCCTCGATAACGTCAAGCTCTACGCCGACATCCTGACGGTTACGGACCGGTTTTACCTGCAGGAGATCGAGTCGAACGAAAGCGGCTACTTCGACCGCGTCATTCGCAAGAGTCTGCGCTACACCGACTCCGAAGTCGGGCTGATGGATCAAAAGCGCGATACCAGTTACGGCGTGGTGGCGACGCTGTATCAGTTGCTGGCGCGCAACGTCATCCTCGACAGCGATGGCAACGTGATCGGCGGACGGGATGCGGACCGTGACGAAGAGGAACGGGTCCCGCAGCGGCCCTTCGATGCATGGATGTCGTCGGACGGAACGCTCGGCGGTCTCGTCAATTTCAAGGTCGATGGCACCTTCGACACGTTCCTGCGGGAACAGGGGGCCGATGGCCAGCGACTGGACTTCGCGGCTACGCTCGACCGGAACCTCGTCTCGACACGAGCGCTGCGCTCGAGCATGTGGGTGCGCGGACGGCTGACCGGGTATCACAACGCGAGTCAGCAGTTGTTCGATGTCGAAGGTACCTACCTCAAGCAGTTGCCGCGATGGGCAGGGCGTGGCGCCTTCGAAGCGGGGTTCGACGCGCGTACGGGTTTTGCGCGAACATTCGCATTCAGCGGCACGCGGGGGCCGCTCTCCGGACGGTATGCGTCTCTGCGTCACACGCTCGAACCGTTCGCGCGCATGCGCTTTACCGAGCGAACGACGGAGGAGCACCTCCCGTTGTATGACGGGGTCGATCGCATGGACGATCGAACGACGGCCACGTACGGGATTGTTTCGCGATTCCTCTTTCGACAGGCGGACTCGGATCTGCCTGCAGAACTCGCGAGGATTTCGCTCGAGCAGAGTTACAACCTCACTGAGGAGGTCATCGACGACAACTTCTCCGATATCGATGCCACCCTCATGATTGTCCCGGCTCAGCGTGTATCATTCACCGGCATCGCGTCCTACAATGTCGGGGCCGCCTCGCTTCGAGGCGCGTTGGCGGCGGCTTCGCTGAATCAGTTCACGTTGCCGTACATGCGTGAGCGAGGCTCGCGTATCGATGCCGTGTATCGATACGTGCGCAGCAGTCTCGATGACTTCACTGCGGGCGGGGTTCGGGACACGCTCAGTCAGGGGTTGGAGAACCTCGAGGCACGCGGGATTGTCGGTATTACCAACGTTCTCGCCGCAGGGTTTTACGTGCGCTACGATCTTCAGGGCAGCCGGTTCGTGGAAACCGGAGGTGGAGTCCGGTTGAGCGCCAAATGCGATTGCTGGAACATCGAGCTGGGCGTCGTGGACCGTGTGAGCCCGAATGAACTTCAGCTTCGACTCCAGGTCGAGTTGCGCGGACTGACGCCGATCGGCTCGTCAGCGCTCATGCGGACGACTCCAGGGCTCGCGCTGTTCGACCGGGGGCTGGCCGACGCGTTGAGGTACGGATGGTGAAGCTTCTCGTTTCAGGCGGTGCCGGATTCATCGGTTCGTGCTTCGTGCGCCAATCCCTCGCGCGGGAGGACGAGAGCATTACCGTTCTCGACTCACTGACCTATGCCGGCAATCTCGAGAACCTCGAAAGCGTCGCCTCCGACGCGCGCTACCGATTCGTGCGCGGGTCGATCTGCGACACGGCGGCGGTCGAGGAGGCCGCGGCCGATTGCGAGGCGATCGTGAACTTCGCCGCCGAGACTCACGTCGACCGGAGTATCGACGACCCGGCCCTTTTCCTCTCGACGAACATCGAAGGGCCGCGCGTGCTGATGGACCATGCGCGCAAACACGGGCTACGCTACCTTCAGGTCTCGACGGATGAAGTCTATGGGAGCCTCGGGCCGGAGGGACTGTTCACAGAGACCAGTCCGCTGGATCCCTCGAGTCCGTACGCGGCTTCGAAGACCTCCGCCGATCTGCTCGTCTCGGCGTATGCCCGGACCTACGGGCTCGATGCGGTAATCACACGATGCGGAAATAATTACGGCCCCTATCAGTTCCCGGAGAAGCTGATTCCGCTGTTTGTCACCAACGCGCTCGACGATAGAGAGCTGCCGCTCTACGGTGACGGTCTTCACGTGCGTGACTGGATTCATGTTGAAGATCACTGCGAGGCGATTCGGGTTGTGCTCGAGCGAGGGCAAAGCGGGGCGGTTTACAACATCAGCGCCGCCGGCGAGCGCAACAACCGCGAGGTATGTGAGCGAATTCTCGAGATACTCGCCAAGCCGGAGAGTCTGGTTCGATACGTTACCGACCGGCCGGGGCACGACCGCCGGTACGCACTCGACTCGAACAAGTTGCGTTCGGCGCTCGGATGGGCGCCGCGAACAGGCTTTGAAGAAGGGCTGCGTTCGACCATAGACTGGTACAAGAGCAACCGTTCGTGGTGGGAGCGCGTAAAGAGCGGCGCGTATCGCGACTATTATGACCGAATGTACGGGCATCGACTTGGCTCCCGGTCCGCCGAGTCTGGCGCCGAATCAACACGGGGAGGCAGTGATGAGTGAACCCGGCGGCGGGAAGCGTCGCCCGCGGCGCGTCGACAAACCCTGGGGCTACGAGCTGATCTGGGCGGAAGCCACACGCTACGTTGGGAAGCTTCTCCACATCAACGCCGGCGAGGCGTTGAGCTACCAGTATCACGAGGTCAAAGAAGAGACGATCTATGTTCTCAACGGAACGCTGACACTGCATGTCTCGGAAGATGAAGGAGCGCCGCGCGAGATCACTCTCGGCCCCGGTGAGTCGTTTCATATAACCCCGGGGTTACGCCATCGCTTCGAGGCGAAGGAGGAGGTCGAGCTGCTGGAAGCCTCGACCCCCGAACTCGATGACGTCGTACGGTTGGAAGACCGTTACGGAAGAGCCGGCGGCTGAGGCGATATCTTGCGTTGTCTTGTAACCGGCGCGACGGGCTTTGTCGGGCGACATCTCGTTGCAGAGCTTGATTCACGGGGCAACGCGGTTGTCTCTCTCGGCACGGATGAGGACTGCGACTATCGGGTCGACATCCGGGACGCCGCAGCCGTTGACACGGCGGTCCGTGACAGCGGCGCCGAGGCTGTCTACCACCTCGCCGCGGTGGCGTTCGTGCCTCGCGCGAACGCCGACCCCGACGTCGCTGATGCCGTCAATCGTGTCGGGACAGCCAATGTTCTCGATGCTGCTGCTGGAGTCGGTGCGCGGACGCTCGTGGTCAGCACAGGCGCGGTATACGGCAAGGTCCCGGTCGAAAACATGCCGATCTGCGAGGACCAGGAGATCGCGCCTGTGGATGCGTACGCCCGGAGCAAGGCGGCCTCGGAAGCAGAATGCGAGCGGCGCAGCGGGGCACAGGAGATCGTGCGGGTTCGCCCGTTCAATCTGACGGGGCCGGGGCAGGCGACCGACTATGTCTGCAGCGATTTCGCAGGGCAGATCGCGGCCGCCGAAGCCGGTGGCGTCCCGGCGCGAATGCGTACCGGCGATCTTTCCGCCGAAAGAGATTTCAGTGACGTCCGGGATGCCGTACGCGCATACGTGCTCGCGCTTGAACAGGGCGTACCCGGTGAGGCCTACAACATCTGCTCCGGCACCCCGGTCTCGATGCGCTCGATCCTCGATACGCTGATCTCTCTCGCGAGGGTTCCGGTCGAGGTCGAGACCGAATCGTCCAGACTGCGACCGGGCGAGGTGAAGCGCACTTTCGGTTCGGCAGACAAGCTGCGCCGCATCGTCCATTGGGAGTGCGAGTATCCTCTCGACCGGACTCTCGCGGATCTCCTTGATGATCGGCGAGCGGCGGTCGGCGCGAGCGCGTCCGCCAGCCACGAATGACCCGCCACAGCGGCGTCCCGTCCACGCATGAGCGGTTCGGCTGCGTAGCGGTCGGGTCGACGTCGTGAAAGCGAAACACGTCTCGGTCGATATTCTCACCGGCTTTCTTGGCGCCGGAAAGACAACACTGCTCAGTCACGTTCTGTCCGGCGCGTTGTCGGGCGAGAAGGTCGCGGTCGTGATGAATGAGCTCGGCGATGTCGGAATCGACGGCAGGGTCATCACAGGACTCGACTACGTCGAGAGCATGGTCGAGCTCAACAGCGGATGTATCTGCTGCACGATCGATGACTATCGCTTCGATCTGGCGGTCCGTGAGTTGCTCGATACCGTAGACCCGACGCTCTTGCTGATCGAGTCGACGGGTGTGGCCGAGCCTGAGCCCATGATAGAGAGGGTCACCCAGGCAGGGCTGGCATTGGACGCCGTGATCTCAGTAGTGGATGCGGAGT
Organism: Candidatus Nitrosopumilus sp.; assembly: GCA_964225545.1. Lineage (GTDB taxonomy): Bacteria > Desulfobacterota > Binatia > UBA1149 > SPBQ01 > SPBQ01. Next base: position 15,838 of record CAXQPB010000033.1, on the reverse strand, counting down.
CTTTCGGCCGTGTCCGTAAGGAGTCGCGGGTTGCAGATCGTCAGGTGCGAGCCGCCGACTTCATTGTGATCAATAAAGTCGACCTTGTCGGCGAGGGGGCGCTGGCGGCGCTGCGACGGAAGCTGAGCCGGCTCAACCCGCGCGCGCATGTGGTCGAGTGTGAGCGGGGTCGGGTTGAGACCGACCTGATGTTCGGGACCTCGGCGCGCCGATTTCGCGATGGCCCCGACGCCGGTCCGGAAACGGGCCGGGGACAGGCCGATCGTGCGAGATCTGCCGGCGACGAAGCCGGCCACCTGCACGAGGACGGGATCTCGTCATTCAGCTACAAGGCATCTGCAGAGCTTGATGCCGTGCGATTCGAGCGGTTTCTTGCAGAATTGCCACGATCGATCCTGCGCGCGAAGGGATTTGTGCGCGTGGCCGGCAATCCATGGAGCTGCCTTTTCAACTATACCTGTGGGAGATCGGAGCTGAACTGGGTAAGATTGAAGGGAGAGGCCGCCGTTACCCAGGCGGTCTTCATCGGCAAAAATGTCGAGCGCGTGCGCGAGCGCATAGAGAGTGATCTCGAGCGTTGCGTAGCGAGTGTGTCCGAGAAGAGGTGATTCGACCGCATGACGACAGAAGCTCCTGAGATTGTCGCCGTACCCGACTCCGTCGAGGAAGCCGGAACCGCGAATGCCGTGCCGCGTACGTCGGCATCGGCCCGGTTCGACAAAGTGGTTCTCGCATCCGGGAAGGTGTCGCCGGACGACCTGCGCAAGATTCGCAAGTTCGCCTCCGAAAAAGGCGAGCGCGTCGATCGCATGCTCGTCGAGCTCGGCTTCATGTCGGAGGACGATCTGTTGCCGGTCATGGCAGAGTTCCACGGGGTGCGACTTGTTGACGCCACTGAAATTCCCGATTCCCCGCCCGCGATCGACCGGCTGAGTGTCGAGTTCATGCGCTCCGCGCGTATCCTGCCGATTCGCATCGCAGACGGTCGCGTCGAGCTCGCGATGGCGGATCCTTCCGACGGCAGTGTCCTCGAGAACGTCGAGGTGGTGACCGGGCTTCAGGTCGTACCCGTACTGGTCAGGCCGCGCGACCTTCTCGAGCGATTCGACGGTATCTTCGGTCATACCGAGAGCGCCTCAGAGGGCGATGACAGCGGCATCGAGATCATGCAGGACGACGAGGAGGACGTCGAACACCTGCGCGATATGGCCAGCGAGGCGCCCGTCATCCGACTGGTGAATCAGATTCTCTCGCGCGCCGTCGAGCAGCGCGCATCGGATATCCACGTCGAGCCGTTCGAGAACGAGCTGCGCATCCGTTACCGCATCGACGGCGTGCTGCATGACGTGGATCCGCCGCCGCGCAGTATGACCGCCGCGGTGATCTCGCGACTGAAGCTGATGGCGAAACTCAACATCGCAGAGCGCAGGCTGCCGCAGGACGGAAGAATCAAGATCCGGCTGGTCGGTCGTGAGATCGATCTCCGTGTCTCGAGTTTACCCACGCTGTACGGTGAGAGCGTCGTGCTGCGTATTCTCGACCGATCGAGCATTGTGGTCGATCTGCTCAAGCTCGGAATGCCGGACGATACGCTGGCGGCGTTCGACCACATGATCGGACAGCCCCACGGGCTGCTCCTGGTCACAGGTCCGACCGGTTCCGGTAAAACGACGACGCTTTACGGAGCTCTCGACAAGATCAATTCGCCGGACAAGAAGATCATCACGATAGAAGACCCGGTCGAGTATCAGCTGCGTGGAGTCAATCAGATTCACGTGCGCTCACAGATCGGTCTGACCTTCGCGGCCGGGCTGCGCTCGATCGTGCGTCAGGACCCCGATGTCATCATGGTCGGTGAGATCCGTGATGCCGAGACGGCGGAAATCGCGATCCAGGCAGCACTCACCGGTCACCTGGTTCTGGCCACACTGCACACGAACGACGCGCCGGGAGCGGTCTCGCGACTGCTGGATATGGGAGTCGAGGATTACCTTCTGGCCTCTTCGCTGCTCGGGGTTCTCGCGCAACGACTGGTCCGGAACCTGTGCGGCAGCTGCCGACGACCGGTCGACATCACTCCGGAGCTGCTCACCGAGGTTGACGCCACCGACGCCACGGGTGTGACCGTGTTCGAGGAGGTCGGGTGCAAAGCGTGCGCCGGTACGGGTTTCCGCGGCCGCTCGGGAATCTACGAGTTGCTGGACGTCTCGGAGTCGATCCGTAAGATGATCCTCGAGCGTAGACCCGCCGACCAGCTCAAGGGCAGGGCCGTTGAGCTGGGCATGCGGACATTGCGCGACGATGGATGGCGCAAGGCGAGGGCAGGAGCGACGACGGTGGCGGAGGTTCTGCGGGTAACGCAGGACGAATAGCCACGTCGGACGATCGGCGCAGGCGGCCACGCTGTGTTGCCGTTGTCCCGGCCTATCGGGCCGCCGCGACGCTCGGGCGGACGCTCGACAGCCTGCGGTTATGCGGTCGGCAGATCAGCGATATCGTCGTTGTCCTCTCGGGAGAAGGCGACGACACAGAGTCGGTTCCGGCCTGCCGGGGCGATAGCAGAGTCCTCTTCGTACGGAGCGAGCAGCGCCTGTCGGCGGGAGCGGCACGCAATCTCGGCCGCGCACATGCCGGTGCGTGCGATTACCTCCTCTTCGTTGATGCAGACTGTGCGCCCGTCGCAGGTGCGGTCGGGCGCATTCTGGACTGCGCCGTTGAACGCGACGCGGATGTTGTCGCTGCGGCGGTTGTGGGGACGGGAGCCGGGGTCGCAGGCTGGCTGCGGCATCTCCTCGAGTTCAAGGACGCCGAACACGGCGACGCCGTCGTCTCGGCGACGATGCTCTGTCGTGCGGCGGCGCTCGACCGCGTCGGCGGCTTCCCCGATATGTGGCCGGGGGAGGACCTCGTTCTGCGCGAACGGATCGCGGCTGCCGGCGGCTGCGTTCTTCATGAGGAGTCGGCCGCCACCGAACACGCCCATCCGGACGGACTGTGGATTCTGCTCCGTCATCAGTACCGCCTCGGCCGCACGTCTGCGCTCGCGCGCGGCCTCAGACCCATGCACGGCTCATGGTGGCTTGCACACACGTCCCTTGTCCCGGCGCTGGTCCCGGGGCGCGGACTGCGTGCGGCGGTGTGGCTGCTGCGGAACGACATCGGGCGTTTGCCCCTTTTCATCCTCGCCCTGCCACTGTACGTTGCCGGGCTGATGAGCTGGACAATCGGCTTCGCGAGAGTTGCGCGCCAGTGCGATTAGGCGCCTACACAAGGCACGTCGGCGAGAACGGCTCTCGCCCGCAGCTAAGTGTGGTGATTCTTCATCACGGCAGGCCGGAGAGGCTCGATGAATGCTGCGATGCGCTTCGCGCCGGAGCGGGCAGGCTCGCGATCGAGCTGGTTATCGTCGACAACGGGCCGCGGCTGTCATCGGCTCCGGCCGGTGTCGGTGGCGGTCCCGTAGTCTGGCTTCGCAACCCCGTCAATCGCGGGTTTGCAGCGGCTGCCAATCAGGGGCTGCGTCGTGCCGGCGCGCCTGTGGTTCTGTTTCTGAACAGCGACGCGCGGGTCGGACTTGATGCGGTGAGTCAGTTGTACCACGCGCTGGACTCGGACCCCTCTCTGGCAGCGATCGCCGCAAGGACCGAGAGCGCCGGCCGCTGTGTACGCGAGCCGACGCGTTCTTTTCTCGGCCCGTTCACGCAAGCGGCGGGTCTGCTCGGACTCACTGACGTTCGGGTGTTTCCGCTCACGAACGGCGCAGTGACGGGTGATGCTGCCGCCGCGACACGGGCCGGCGGAGCGTCCTCTCGTCCCCTGCACAGAGGTCGCTGGGTGGAAGCGGCGGCGTTCATGGTGCGTCGAGATCTGCTGCGACAACTCGGCGGCTGCGAGGAGGGGTACTTTTTTTTCGAGGAAGACGAAGACCTGTGCTGGCGTATGCAGCGGCGCGGGTACCGAATCGACATCAGCACGGAGGCGACGGTCGAGCATGCCGAGGGCGCAACCGCGAGTGAGGCGGGGGACTGGACAGTCACGGAGCTCTACCGCGGCCAGACCCGTTTCGTCAGGCAGCGTTTCGGCGTCACAGCGGCCTGGGCGCATCGTTTGAGTGTAAGCGCAGCGCTTGCGCTGCGTGCGGCGAGCGGTCGCGGGCGCGAGCCTTTGCGCGCAGCGATGGAGGGATTGTGGAAGCCGGCAGTGGCGGAATCTACCACGGTGGGGTGAGTGAACTCGGCCCGCTGGCGAGGCTGTTTCGCTATCGGGCGAGCCTGTTCCAGCTCACCGGCCGCGCGATCAAAGTACGTTACAGGCGCTCGCTGCTCGGGCTGGCCTGGGCGCTGGCGTACCCGCTTCTTGCTGTGGTGGTGCTGACTCTGGTCTTCGGTCGATTGTTTTCGGGGGTTCCGTCCTACCCCGTCTACGTGCTGACCGGCATGCTCGCGTGGGGTTTCTTCTCTCTGGGTACTCTACAGGCGACCGATGCGCTGTTCGGCGGAGGCCCTATTCTGCGCAAGGTGTATGTGCCGACCGCGGTCTTTCCGCTCTCTGCGGTAACCGCCAATCTCGTCAACCTGCTGCTTGCCCTGCTGATCGTGCCCGCCGTCATGGTTTCTGTCGGCGCGCCGCTGACTCTGCGGCCGCTCGAGCTTGTCACCGGAATTGTATCGCTTGCGGCGTTTACGACGGGTGCTGCACTCGTGCTGGCGGCGACCAATCTGTTCTTTAACGACGTACGCTATTTTTTCGAAGCGCTCCTCCTTCTGTGGTTTTACGCTTCGCCGGTGGTTTATCCGCCGACACTGATTCCCGCCGAGCTCGCAATGTTTCTGTGGGCGAATCCGTTCTACTGGATTCTCGACCTGATTCGGGCGGGTCTGATCGGCGGGTTGTCGGCGAGTCCCTTCGCCATGGTCATCGCGCCGCTCGGTGGATTGCTCGCGCTCACGGTTGGATGGCTGCTGTTCGCGCGACTGGAGAAATCCTTTCACCTGTATCTGTGATGGAATCCGTTCCTTTCATGAAGGCAGCAGGTGGCATGAAGCCTGCAAATGCGGCTCTGAGTGGCGCCGCTGAGCGGTTGGTGGACCCTCGTGATCGGAAATGCGCAGTCTCGGTCAAAGGCTTGTCGGTGCGGCTGCGTCACGAGGAGCGCAAGGTGCGCTCGCTTCGGGAATACTTCGTGACCCGCGTGCAGGGCACGCCGCTGGCGCCGCGCTGGTTCGACGCTCTCAGCGATGTGTCGTTCGAGGTTGGCAGGGGAGAGCTGGTCGCGGTCATCGGAGCCAACGGGGCCGGTAAGACGACGCTGTTGCGTGCGCTGGCCGGCATACTCCCGCCCGCGAGCGGGGTCGTCCGGGTGTACGGAAGCATTGCGCCGCTCATCGAGCTCGGCGCAGGCTTCGACCCGGAACTCAGCGGCGCAGAGAATATAGAACTCTACGGCAGCTTCCTTGGCGTACCGGGCCGGAAGGTCCGCGAGCAGCGCGACACGATTGTGGAGTTCGCCGGTCTCGAGCAGGCGCTGCACGTACCGCTGCGTAACTATTCATCGGGCATGATCGCGCGGCTCGGCTTCGCGGTGGCGACAGCTCTGGAGCCGGATGTTCTGCTCGTCGATGAAGTCCTTGCCGTCGGAGACGCGGAGTTCCGTGCGCGCTGCGCGAGGCGAATCGAAGCCATGCGTGCGACGGGCACGGCCGTGGTTCTGGTGACTCACGACATGGACCTGGTGTCGGCACAGGCCGACCGTGCATTGTGGCTGGGGAACGGATGTGTCCTCGCGGCAGGGCGCCCGGCGGATGTCCGCGCCGCATATCGGCGGGAGGCGCGGGGACGGTGAGCAACGGCTGCGCGGTCGCGATCGTGCCGGTTTACGACGGCGGCGATGTTCTGGTTGAAGCGGTCGACGCGTTGCTGCGATCGCAGCCCCAAGCGCCGCGCGTCTTGCTTGTCGTGAATCGAGATCGGGCTGGAGTGTGCGATCGCATCGCGCGCAAGCACGGGGAGAGTGTTGAACTGCTGCGACCGTCCTCGAACCTCGGCTTTGCGGGAGGGGTCAACTGTGGGATCGCCCGCGCGCTGACCGGCGCCGCTCCATCCGAGGCGATCGTGCTGGTCAACCAGGACTGTATCGTCGAGATAGACGCGATCAATCGACTGGTCGCAACACTCGATGATCCGAGCGTCGGTATCGCCGGGGCCCTGCTCTTCGACCCGGATGCAAAGACGGTCCAGCACGCGGGAGGCCGGGTGCATGCAAACGGATTGACGGATCACCTCGGTCGGGGCGGCAACGACGCCGAGTGGACGACACGGGGCATGATCGAGGCTGACTATGTTACCGGCGCGCTATGCGCGTTCCGCGCGGAGGTCTGGCTAAGCCACGGTCCTTTCGATGCAGGCTACCACCCGGTCTATTTCGAAGAGGTCGATTTCTGCTCGAAGTTGAGACGCGCGGGTTTACGGGTCGTCGTTGAACCCGGCGCGCGTGGCGTTCATGCCGAAGCCTCATCGAGTGGGCGAGGTTCGGCGCTGTTTCTCCAGCGCTATCACGGCAGCCGGATGCGGTTCGCAGCGCGACATCTGCTGCGCGATGGCCGCATGGTGTCCGCGCTGGCGGCCGAGGCACGTTGGCTGCTGCGACTGCGAACGACCGCCGAGATCGTTCCTGCGCTCAAAGCCTACGCTCGATTGCCGCAGGAGATCCGCGCAGGGGCGGCCGCGCGGAGGTGGTCGAGTTGAGCCGTCTTCTGCTGGTCGGAGTCGGATGCCCGTCGTTCCTTGCATCGAGGAAGCACCTCGGTCCGGGGCTGCGCTGCGGGCATTTTGCGAGCGTTCTCGCCGCTGCCGGACACGATCTTCTCGTTGTCGGAGTTGAGGTCGGGAAACAGGCATCCGGCGACGCTGACGCCTGTCGCGCGATCGAGGCCACGGCAGGCGGACGGTCGATCCGGTGTCTGATGACAGATGAACGTGGCCTGAGCGGTCCCCGTATCCGCGAGCATGTTGATGCTTTCGGGCCGCAGGCCGTCATCGGTGCCACCGCTTATGGGGCCGCGCTGGCAACGCGTATCGCGCCGGATCTGCCGCTCTGGGCAGACGTGTTCGGCGACTTGATGGCGGAGGCGCAGGCCAAGGCGGTCTCCCACGGTTCGGATCTGTCGGTGGTGCGCTTCTGGACGACTCTGCGTGTGGTTCTCGAGCGCGGAGACCGCTTCTCCGCCGTGTCCCGGGCACAGGCATCGGCGCTGGTCGGACAACTCGGCCTGGCCGGCAGGCTCGGGGCGGCCACCGCGGGACAGGATCTGGTCTCGGTCATCCCGTGTGCCGCCGAGGCGGGCACGGGGTCAGCGGAGTCCGCGTCAAGGGGGGTCCGCGGGGAGCTCGTCGACGAGGACGCTTTCGTTGTCCTGTGGTCCGGCAGCTTCAACACCTGGTGTGATATCGACACGCTTGTTGCAGGGCTCGAGCGAGCGATGCGTGAGCGACCGCGGATTCATTTCGTCGCTACGGGCGGCGCGGTCGAAGGGCACGATGAGCAGACGGTGGCTCGGTTTATGGAGCGCGTAGCCGCCGGGCCGTGTCGTGATCGCTTTCATCTGTGCGGCTGGGTCGAGGATTCTGCGCTTTCCGCATTCTACCGCGACGCGGATGTCGGGATCTGTATCGAGCGAGACCTCTACGAACGCAGGCTCGGCTCGGAAAACCGCGTGGTGCAGTGGCTGGTGCACGGGCTGCCGGCTGTCACGACGGCGCGCAGTGAGCTCGGGGCGACGGTGGTCAGCGCGGGGGCCGGGTTCGACTGTCCCATCGCAGACGCGGCCGCGCTGGCACGCAGATTGGTCGAACTCTGCGACGACCCGGCGAGGGTTCAGGCCGCCGCTGAGCGTTGTCTTGAACTTTCGGCCCGTTTCGCATTCGAGCCGACCGCGCGACCGTTGTTGGAGTGGGCGATGGATCCCGTGCGGGCAGGGGACGCGGCGGGTGCGCGGCCGCTGTCGATCGGATTGCTGTCGAGCCCGGGCGAGATGACGGAGCTGCTGGAGGCCTACCTGTCGGAACTTTCTTTCGGGCAGATCGGGTATCGGTCGGCCCGCTGGTTGTGGCGGCGTGTGTACCCCGGTGCGCGACAGGACAGGAGTTGTGGGCCGCCCCGGGCCTGAGTAGTATCGAACGCTCGCCGAGCGATGAGAGCCGCGCTTACGGCACAGTCGAAGAGCAGGCGGGCGGGCCGAACGGGAAAATACATGTCGTCGTCAGGAAAAGTTCTTGTGATCGGAATGGACGGCGTGCCGTTCGATCTCATCGCGCGCTGGGCCGCACAGGGGCACCTGCCCAATATCAAACGACTGATTGAATCAGGGGCCTCGGGGGATCTCCGCTCGACCATGCCCCCGACTTCGGGTCCGAGCTGGACGACCGTGTCGACGGGTAAAAATCCGGGCAAGACGGGAATCTACGATTTTCTCTATCGACGGGAGGGCAGCTACGTATTTCCTCCGGTGAACGCCAGCATGCGCAGCGGCAAATCGCTCTGGCGTATTCTCAGTGAGCACGACCGGCGGGTCGTCGTCGTGAACCTGCCGATCTCCTATCCGGTCGAGGAGGTCAACGGCGTCCTGATCAGTGGGTGGATGACCCCGTACTTCGCCAAAGACTTCACCTGGCCGCGCGAACTCGGAGACGAGATCAATCGTGAGGTCGGAGACTACAGGATCTACCCGGCAGAGACCTTCGCCGAGAGTCGCAGCAAAGCCTTCTTCCAGGCTTGCGATGAACTTCTCGAGCTGCTGACGCGAACCAACCTGTATCTGATGAAGCGCGAGCCGTGGGAATTCTTTCTCACCGTCTATTTTGACACGGACCGCGTTCTCCATCAGCTCTGGCACTACCTCGATCCCGAACACCCATGGCGACCGAAGAGCCAGCGCGGGGTCGACCTCAGCGAGCCGGTCATTCGCTATTTCAATCGTCTCGATGCCGATATCGGTCGGCTTATCGATGCTGCCGGGTCGGACGTCCGCGTGATGATGATGTCCGATCACGGGATGGGCACGGCCGGGCGCTTCATCGTGCTGAACAACCTTTTGCTCGAGCATGGCTACATCGCTCTGGATCGAGATCCCGCGACCCGCCTCAAGGAGATGGCGTTCCGGCGCGGGTTCACGTTGCGCAATGTTCATCGCATCGCAGACAGGCTCGGCCTCGCGAAGCATGCCGAATACAAGAACGTCTATTCGTTCGATGAGATGCTCAAGCGCTTCTTCCTCTCCTTCCACAATGTCGACTGGTCGCGAACCCAGGCGTATTCGTTCGGCCGGCACTACGGTTCGGTATTTCTCAATGTCCGAGGGCGCGAGCCTCAGGGATGTGTCGAACCCGGTGCAGAGTACGAGCGCGTGCGCGACGAGATCGCGGAGAAGATGCTCGCCCACGTAGACCCCGAGCTCGGCAGGCCGCTGGTGTCGAAGTGTGTGAAACGAGAGGAAGTCTACTCCGGGGAACGCTTTGAAGAAGCGCCCGATCTTATACTGCTCCCTGAAGACCCCAGCGACATCTTCTACGGTCTGTCGGACTTCGGCTCGAATCGGGTCTGGGATCAGACATACAGGTATTCCGGAATGCACCGCGACGATGGGCTGCTGATCGCCAGCGGTGCGGAAATCCGCTCGGGTTTCGAGGTCCCGACCGGCGCCGCGTCCGTGGTCGACCTCGCGCCGACGATCCTTCACTGGATGGGGCACGAGGTGCCGGCGGATATGGACGGACGTGTTCTTCAGGACCTGATGTCGGACTCCTTTGTCGAACAGAATCCGGTACGCCTGACCGAGGCCGGAACGGGCCAGCAGGCCAGCGGTAATCGCGATTATACGGACGAGGAAGAGGACGAGATCATGCAGAGGTTGCGCGATCTCGGGTACATGAACTGACCGTGGATCCTCGCCGCGCTTCAGCGTTGGCGCTGCTCGCATTCGGGCTCGCAGGTCCGCTCGGCGCGTGGGACGGCCTGCCGGCGGGACTGCTGCTGGTCGGTTTTGCTTTGTTGCCGGGCGTTGTCGCCCTGCAACCCTGTGTCACAGCTTGCCGGCGTGACGAGCGCGACTGCCCGATGAGCGGCCCCGGCGGCGTCGCTGTGGCGGTCGCGTTTTCGCTGCTCGCGCTTGTCCCGGCCGTGTTGCCGTTGTTCGTGCTCGGCGTGGAGCTTGGCGCGTCCCGCTTCACGATCGGCTTCGTCTATTGCGCACTGGGCGTTGCCGGGATGGCGCTCGTCCCGGAGCCGGCGAGCCGCAGATCCGGTGCGAATCTGCGAGAGTGGATCGTCACAGGGCTCGCGATCGGGCTGCTGCTGCCTGCGGTAGTCGAGTACGCCGGTGGGGCGGTCGACGACTGGTGGGATCTGGCGTTCATTCGAGCTTACACGGACGCGCCGGCGCTCGGTTTCGGCGAGCCGTTTTTCGGGACCGGCGACGTACATCCGCGTTTCGCGTGGAGCGGGTGGCGTATGATTCAGGCGCTGGCGGTCGAGTTCTCCGGTGCGGAGCCAATAGATTTTCAGGCGAGGGAGCTCGCGGTCTTCGTTTGCGTGAGCAGCGTATGCGCCGCGGCGGGTCTCGCCAGAGCGGTGTTCGGAGTGTGCCCGGCCGCAAGCCTCGCGATTCTCGCGGTCCCCGTCTGGCTGTACGGTACGGAGCCGTTCCCCTACTTCGTGCGGCTGCATCAGGACAAATTTGTCGCTGCGCTCGTCTTGCTGCCCGCCTTGCTGGCGGCAGTAATCGGGTATCTGAAGTCGCCGGTTTCCAGGGGCGTTGCCGTGGTCGCGGTATGTGCTCTCGCTCTGTCCACGGTGCATGGGGTGGTCACCGCTGTCGGCCTTCTCGGCGCCGGAATCTGCGTGCTTTGTCGATACGGATCGAGGCTCGGCCAGGCTGCACTGCTACGGGCGTTGCTGCCGCTCGTGTGCGCGCTGGCGGCGGCGATTCCGTACCCGGCATGGCAGGCCCTTGCAGTCGGTACACGGTTTCCCGGCCAGGGCGTCGGGCTCATGCACCCGGACAACCCGGTCATCCGCGCGCATCTCGCCCTCGGCCGGCTGCTGTGGCCCGACTCGCCGTTCTCCGTCGTCAACCCCGCAGCTGTCTTCGGTTCGGTCAGTCTGGTCGCGCTCGGCGGCTTGATTGTCGCCGTTCGGAATCGTCGTGAGTCCGACGCGCGCTACCTGCTCGGACTCACCGTGATTCCGATGTTGATCGTCTTCACGCCCCTGGTGTCCGGTCTCGCCGGTCGCATCCTCGTTCCATGGATGCTCTATCGTGTGGCGTGGCTGGTGCCCATACCGATGCTGATCGGGTACCTGCTCGCGAAAATTCTGCGACTTTCAGTACGCCGACCCGTTGCAGCCACGGCCTGCGGCCTGGCTGCAGCACTGCTTCTGACCGCTACGGTGGTCCCCACGGCTTCAGCGCGATTCGCGCGCGGTATGCGCGAGCATCCGCATGGGCCGGCGCGCGCGCCACGCGGCTCGACGCTCGAGGTCTATCGGGTATTGGGCTCCTTGCCGCGGGGCGGTGCGGTGCTAGCGCCGCCGGGGTTCTCTAACCTGGTTCCGGCCTTGAGCGGCCGGCCTGTCGTCGCGTTTTCCGAGCGCGGCACGGTCGTGTTCTCGCGACGAGAGTCGGATGCGTACCGACGGCTGCGGGATCGCGCGACATTTCTTGCACGGCGGACCTCGTCAGACGACCGCGAGCGGATCGCGCGAAGATACAATGTCGCCTACGCGGTGTTTCCCAAACGCAGCGTCACGGCGCGATCTCGCGATGAGGCGCTTGCACGTGAAACCGGTGCGTCGTTTCTGCTCGGGCGCGAACGCGACTGGGCGGAGTGGGCGTCGAACCCAGGACTTGTCGAAGCGGCCTTGGCGGATATCGGAACGGTCGTTCACGAGAATCACGACTACGTTGTGGCGGAGATCGTGCCGGCGCGATCGAGTGATGCCGATGAATCGATTCTCGAAGAACGAGAGCCGGGAGCCGGTCGAGTCCGGGGTTTGAATGATGGGTCCGGCATCTCCGGCAAACCCGGCAGGCCCGGCGAGAGCTGGATGGACGCGCTCGGGATTCCCGCGAGAAAACCCCACAGTTCGCCCTCGGGCACGCTCTCCGGCGCGGACGGCCCGCCGGCCGACGTGCTTGCGAGCTCGGTCGGATACCCCGGCGCGGGCCTCGTGATCGATCCGCTGCCTTCGACCCTCGGTCTGACCAACAATCTCGTCTGGGCATCGGGAAGAGCGTTGTGGGAGGACGGGCCGGCCGAGGTCAGCGTTCGACTGGGCATGACAGGTCGATGTCGCGTCCGCGCTGTCGAGGTAGTGCCCTTTCTGCAGACCGGACGCCGTGCAGTGCTGGAAGTACTCGTTGATGACCAGCGCACGGTTGCTCGAGCGTCGGACGGACGTCCGCTGCGAGTGGCTGTTGAATCAACGCCGCGATCGCATGTCGTGGTCCACATCCGCTCGATTCTGGGAATGACATTCGGGCTGACCGGGATTCGTCTGCTGGGCGATCGGTCGGAGTGCGAGGCCGAATGGAAAGAGCGCGCCGAGGCTAACGTTCCCGAGCCCGGCGCACTTGCCGCGTTGTCGCTCGCGCTCAGTCATCCTCGCGACGCCGATGCGGTTCTGCCATGGGCTCGCTTGCGTCAGGAAGAGGGCGCGGATGCGGACGCACGAACGCTTTTGCGGCGGGCTGTGGCGCTTGACCCCACTTCGGTGCGAGCGTGGCTCGAGTATGGCCTCGCTGAGGACTCCGCGGGCAATACCGATGCAGCGGTTGCAGCCTTCGAGGAGGCTCTGGCCCGCGATTCGAACAGCGCGTGGGCGCACGGCTGCATGGCGTGGATTCGGTCAAGGCAGGGGGCATCGGTATCGGCTCTGCGTCACGCCGCGAAAGCGGTCGCTCTCGATCCACGCTATGCGGACGCTTACGCGATCCTTGCGGCGAGTCTCGATGCCTTCCGCCTGAGGGGCGTTGCGATTACGATGCTCGACCGCGCTGTTCAGCTGGATCCGCGGCGAGCGTGGCCGCGCCTGCGACTGGCAGAGTTGCTCGCGGAGGAGCGCCGGACAGAAGCAGCAGTCGAGACCCTCGACGCATTCCTGCGGCTGGTTCCGGATGACGAAGCTGCGCGCGAGATGCTGGCGCGGCTTCGGGGTGAGCGGGCAGAATGAGAATTTCGATCATCGGGCCGGCGCCGCCCCGGCGCGGCGGCGTCAGCAGCCACACCGCGGGGTTGGAGCGCGCGTTGCGGGCGCGCGGGCACGACTGCACGCTGTTCTCCTATGCGCGTATCTACCCGCGCAGCTTCTTCCCCGGTCGCAGCGAGTACAACGCCGGAGAATCTTCGAGCGCAGTCGCGGTGCTCGATACATTGCGTCCGGACCGTTGGGGAGAGGCGGCACGCGCGCTTGGTCGCACTGCGCCCGACAGGATCGTCGTGCAGTGGTGGCATCCGGTTACGGCCCCGGCGTTGCGCGCCGTGCTGACGGGCGCCGGTGATGTCCCGGTTACGGTAATCTGTCACAACGACAGGCCGCACGAGTATATGCCCGCAGCCGCAGCCCTTACTCGACTGACGCTGCGCCGTGCGGATACGATTGTGTGTCACAGCGATACTGTCGCGACGCGGGTGGCACGATCGGCTCCGCGTTTTGCTCGGGTTGTGAGCTGCCCGATGCCGATCCTCATTGCGGGAGATCGCCGGGTGCCGACGCGAGCGGACGCGCGCGACCGGTTGGGGATCGCGAAGGACGCGCGGGTGGCCGCGTTTGTCGGGCATGTTCGACGCTACAAAGGGGTCGATCTTCTGCTCGACGCCTGGCGTAACGCCGCGCTGCCGGCCGGTTCAACGCTGCGTATTGCCGGGGAATGGTACGTCAGGGGCCGGGAGGCTCGGCGGCTCCGGGGGGTCGCACGCAATCTCGCCGGCGTTCACGTAATCGACCGTTTTCTCAGCGAAAGCGAGATGATCCACACGGTGGTGGCTGCGGACGTTGTCGTGCTCCCCTATCGCTCGGCGACCCAGAGCGGGATAGTGCCGCTCGTATCCGCTCTTGGTACACCGATGATCGTCAGCGGGGCCGGCGGCCTTGGCGAGCAATGCGATTCGCCGAGCGACAGGTCGGGGGCGCCGGATACGGGAGTCTTTGCCGACGCCGAGGTGGTCAAACTCGATGACCCTGGCGCGCTCGCTCGCGCGCTTACGCGGCGCTTGAGTCGGGCCGACAAGCGCGGCGTTCGTGCGGGCCCGGCGCAGGGCTCCCGGTCGGCGAGTGGGGGGCTGACCGCTCTGGAGCGCGCGAGCTGGGAGCCGACCGTGCGAGCCGTGGAGAGCCCCGAAAAGATGGAAATCAAGGTGAAATTTTCGGGAATTGAACGAGAAGCGGAGTTCCCGCGTCAAAAAGGGGAAAGTCAATCGACCTCGCGTATGGCCGATCCGTCGCTCATGTTAAAATCGCGGGCGGACGCGGCGCGGAGCCGATCGAAACAGCCATGAAACCTTTCTCATATCGGGCAACGACCAGCGAGGGGCGCATCGTCGAGGGCGTCATGGACGCCGACGGGGAGGCGGCTGTCGTCGCCAGCTTGCGGACCCAGGGGTATATCCCGCTGGCGGTGAAGGCCGGCGGCGGCAAAATCGGGGGCAAACGCGCTGGGTTATCCATCGCGCTGCCGCAGGTGCCCGGGCTGGGGCCGCCGAAGATCAAGAGCCGTGACGTGATGATGTTCACCCGCGAGCTGGCGACGCTCCTGCGAGCCGGGATGCCGCTGGACCGCTCCCTGCAGAGCCTGTCGCAGTTGACTGACAACGAGAGTCTGCGGCGAGTGATCGAGAACGTGCTCGGGCAGGTCCAGGAGGGAAAGTCGCTCTCCAAGGCGCTAGCCGACCATGCACCGACGTTCGACACCCTGTACGTGAATATGATCCGGGCCGGCGAGGCGGGTGGTGTCATGGAGAACGTGCTCGAGCGGCTCGCCGACTATCTCGAACGTGCCGAGCAGGCGCGGGATGAAATACGTGGCGCGATGGCGTACCCGCTGGTGCTCTTCGCCGTCGGTATGTTGGCCATCGTCGTGCTGCTGACCTACGTGCTTCCCAAATTCACGGTGCTGTTCGCGGATATGGGGCAGGCGCTGCCGATGTCCACGCGACTGGTCATGCAGGCGAGTGACGGTTTGCAGGCGTACTGGTGGGCGATCGGCCTTTTCCTCATGATTTGCTGGGCCGGTTTCAAGCGTTACGCGGACACGCCGACGGGTCGATACAAAGTCGATCGCTATCGACTCTCGGTGCCGCTGTTCGGCAAGCTGTCGCGCAAGGTTCAGGTTGCCCGTTTCGCGCGAACGCTGGGGACAATGCTGAAGAGCGGTGTGCCGATGCTTCAGTCTCTCGATATCGTACGCGCGGTCGTCACCAATTCGGTCATCGCCTCGGCTCTCCAGTCTGTTCAGCAGGATGTGAGCGAAGGGAAGGGACTTTCCCAGCCGCTCGAGCGGACCGGCGTCTTTCCAACGCTCGCGCTGCAGATGGTCTCGGTCGGCGAAGAGACGGGGCGACTCGACGATATGCTTCTGATCGTCAGCGATCACTTCGACCGTGAGGTGACGAACAGCGTCAACAGTCTGATGCGACTGCTCGAGCCTGCCATGCTGGTGGTGATGGGCGTGGTCGCAGGGTTTATCGTGATCTCGATGCTTTCGGCGGTCTTTGCTGTCAATGACATGAGCTTTTGAGGAGGAATCGATTGATGGAGAAAAACAGAAACCGACGCGATCGACGGTCT
>CAXQPB010000032.1:0-5586 GCA_964225545.1 Candidatus Nitrosopumilus sp. | reverse complement strand
CGATCCCTTCGAACGCGTCGCCGAGTTCGCGTCGCAGCGTTTCGAAACGCTCGGGCGGGCACAAGGGATCACCGTTGAAGCGCATCCCCAGAACCCGCAGCCCCTCCTCGCGGGTCCGCCGCTTGAGGCAGTCCAGCCCGTCGGGCGAAAGATGCAGGGCCGCGCGGCGCTCCGCGCCGAGCGGAAACGGCAGTGACGGTTGCGAGAGCACAGGCGCCATCAGGCAGGACTCGAGTGACAGCGCGAGCGCGAAGTTTCCGGTCAGGCACATCCCGATCGCGCCGACGCCGGTCCCTCCGATCTCGGCATGAATGTGTCTGCAAAGCGCGCGCAGCCAGTCGGTGATCGGACTCGATTCATGCGCCGCCAGTACGTGGAACTCACGGCTGATGCAGGCGCGGCCCAGCTGGCCGGCGATATAGGGCATCGAGATCGCCTTGCCCGGAGTCCCGAACAGGTCCGGAACGACCACGCTGAAGCCCGCATCGGCGATACGCTCGGCGAAATGGGCTACCTGCGGCGTGATCCCGGGGACCTCGTGCATGACCACAATGCCCGGCCCGCTGCCGCGTCGATACAGGGTCCGCCTAACGCCGTCGTGGGTGAACGATTCGGTGGTAAAGCCGCGCAGTGCCGTCATCCGCCCCGGCTATCAGACCGCCGGAGTTGAGTCATGCCGCAGCCGCGCGAGGATCCGGTTGGTCGCCGTGACAATCGCCGCGCCGATCGTGATTCCGAGCGTGTCGGCGGCGAGGTCGGAGAGGCTGAAATACCGGTTCGGGACGAAGTACTGAATGACCTCGATGCCCGCGCCGTAGAGGAACAGGGCTGCGATCATCTGCGCAAGTGTCATGCGGCGCTCGTAGGCACACCACATGACGACGGTCAGGTAGCTGAAGGCCACGAAGTGCTGGATCGCATCGGAGGGCGAGTGCGCGGCCACGGGGGGACGCGGGGTCAGCGCCATCCATGTGATCACGCCGAGCGCGCCCCAGAAGGCGGTTTGGGAGATCACGCCGGTCAGAAAGGCCAGCTTCGCTTCGCTGCTCTGTCGGGAACGCTGCGTCATCGGAACAGGGACGGGAATCCGGGCCCGTGAAGGAAGGGGGACTCTCCAGTCTACCCCGCAGCCGGTATCGCGACCGGGAAAGTTGGCTCCCGCGCGTCGCAGCGTGTCGCCGCCGGTCAGCTGCCGCTGAACTGGCTCATGTCGAAGTAATCGCGCCAGGCCTGAATCCGGCCTTCGTCGGTCAGCTCGAAGACGCCGCACACCGGCAGCGCAATCTCGCCGGTCTCCATCACGATCGTATCGACGCGCTCGTTCATGACCAGGTTGCCGCTGACGAGCTGGTGGCGGATGTCGAAGCGTACCGAGCTCGCGGTCGGGCCGAGGAAGCCGCTGATGAACTCCCGTATCGCATCGATGCCGTTGCACGGCGGCATCGGAATGTTGTGGTAGACCGCGTCGCCGGTGAAAGCGTCGAGGATCGCGTCGATGTCGGCGCTTTCCCACGCGGCACAGAAATCCCGGACAATCCTGTCAGCGTCCATATCGTCAGCAGCCCCCTTCGTTTCTCTCGTTTCTTTCGTTGAACGACACTGGAGCCTGAGCTTTCGCCCGCAGCGAGGCAAGTCCGGCGACCGGTGAGGGCGTTGTTGACCCCGCCGGCGCTGCTCGGTGACCAGCGGCCGGCATCAGACGACAGGCGTCGGTCGGGAGTCAGCGGCCGGGTCATGTGCAGAGTCGCGCGCCGGCGCAGGCTCAGACCCGCATCGACGCCGGGATCCACGAGTGAAACTTCGATCGCGGCATCGGTGTGTCCATCCAGGACTGGTCTGGTTCAGGATCTTCGAGAACCTCCGCGACGGTTTTCAGGCGCGGCATCGGCTCGCTGCGCGCCACCCCGCGTGCGGTGATCCACGAGATCTCGCCGCGGCGCTCGATCTCGGCGACGATCTGGTTGGTGATCTGGCTGTCGCCCATCACGTACTCCTTCACCTCGTCGTAACGCCCGTCCCGCCATGCCCCCGGCGCATCAGCGCCGTTCATCAGCTTGGTCTGCTCGATGCCCATCGCGTCGCCGACCTTGCCGAGCCCGACCGGGAACCCGCGCTGGTTGAAGAACTGGAACATCGGGTCGTAGCTTGCCAGCGCGACGCGGGCGGCACGCTCAAGGTCTTCGGCTGCGTGGCCGATCCATTTCAGATCGAAGCCGAGCCCGTTCCACGCGCAGACCTTCACGTCTTTGCGCTGCTGCATGGTCTCGAGATAATCCAGCAGCTCGCTCGCACGTTCGCGGGTGATGTTGATCGACGGGGTCCCATCGTCCTTCGTCGAGTACCACAGCCTTTCCTCGCCGCCGTGGACGGCGGTCGAGGCAATCGAGATGTGGAACGGCGCGTGGTCATCGAGATCTTCGCCGGGCGCGAGGTCGAAGACGTCCGAGATCTCGATGTCGAAGCTGAGAAGACTCATCGTATCGGCCTCATGCAGATTTTTTCAGTCCGGCAGCCGGCTCGACGATGCTGCGGTCGCCGATGTGACGGCTGATGAGATTGGCGAACGCCGCGCGCCCCGCGCCGTGTTTGATGAGATCGTCGCGGGCAAAACGCGCGGCCTCTGCGGAAATCGGCCGCGGGTCGCGGACTTTCATGTGCGCCTCGGCGACACGTTCCATGTGTACGAACAGGCCGACCGCCTCGCTGACGCGATCGCCGACCGTCAGCAGTCCGTGGTTGCGCAGGATCACCGCGCAGTTGTCGCCGAGCGCTCGTGCGATCCTGCCGCCCGCCGTGGTGCTCTGCACCTGCACCTCCTCGTCGTCGAAGAGTGCATGGCGCTCGAAGAAGATGCACGACTCCTGCGTGATCGTGTCGAATGTGCGCGCTTCGGCGGAAAACGGCGTTCCCCAGCCGGTATGGACGTGGGCCGCGCTGACGGCGTCGGGCCGCGCGGCGAGGATCGGCTGGTGGATGCAGTAACCGGCGATGTTGATCGGCCCCTCGCCCTCGACCAGCTCACCGTCGGGCCCGACCAGCACCAGGTCGTTGACCGTGGCGCGATGGTACGACACGCCGTAGCGCAGCAGCCAGAAGCAATCGAGCCGCTCCGGATCGCGCGCACTGATATGGCCGTCGCCGAGATCGCCCCAGCGCATCGCCGCGAAGATCCGGTAGCCGAGCGCGACGTCGCGCTTTCGCTTCGCGCGGATCTCGGCGGGTGTCGGTGGATGCCTGTCGGCGCCGGCGGCGTTTTTCATGCGCTTCACTCCGGGGCACCGGCTGTGCCCGCTCGTTTCATACCTGTTGTGCCGGGCAGTTCGCAACGCATGCCCGCCTGCCTGGTGTGGACACGACTGGCAACACCGCCGGCGGACTCGTATCCTCTCCTCCGTCAAGCCTCCGGCAAGCGACCCGGACGCAAGGGAGAATCTCAATGCCCAGCATGCACGATTTCACGATGACCTCGATCACCGGCGAGCCGGTCGATCTGCGCAGCTTCGAGAACCAGGTCTGCCTGGTCGTCAACGTTGCCAGTGAATGAGGACTGACCAATCAGTACGCAGGTCTGCGTACGCTTCATGAAGACAACCACTCCAAGGGCTTCAGTGTGCTCGCCTTTCCCTGCAACCAGTTCGGTGCGCAGGAGCCGGGCAGCGACGCCCAGATCGCGGAGTTCGCGAGCTCGAACTACGGCGCGAGCTTTCCGATGTTCTCGAAGATCGAGGTCAACGGGGACGGCGCTGCCGATCTGTACGCGTTCCTCAAGTCCGCCGCGCCCGGTGAGGGCGGCAAGGAAGACATCGCGTGGAACTTCACCAAGTTCCTCGTCGACGGCAACGGCGAGGTGATCAAGCGCTACGAACCGATGGTCACGCCCGAAGAGATCGCGGCCGATCTCGCTGGCCATCTGCAGCAGGGCT
This sequence comes from Candidatus Nitrosopumilus sp., assembly GCA_964225545.1. Lineage (GTDB taxonomy): Bacteria > Desulfobacterota > Binatia > UBA1149 > SPBQ01 > SPBQ01. The sequence continues at coordinate 1,663 of CAXQPB010000032.1, read as the reverse complement.
GACGCCTGACTCCCCGGGGCGGGCTCAGACCGTTGAGCCTGCCCCGTCGGGTTCGGCCTGCGCGGCGACCTCGCGCGGGTCGAGCCGCTCGTAGCCGAAGGCATCGAACGACAGGCCCCAATGCTCATTGACCGTCTCGACGGTCTCGGCGGACAGATCGAATCGGTTCTTCTCGAAGCTGCCGAGGTCGTTGAGGTAGCGTTCCAGCTCGGGACGAGCCTCGGCGAAATCCGGGAGATCGAGCGCTGTGTACAGACGCCCGAGCATCGCGAGCGGATCGCTGTCCAGATCCTCGTAGCGGATCTCGAACAGGCGGCCGTCCGGGATCATCGACCGGGTTTCGAGGTAGCGGGCGACGGTCGTGCAGTAGGCCGACAGCGTCCAGTCGTCGATGGTCTGCCAGTCGAACTCCTGAAGTACCTGAGGGGGCAGGATCTTCCGATACATGTTGCGCATCGAACGGTAGACGTCGTAGGGGTTGCGGACGATGTGGATGAAGCGGGCCTGCGGGAACAGTTCGAGCAGTACCGGCACACGCCCCGTATGCGGCGGGGTCTTGAGCACCAGCCGGCGGCCGCCACTGAGCACCGTCGCCTTGCGCAGCACATCGAGATAGTCGCGTTTCCATGCCGCCAGCACGGCCGGGTCGCTGCCGAGGTCGGTCAGATAGCGGTCGTAGAGGGCGGGCAACGCCTGCGGAAAGTCCATGAAGCGCAGCGGCGTGTGTTCCGAGGAGTTCATCAGCGCGATCTCCTCTTCCTGCGGCGAATCCGCGGTCACGGCGACATTGTCCATCGGCCTGCGCGAGGGCATCACCGCCGCCAGCCGGCGTTCGAGCCTGCCCTGTCCGGTGAGCGCGATCGGTTGCAGCGCGGCCTGGTAGTTGGTGACGACGCCGAAGCGGCGGTCATGCCACAGCAGGTTGTGAAGGTGAGTGGTTCCGCTGCGGCCGTAGCCGAGTAGAAAAATCGGCTCGGGGTGGATCTCGGTGCTCGCCAGAAGCCTGCGGTACCGCAGCTTTTCGTACCAGCGCAGCGGTTCGAGCGCCGCGCTCATCAGCAGCCTGCGGCGGGCGCGGTGACGATAGCGCGGTGCGACACGGTGTCGCGAAAGCATCCGCAGCAGCACGGGGAGCGGCGTCAGACCGCCGATAGGGGCTGCACCCGAGTCGGTTTCCGCAGGCATTTTCGCATCGGCTTCCGGCACGGCCGCGCACGATAGCCCTCCGGGCGCGTGCTTGTCGAACCCCATGCTGCGTGCGAAATACGGACGGTGAGCAAGCTCACCGCAAAGGTCGCGATCGTCACAGGCGGCGGTCGCGGCATCGGTCGCGGCGTGGCGCGCGCGCTCGCGGCCGAGGGCGCCTCGATCGTGATCGCAGGCCGCACCGAGCAGACCGGCCGTGCGACAGCCGATGAGATCGAGCGCGACTTCGCCGATCGCGGGGCGCGCGCCGTGTACGTGAGGACCGATGTCGGCGAGCCTGCCTCCGTACGTGCGATGGTCGAGTCCGCTGCGCGCGAGCTCGGCCCGGCCGACATCCTCGTCAACAACGCGACGCCGGCAAGCGGCATGGCGCGGCTCGAGAAGATGACGCCGGAGGCGATGGATGAGCACCTGCGTGTGAACTACCACGGCGCGTTCACGGCAATGCAGGCGGTGT
>CAXQPB010000031.1:0-27694 GCA_964225545.1 Candidatus Nitrosopumilus sp. | reverse complement strand
GCGGCGCTGGAGTGCCTCCGATACGTGCGCACCCCTGTCGCCATCGCGGGTGCGACGACCATCGCCGGCTTCGGAGCGCTGCTGCTCTCCGACACACCGGCGATTCGCGAGCTCGGTGCGGCCTCCGCGCTCGGAATCGCGGCGGTGACCACGCTGGCGATAACCGCAGTTCCGGCCGCTCTCGCCGTGCTGCCGGCCAGATCCACCGATCGGACGACTCCAGGGCCGATGGCGGCGATCGAGCGCGGCCTTGTTGTAATCTCACGGCTTGCGACCGAGCACGCCGGCCTGACCCTCGTCCTGTGGGCACTGGTCACTGCGGTGGCCGTCGCGCTCATCCCGCGGATTGTCGTCGACACGGACTACCTGACTTTCTTCGATCGTGACTCCGAGGTGCGGACCGATTTCGCGACCATCAGCGATACGCTCGTAGGAGCGGTGCCGATCTACGTGACGCTCGATGGCGGCGAGGAGGGAACGTTTCGCGAGCCGGAGAACCTGCGCGCTCTGGCCCGGCTTCAGGAGCGCATCGATCGGGTCGAGGGGGTAAGCACCACGCTTTCAATGGTTGACCTGGTACGGCTCGTCAACCGGGCGATCGAGCGAGACGACCCGGAGGCCGCTCGAATCCCGGACACTCGCGGCGAGGTCGCCGAGACTCTGTTTCTCGTCCCGAAGACCCGCATGCGGCAGTTCGCGACCACGAACCACAGCCGCGCGAACATTCTCGTGAGGACCGGCCTGAGCGGATCCGCCGAGGTTCTCGCTCTGGAGCGCAGACTCCGCGAAGCCATCAGGCAGACCAATCTCCCGCCTGGAATCTCGGCAGACGTGACCGGCAACACGATCGTCGTCAACCATGGTGCCGATGGGATCGCTTCGAACCAGGTCTCCACCGTCGCGGCCGCCACGCTGGTCATCTTCCTGATCGTCGCCAGGGCGTTCGGGTCGGTTACGACCGGGATGCTGGCCCTGATCCCCAACGTCGTCCCGGTCCTGGTGTTTTTCGGCGTGCTGGGCGCGGGCGCGGCGCCACTCTCCCTGCCCACCAGCCTGATCGGCTGCATCGCGCTCGGCATCGCGGTAGACGACACCGCTCACTTTCTCGTCGGTTACCGTCAACGACGACAGGGCGGGATGGCGGTCGTCGAAGCGACGACCGCCTGCGTGACCACACTCGGCAGACCGATCGTGACGACGTCACTGATGCTCATCACCGGGTTTCTGGTGCTGTCGCTCTCAGGCTTCGCGACACTGCGCGAGTTCGGCTACCTCACTGCGCTCACAATGCTTACCTGCCTCGGCGCGGATTTGCTGCTACTGCCGGCGATTCTGGTCCGCGCACGGGTTTGATCAGACGCGGTGGTTCGGCGGCGCGCCCCTGACGGCAATTGCGTCAGGGCCGATATGACAGCCGGGAGAGAGCGAACATCTCGTCGTCGATCTCCGGGTTCGGCACGAGCGTGTCGACGTACATGGTGGACTGGGTCTCCTCGAGGAGGTCGGTTACCGTGGACTCCACAGGCAGCCACGCGCCATCGAACTCGTCGATCTTCTCTCGCGGCACCACGACCTTCTTCGCGAGCACCCCCACGTCGTTCCAATGCAGAGTCCGCAACGCGACGTAATGCTCTTTCTCGATATAGCTCAGAGTTCGGGTGTAGCTCGTTTTCGACTCCGGTTTGACGAACGCTTCGACCACATAGACGGGTACGCCCTGGACGACGTCGTCGTCATGACGCTTATAGGTCGCGTCCTCGATATCCTCGAGGCTTACAAGAAAATCGTCAAAGCTGAAGTCGGTTCCGGCGACACTCTGCCCCTTGAGACTGACCCGCGAAGTTCGGGCGCGATTGGGCGAGTACATGAACTGCTCATCTTCACGATCGTCGCGTTCGATGTACAGGTATCCGGTGTGTCGCATCTCGTAAGGACCGGTGATCTTGAACAGCGACTTGCTGTAAATCCCGCCGACAGCGTCGTCATTGATGTCGCGGTAGTCCTTGGCGTGGATCCAGAAATTCGTCTGTTGCGGGTTTCCGCCCGGGTCTTCGGAGATGATTCGGCCGTGCTGGAATACCGTCGCCAGTCGCTCGCGGTTCTTGATCAGACGGTCGTAGATCTCGCGGCCGTCGACTTCTGAGCCCTCCGGGATGACGTCCTCGACCTCGGCCGCGGTGGGCTCGTCAATCGGATCCCCGTCGTCGTCGCGCGGCCGCGCCAGCGACGAAGTCGCGCTCTCGTCGGGCTGCCGCGCCGTGCCGGCCGGAGGGTTGCCGGAAGCGAGGGCCGCAGCCGCGGCGGCAGCAGCGGCTGCGAAGGGATCGTCGACCTCCGCGCCGGCCTGCGGCGGCGCCGAAGACGGGTCAGCACAGACCGCCGGCGGCTGTCCCCATGACCAGAGCCCGAGAGAAAGAGCAGTCGCAGCGATAAATGCGGGGCGCGGGCGGTACCAATCCGGCGGAGCAGACATCATGGGAGGTGCAGGGGGCGGCGTCGCCGAACCGGGGCAGGATGACCTCGCCCGAAAGGTTTGTCGAGTCGAACTGCTCAGGCCGAAACCGGCCGGCTTCCGGTCCGGAATACGACCCCGAGGCGGGAACGAGCCCATCGCCCTTGAGATGAGGCGCGCATGCCACTAGCATTCGGCCTGATGGAATACGTCAACCTCACTCGAGACACCGATGCGATCAAGATCCCGGAGGGGGCCCGCATGACCCTCCCGGCCGGAACCGAGGTGCTGATCTCCCAGTCACTGGGCGGGTCGTTCACGGTGCAGTCGCGCAGTCACGGCGGACTTTTTCGGATCGCCGGCCGCGACGCGGACGCCCTCGGGCTCGAGGTTCCGGAGGGGGCGCTCGTCGAGACACCGCCGGGCGCCGATCTCGAGGCATCCGTCGATGCCGCACTGAGGACCTGTTACGACCCTGAGATACCGATCAACATCGTCGATCTCGGCCTGATCTACGACACCCGGATCAGCTCCGTCGAGGGCGGCTCGCATCGCGTGGATGTCAAGATGACCCTCACCGCACAGGGCTGCGGCATGGGCGCTGCGATCGCTGCAGACGCCGAGGACAAGATCCGCTCGATCGAGGGCGTCAGCGATGCCCTGGTCGAGGTCGTCTGGGATCCGCCCTGGAATCCGCGAATGATTTCGGAAGCCGGACGCGAGAAGATGGGGATCTGAGGCGACCGATCCGATATACTGTCGCGCGTGTCGACCTGCTCGCTTTCCATTTACGCAGCAGAATCCCGGCCGAGCAGACCGTCGTCCTGGCTGCAGCCGGCCCGCTGCCTGCCGGGGCTCATGCCTGTGATCGTCGCTGCGATCACCGGTTGCTCCGCGAGTCGGCCAGCCGATGTCGACAACTGCTGCGCCATGTTCGACGAACGCCGCAGCTGGTACGACGCGAGCAGCCGCGCCCGCAAACGTTGGGGCATCCCTATCCACGTGCAGCTGGCGATCATTCACCAGGAGTCGAGCTTCAAGGCCGATGCGCGCCCACCGCGAACCCGGATCCTGTGGATCTTCCCCGGACCGCGGCCAAGCAGCGCCAGGGGCTATACCCAGGCGCTCGACGAGACCTGGTCGCAGTACAAGAAAGAGACCGGAAATCGGGGCGCCGATCGCGACGACTTCCGCGATTCGACAGATTTCATCGGCTGGTACGGCGCGACCGCCAACCGCCGCGCCCGGGTCCCCCGTGACGACGCGTATCGGATGTACCTGGCCTACCACGAGGGTCCCGGCGGGTACCTGCGTGGAACTCACCGGAGCAAGCCGTGGCTGACGCGGGTGGCAGGCAAGGTCAACGCCCGGGCTGAGCGCTACCGGCGACAGTTGCTTGACTGTGAAACGCGCCTCCGGCCGAGGTGGTGGCAGTTCTGGCGCCGGTGACCCGCCACCGCCACCGGGGGAATCCCCGCCCCGAGCAAGCAGCGGCCCCACCGGAAAGCACTCGCGCGGAGAGCACCTCCGCCACCTCCGTCACCTGCGTCACCTGCGTCACCTGCGTCACCTGCGTCACCTGCGTCACCTGCGTCACCTGCGTCACCTGCGTCACCTGCGTATTGTTCGTGCAGCCGACTCCGAGTAGTGTCGGCGGGCTGATACTTTGAATTCACGGTACTCCCCTAACAGACGGCGCGCGCGGCCCTGAACAGCCGCGAGCACGTACTCCAGCACAACACGGCCATTTCATGAGCGAAGCATCATCGCATCTCCGCAATATCGCGATCATCGCACACGTCGATCACGGCAAGACCACCCTCGTCGATTGCCTGCTCCAGCAAAGCGGCACCTTCCGCGAGAATCAGAAGGTCGCCGAGCGTGCGATGGACAGCAACGACCTCGAGCGCGAACGCGGGATCACGATCCTCGCAAAGTGCACGTCCGTCGTCTGGAAAGACACGCGAATCAACATCGTGGATACTCCGGGCCACGCCGACTTCGGCGGCGAGGTCGAGCGCATCCTGGGGATGGTCGATGGAGTATGCGTGCTGGTCGATGCCGCCGAGGGGCCGATGCCGCAGACCAAATTCGTGGTCGGCAAGGCGCTGCGCCTGGGTCTGCGCCCGATCGTGGTCATCAACAAGGTCGACAAGCCCGACCAGCGAGTGGACTGGGTTCTCGACGAGGTCTTCGACCTTTTCGCGCTTCTCGACGCGGACGAGGACCAGCTCGATTTCCCCACCGTTTACACGTCAGCGAAAGAAGGCTGGGCAGTGATGGACACCAGCGGCGAGCGCCGGGATATGTCACCGCTGTTCGACCTGATCGTCGACCATGTGCCGCCCCCTCAGGTATCGAACGACGGGGCCTTCCGAATGCTGGCCACGACGCTGGAGTACGACCCGTATCTCGGACGCATCCTGACCGGGCGCATCGAGTCAGGAACGATCCGCGCCAACGCGGCCATGAAAGTCCTGGACACCTCCGGTGTGACGGTCGAGCAGGGGCGAGCAACCAAACTTCTGTCATTCCGCGGGCTCGAACGCGTTCCAATCGACTCGGCGCACGCCGGAGACATCATCGCGATCGCAGGGCTGGCGGACGCGACGGTCGCGCACACTCTGTGTGAACCGGCTGTCAACCAGGCGCTGGCGGCCCAACCTATCGACCCCCCTACCCTCGCGATGACATTCGGCATCAACGACTCTCCGCTGGCCGGTCGCGAGGGAGACAAGGTGACGAGCCGGATGATCTGGGATCGGCTCGAGCGCGAGGCGGAGGGCAACGTCGCGCTCGAGGTTCGCACGACCGAGGACAAAACCACCTTCGAGGTCGCCGGCCGTGGAGAGCTCCAGCTCGGCGTACTCGTCGAGACCATGCGCCGCGAAGGCTACGAGCTCTCGATCGGCCGGCCGCGGGTCCTGCTGCGACGGGATGAGACGACCGGAAAGATCTTCGAACCGATTGAAGAAGTCGTCGTCGACGTCGGCGAAGAGTATACCGGCCCGGTTGTCGAGAAACTCTCACTGCGTCGCGGCAACATGATCGAGATGAAGCCCTCGGGCGGCGGCAAAACGCGCATCGTGTTCCGCGTACCGTCGCGCGGGTTGATCGGTTACCACGGCGAGTTTCTGACCGACACTCGCGGCACCGGCATCATGAACCGCGTTTTCCACGACTACGAGGAATTCAAGGGCGAGATCCCCGGTCGCCGGACCGGGACCCTGATCTCACAGGAGCAGGGCAAGTCCGTGGCCTACGCGTTGTGGAACCTTGAGGAACGCGGAGCACTGTTCGTCGGACCCGGGGAAGATGTCTACAAGGGCATGATCGTAGGCGAGCACAACAAGGGAAACGATCTCGACGTCAACCCGCTGAAGGGCAAGCAGCTCACCAACATGCGGGCTGCCGGCAAGGACGATGCGGTCCTGCTTACGCCGCCCATGCGCATGACCGTGGAGAAAGCGATGGCCTACATCGCTGACGATGAACTGGTCGAGATCACGCCGCAGTCGATCCGGCTGCGTAAGCGGTGGCTCTGTCCGCATGAGCGCAAACGACGCGCCAGGAGCGCGGCTGCGGCCTGAGAGCGGGCGTTTGAGGCAGACACCGCAGACTCGGCCCGCTCAAAGAGCTCGCGTCACGATCAGACGCTCGGGCCCGCGCCACACCACGGATGCGACGTAGCCGGCGTCGACCCGCACGCGAGCGGCACGCCAGCCGACGGTTCGTTCATTACCGGTCAGGAACACCGGGAGCTCGCTGTTGAGCGCATCGAGACCGACGCCCGCGGCTTTGAGGTAGGCCTCGCGCACCGTCCACAGCTCGAGAAACCGTGCTCCGTCATCGCCGGGACCAGCAGCGTCGAGCTCGGCCATCTCAGCCGCCCCAAGAACCCGCTCAGCGATCGCTCGCCACCGCAGCCCCCCGCGCAGCCGCTCGATATCGACGCCGATCTCGATGCCGTCGGCGATAGCCAGCAGCGCCCGATCGCCGCAATGAGACAGATTGAAAGACAGGTCGGGGGCCTCACGGACGGTCGGCTTTCCGTGTGAGCCGTAGTCGAACCGAATCACTCCGGGCGAACGTTGCAGGCGTTCGCCGAGGATCCGCCGCACGGTAGCGCGACCGGATGCGAAGCGCGCGCCGTCCTGCTGCCGCGCTGACCGCGCCGCGCGCAACCGCTCATCGGCCGACAGGATTTTCGCGTCTTCGGAGCGAGGCTGAATCTTCCAGCTGAAGACCTCGATCCTCGCCCCGGCATTTTCGCCGCGGTCGTGCGGTCCGCTGCCGCCACAGGAGCTGCTGTGCTGCGCTTCAGACACCTTGATCAGCCTAGCAAACCGACGGGTGTATCACACCGCCCACCTGCGGCAGGCATCGGCTGCGCGGATCGGCTATGCATCGCGCGACCAAGCCAAAGGAGTACCCGCATCATGAAGCTCTACGATTCCCTCGGCCCCAATCCCCGGATGGTGAGAATGTTTCTTCTCGAGAAAGGGCTCGAACTCGAGACCGTCGAATTCGACCTGCTCGGCGGTGAAAATCGCCGTGAGCCGTTCACAAACCGAAACCCGGGCGGTCAGCTGCCCGCGCTCGAACTCGATGACGGCACTGTCATCGCGGAGACAACCGTGATGTGTGACTACATCGAGGAGTTCAACCCGGAGCCCGCACGGATCGGAGCCGACGCCGCCCAACGCGCGCAGACCCGGATGTGGACACGCCGCATCGAGCAGCGGATCACCGAGCCCGCCTACAACGGCTTCCGCTTCGCCGAGGGGCTGGGGTTGTTCGAGGGCCGAATGCGCTGCCTGCCGGAAGCGGCCGACGGCCTGAAGGCAATCTCGCAGGACGGCCTGACCTGGCTCGAGAAACAGATGGACGGCAACGAGTGGATCTGCGGCGACCGCTTCACCGTGGCTGACATGGTGCTCTACTGTTGTGTCGACTTCGTCGGAGCTGTCGGCCAGTCGCTGCCGGAGGAACTCAGCCTGCTCCATGCATGGCGCGAACGTGTCGCTGCCCGGCCGAGCGCAAGTTCGAGTCTCCACCCGCAAAGCGCTGCAGCCGGAATGCCGGGCTGAGATCCCGTGACCGCCGGCCGGCTCCGGCTCGCCGGCGGTTGCGCACGACAGGCTCAGTTCGCCAGCAGGCTGCGCGCGATCTGCGAGATCTGGATCTCGTCCGTGCCCGCATAGATCTGCAGGACCTTCGAGTCGCGGCAGAGCTGCTCGACGGTGTACTCGGCCATATAACCGTTGCCCCCGAACAGTTGCACGGCCTCGAGTGAGACCTCCATCGCCGCCTGCGCAGAGTAGAGCTTAACCGCCGAGGCCTCGGCGAGCGTCGGCCGTTTGCCGTTGGCCGCCAGCTCGAGTTGCCGGAAGACGAGGTTCTGCACGTTCATTCGCGCCACCTCCATCTTCGCCAGCTTGAGCTGAATGAGTTGGAACTCGCCTATGGGTTTGCCGAACTGGATTCGAGTCCGGGCGTATTCGAGACAGAGCTCGAGGCACCGATCGATGATCCCCAATGCCATGGCTGCTACGCCGGTTCGTTCAACAGAAAAGGTGTCCTTTGCGCCGTCGCGCGACCCGGCCCCGTCTTCACCGCCGAGCAGCTGGTCACGACCGACGCGGACATCTTCGAGGAAAAGCTCACCTGTCGGTGAGGAGTGAAGCCCCATTTTTCGCAGTGGCTTGCTCTGCACCAGCCCCGGTGTCCCCCGCTCGAGAACGAAGGTCACGACTTTGCGCTCGTTGGCCGGATTCCCCTCATCGAGCTTGCAGATGAACACGATCGTGTCCGCGTACGGGCCGTTGGTGATGAACGTCTTGCTCCCGTTGAGAACGTAACCGTCCCCGTCGCGTCGCGCCGTGGACTTCATTCCCCCGAAAGCATCCGAGCCGGATCCGGGTTCGGTGATCGCCCAGGCGCCGACTTTTTCGAACGTCATCAGATCGAGCGCCCAGCGTTCACGCTGCTCGACACTGCCTTTCGAGTTGATGGAGCCTGCGGTCAGACCGACGCTGACGCCGAGCGCCGTAACCATCCCGGGGCAGTACCGGGAGAGTTCGATGATCGGGATCAGCTGAAGCGCCAGCGCGTCACCGCCTCCGTTCGCCCGGCCGTTGCCGTTGGCCGCTTGATTCCCGATGTTCTCATGAGGCCCACTGTTTCCGTTCCGCGCGCGCTCGATCTGCTTGCTGAACCGCTGTCGCGCCGCCTCATCGATACCGAAGGTCCGGAACATCTTTCGGAGGACGTCGTACGGCGGCGTATCGCCGTGCTCGAGCTCTTCGATATTCGGCGCGATCTCGGTATCGACAAAACGTCGTACCGCGTCTCGCATCATCTGATGCTCTTCATTCCACTCGATCATCAGTCATCTCCAGTATGCGGCCTGAAGGCCTGCTGCCGTCAGCCGGCAGGCCTGTCACGACAGCAGCGGATCCCGACAACACCGGACTGCAGGCTCTTGTCGTTTCCGGAACAGACGCCGGTGCAGCCGGCAAAACGGTCAACCGGCTCGTTACTCATGTAGCCCGCACCTCGGAACTTGCAGTAGTCGCCCTTGCACTCGGCCACCCACTCAGCGACGTTCCCTGCCATGTCATGGAGTCCCGGCAATCCACCTGCGCAGCTTTCCAGGCTCCCGACCTCTACCGTCGATAATGACGCCGGACCGCCGGGTACCGAGGTGCCCGAGGCCACGTTGCACGCTCCATCGATGAATTCGGGTCCGTAGGGAAACGCCCGCTGATCGGTACCGCTGCAAGCCTCCAGCCACTCGCTCTCCGCGCAGATCCGGCCGCCGACGAACCCACAGAACTGCTCAGCGCCGGGGTAAGTGACACAGTTGACAGGATGCCCCTCGCGACCTTCTTTACCGAGATTGCAGCGTTCACTGACCGTCGATGGTTCGCAGGCTCCAGCGTCGAGACAGCCCTTGAACTGCTCGACGCTGACCTCGGTCGCGATGATATCGAAAGGGAGTTCAGGGTGCGCGAGCCACTCGACTCCCCCCGGGGCCTGCGACTCGGCCAGAGGCCAGAATCGATCCCCCGCTGCAGCAAACACGGCTGCCACGGACAGGCCCGCGACAACGATCAATGCCAGCGGCGTTCGGCGTCGGTTTTCACTCATGTCGGAACAAGCTCCATCACGATTCTGCCACAGGTCCGACCCGACTCGATAGTTCGGTGTGCCGCGACGATATCCTCGAGGCCGATAGTGGCCTCGATACCGGCTGCGAGACCGCCTGCCGCCACGTCCTCAACGACCTCCTGCAGCCGGCATTGCGTCCCTTCCCAGGGCTGGCTCTCGACATCGAAATCGGTCAGCCGAACGTGCTCAAGCAAACCGCCCAGCGCCCAGCGATCCACTCGTTCGGCAAGACCACCGAGCCGCCCTACCGCGCACAGGGCCCCGCCGTGCGCACACGCAGCCAGTGAGTCCTTCAGACACGACGGCCCCACAAGATCGATGACACGATCGACGCCGCCGGGCACCAGACCGCCAACGGCATCCACGATCTGTCCGCTGTCGACAATCACGGCATCGCAGCCTGCCGCGGTCAGTCGCTGCTTTTTTTCCGGGTCGCGCGTGGTTGCGATGACGCGCGCACCCTCGCGCGCGGCCAAAGCGATCGCGGCCAGTCCGACCGCCGAGCTGCCGCCCCTGACAAGCAGTGTATGGTCACGGTTGAGCTCGAGGCGGTCGAACAAAGCGCCCGCCGCTGTCAGGTATGCCACCGGGAGCGCTGCCAGGACCGAAGCCGGCAGCTCCGTCTCGACCGGGAAGACGCGGTCGGCTCGAACCGCCGCGAAGCGCGCGTAACTTCCGTCGTGGGTCCGCCCAAGCCCCCCGAGAAACGCGACAACACGCCGACCGGGCCGCAGGCGACCGGCGGGGTCTTCACTGACCGTTCCCGCGCACTCGCAGCCGGTGATTCGCGGGAAGATGACACCCGGTGCCTCTCCCCGGCGCACCTCCACATCCGCGCGGCTGACCGACGTTGCATCCACCCGGATCAGAACATGATCGCCATCGGGCTGCGGACTCGATCGTTCCATGACCTGCAGGACATCGGGTCCACCTGCACCACGGGCGACAACTGCTTTCACGCGCCCGTGTTAGCGCTGTCCGATTGCAGCTGCCAACCTTCCGCGCATGGCGAACTCAGAGCAGACTACCTATTGGAACGACCAGGCCGGACCTCGCTGGGTCGCGATGCAGGAGATTCTCGATCACCAGCTCCAGCCCTTCGGCGCGGAGGCGGCCGAGCGTGCCGGTGTCAGCACGGGCGACCGCGTGATCGATATCGGTTGCGGTTGCGGCGCCACAACCATCGAGCTCGCGCGGCGGGTCGGCGACGCGGGAAGCGTCTGCGGACTCGACGTCTCCGAACCCATGCTGGCCCGCGCGGCGGAGCGCAGCGCTCGCGAAGGACTCGAGCGGATTCGTTACGTGCGGGCAGATGCACAGACCTACGACTTCAGCAGCGCGGCCTTCGATGTGGTCTTCTCCCGATTCGGAGTAATGTTCTTCGAAGATCCGACGGCCGCGTTCGCCAATCTTGCGAGCGCGATGGAAGACGGTGGGCGGCTCACCTTCGCCTGCTGGCAGTCTGCCGAGAACAACCCGTGGATGCGCGTGCCGACGATCGCCGCGATGGAGCATGTGGAGATCGAGGTCGCAGCAGACCCTCATGCTCCCGGCCCCTTCGCGTTCAGCGACAGCGAGCGCGTGAAGGGCATCCTCGCCGATGCCGGCCTGCAATCGGTCGAGGCCCATGCCTTCGAACCCGAGGTTACTCTGGCCGGCGGGGCCGATCTCGACCAGGCGGCCCTGTTCATGACCCAGCTCGGTCCCGCCGCACGCCCGCTGCAGAGTGCAACCGATGAGCTGCGCGCAACCGTCGTGGCCGCCGTCAGAAAGGCGCTCGAGCCCTTCACCCGTAACGGGACAGTGGTCATGCCGTCTGCCGCGTGGATATTCACGGCACGACGCTGAGACCGTCGGCGGCGTGCGATCCGCAATGTGGCGGATGTTCAACCTGCCGGTTGCGAATCACGCCGCGGCGGCGGGCGTCGGCGCCGGCGCGTGACGGGGAACGCTCACGACCCCGCCGCCTCGCCGATCGCACCGGCGTCGATTGCGTCTTTCTCCGGCATACAGCCCGCGATGATATAGCCGCATCGTTCCGGCTGCCTGGGCAGCATCCCCGAAGGTGAGGTGTAATCGAGTCGGTCGACGAGCTGCCGTCGCAACACGAACGTAGCGACACAGGTGTCGGGTTCGAGTTCGGGGTCGCTTACGTAGGTCAGGAACTCACGGTCGCCGATCCGCTCCTGTCTGGCCGGTGCTCCCGCACACGCGATCAAGCCCTGGCGCGACAATCCCAGAAGATCGTCGCGTGCGTCGCGAGCCATGCGGGCGCGAAGCGCGCTCTCGCTGCAACCGGAAAGCGGCGCGACCAGCACGACCGCGGACACGACTATCGAAATCAGCCCGGCCTTCGCAGACATCGCAGACAGCACAGTCATCGCAAAATCGGCACTGGAAACTCTCACGACGACACCTCCACGAACAACCGGGAGTAAGGCTAGCACAAATCAGCGGCGACGGCGCAGATCGTCGAGCCGCCGTCGGTCGCGTTTCGTAGGTCTTCCCGGCATTACGACGTCAAAGGTCGGTTGGGCTTTTCTGCGCGCGGATTCGGCTTCGCGGGCTGCGACGCTCTCGTCAGTCTCGCGATACATCTCCGCTGCGACTTTGGCGGGGCCACGGCGCTCTGCGACCTGCAGAACCTCGACAGTCCACTGCAGCGTGCCACGCGTGATGGTGAGGATATCCCCTGCCCCGACCGGCCGGCTTGGACGGGCACGCCCGCCCGCTACATGCACATGGCCGCCGGAGACCGCAGCAGTCGCCAGGCTGCGCGACTTGAAAAAACGCGCCGCCCACAGCCAGCGGTCGAGGCGCACTCGTTCAGGGGAATCAGCGCCGGGCATTGCATGACCCTAGCCCATGCAGCGAGTGCACGAAAAACAGCAGGCGCTCGTTCATCGGATGGGATACGGGACTTCACGCGCAAAGCCGTATACACGAGACGGTCGCCGCCAGATCGGGAACGCCTGCGCGCAGGCCGACGCCGTTTGACTCCGGCTTCAGATTCGCCATGCCCGCCTCCGCTCACATGAGATCGATTGCACTCCGCGCCGTTCGCGCGGCTGAGCTATACCCGGCGGTCACCGCGGCCATCACACTCGTGCTGGCTCTGCTGCCGATTCTCCCGGCGCTGCTCGAGGTTCTCCGGCTGGACGACATTTATCTCAGCGCCGACTCCACCACGCACCTCGTGCGGACGCTGCATGCGCGCGACTACTACCTGCCCTCAGGTCATCGGTGGGGCTGGGACCCGTTCTGGTTCCAGGGATACGTCCCGTTCCTGCTCTACCCCCATCTCACGTATGTCTTCCTCGCGCTCATCGCGCAGCTCCCGGTCGAAGCGCACACCGTGCTCAACGGCTACGCGGTCTGTGTGTTCGTATCACTACCGCTTCTGGCAGGAGTGCTACTCGGCCGCTCACGCGGCCCGGTCATCGGATCTCTTGCAGCCGTGTGGGTGGCGGCCGCCAGCTCGGTATACGGCATCGGTCTGCGCGGGGTGTTCGAAGTCGGTCTCCTCACACAGCAGGCCGGCTTACTGGTATTCACGCTGTTCACGCACGACCTGATCGTTCGTGGTCGAACAATGAGAGCGGCAATCTGGATGGGGCTGGGCGCACTGGTCCACGTCCACACCACCGTCATCGCGGGGGTCGTATGGATCTTCGATGGGCTTACGCGAATCCGGGCGCGACCGGTCGAGCGCAGTGACACGGCGGCGCAGCCCGCTCACGACGGCAGAGGCTGGCTGGCCGGCTCGTTCGTTGCCGCGCTGATCGCGGCGCCCACCGCGGTCGGGGTGCTCGTCGGCTGGGACCAGATCGGCCCCTCAACCAGCTTCCCCCATCCGAAGAATCTCTGGGGACTGTTCAGCCGCGGCGACCTGATCGCTCCGGTACCGATGTTGCTCGCCGTGCTGCTCGCGGCCGTGGCGGGTTTCGCGACAGATCGCTCCGAGAAGCGGATACGTCGCGCAGTGCTCATCGCGCTTGGGGTGACGCTGATTGTCGTGTCGCTGCTGAACCTGAAGTTCGACAATCTCCCCGGACGGATCCTGTATTACATGCTCAGACTGCGCAGCCTGCCGTTTGCGCTGATCCTGTTCACAATGCTCGCGGGCCGCGGATGGCCCCGGACGCCACGCGCAATGAAAGTTGCGGTGATCGCGCTGACGCTCGCCGGGCTGCCGGCCGCCTGGAATCACATGGGAGCGACCGCGAAACGACTTCCACGTACGCTGCCCGTTCAGCGGCCCGAGCGGGCCGAACGGATAAGCGCGCTGGAACCGGCGCTGCAATGGATTGCCGAAGACAGTCGCGGAAGAGTTTCGACCGTCGCCTTCAACCTTCCGCACGGGCTCCATCGTGGGGCCTGTCTGAGAAGAATCCGATCGATCACAGGGCTGCCGATTCTCGGCGGACACGGCTTGGAGTTGACGTCGATTCACAACGTCGCCCTCGTCAATCGCCCCGCCTTTCTCACCTGCGACGCGATGAATCGACAGATCTCCCGCTTCAACGTCGGGTACATCCTCGTCAGCGACGTCGACAATCGAATGGCGTACGAGAGGTGCACGCAACTCGAGCCGAGCTTCAACAACGATCACTGGTCGGTTTACGGAACCGACCTGTCGTGGTCGAACAACCCGAGTCCGGTAACCGGCTTCGAGCATGACGCGACTTGGAACCGCATGAGATGGACCCTCGAACCTCGGACTACGGCGTCCGAGCTCGAGCTTCCGATCGCCGCGGCAGGACGCTTCCGCGCCACGCTTGACGGGCAACCGGCAGCGATCGGGCGCAGCCGTGACGACCTGCTCCTGCTGACAATCCCGGCAGGGACCGCTTCGCTCACGCTGGAATACACAGGATTCCCCGGCGAGTGGACGAGCCTTGCGATCGGGCTGGTCGGTCTCGGACTCGGGGTTGCGCTGGACCGGCGCAGGTCGCGGGAGCGCAATGGAAGAACTGCGGCGTAGAGCAGTTGCGCCCACCGCCGCCCGGAGTACCTTCTTCGCCCCGATGGCTGTAACCACGAGACGGATGTGCGCCGGTGGCCGAGCTCGGCGCGGAATCGCCTTCACCGGCCTGATACTGGCGCTGGGTTTTGTCGCATGCCGGGGACAACAGGATACCTCGAGCGTTGTAGAGATACTGGAACGCCGAGCTGCCAGCCGCGGGGCTGACGGCCGACCCGACATTCTGCTCGTGACGATCGACACCCTGCGCGCCGATCACACATCAACCTACGGGTACCCGATCCCCACGACACCGGCACTCGACGCTCTGGCATCCGAAGGCGTAGTCTACGAACAGATGTACGCATCGAGCGCGACGACCGGCCCTTCCCATGCCGCCATCATGACAGGCCGCCATGCGCGTACCGTCGGATACCTCAAGAACGGACACACACTGCAACCGCAGTTTTTGACCCTCGCCGAAGTCCTTGCCGACAACGGCTACGACACTGCAGCGTTTGTCAGCTCAATGCCTGTAAACAACCGATTCGGCTTCGGACAGGGCTTTGCTCACTACGACCAGGACGCAAGCGTTCGTATGCCGACGAAGGGCAACGGCGAGCCCCGCAACAGTCGTTTTGCCGACGAGACGGTCGATCGCCTGGAGAGCTGGCTGACGCGACGATCCGACTCGCGCCCCCTGTGCGTCTGGCTGCACCTGTTCGACCCGCACTCGCCCTATATCCCGCCGAGCGAAATCCTGGAGGACCTTGACAAGCACCTCGACAAGCACCTCGGCAAAAAGTCCAAAGGCAATCTCCGACGCTACGACGGCGAGATTCTTTTTACCGACCGGGAACTGGGCAGAGCCGTGCGCCTGATCCGAGCGTCAGCAGGCCAACGCGGTGCGCTCGTTGCCGTCACCGCCGATCACGGAGAAGGGCTCGGAGAACACAACTGGCGCGGACACGGGCTCAACCTGCACCAGGAGGCCGTTCAGGTCCCGCTGGTAATCTCCCTCCCGCGATCGCTGCCGGCGGAACGATCGAAGTCACCCGCGTCGCACATTGACGTGGCACCGACGATTCTTTCGCTTGTCGACATCGAACGCCCGGAGTCGTGGACGGGCCTCGACCTGACCGGAGAGATCGAGAAGAGCCGACCCGTCTGGATTCAGCGAAGGGCCTACAGCTCTCGGCGGGAGAAAGGCCGCAAGGTCAAAGGCGAGATGATCGCGCTGGTACAGAACCGGATGAAATACATCCGCGCGCCCGAAGAGCAGCGCTTCGAACTCTACGACCTGCGAAACGACCCTGGCGAGCTCACGAACCTCTCCATGGACAAGCGTACAATGCGGATCCGAATGGAAAAGATGGTTCGGGAATGGCTGGAGTCCAACCCCGAGGCGAGCGTAGACCAGCCCGAGCTGACCGAGCAGGAGAAGGACGCCCTGCGAGCGCTGGGCTATGTGGACTGAAACGCCCCGGCGTCTCGGCTCAGCTCCCTGGCCGTCGCCGGCTCAGGAGGACTGCTGGTTGTCGAAATAGGCTTTGTAGGCGAGCACACGCTCTACAAACGCCTGCGTCTCGGCATACGGCGGTAAGCGATTCCCGTACTTGAGTACGGCTCCCGGCCCCGCGTTCCACGCCGCCGCCATCAGATCCAACCGACCGGACCAACGGGCGCTGTAGCGTGCGTTGAGGTAGCACGCGATCAGGATATTGACGGCGGGGTCGTAGAGCATGTCCGGATCAAGGTCGCGCAGACGCCGCTCGTCGATGTAGCGGAAATCGAATTCCTCCAAAGACAGCCGTCCACTCGCCATGCGACCGGTGGCCGGCAGGATCTGGGTCAGCCCGCGAGCACCCGCATGGGACAGGGCGAATTTGTCGGCCGACGACTCCGAAAGGATCAGGGCACGGATATAGGAAGCCGGTACGCGGCTACGTTCTTCCCCGTACTCCAGCGCGGCAAAATAACGGATGTAGGGTTCAAGATGATAGAGCCGGACCCGCTGCTCCCGGGTCGGCTCCAGCAGTGCACGAACGGCATGCGCGGCCCCCACGCCCGAGCAAAGAATCAGCGCGAGTATCGCGAGGGCGGCCGGCAGCGCGAAGGCTCTGCGCGTCGGAGCACCGAAGCGGGCGCGAGCAGTCGAATCGATCCTGCGGTGACGGCGCTTCATCGTGTGCACGAATGAAGGGAACTGCGGAATCGGCGGGCCGCAGTCCGGGACGCCCCGCCGAAAGCCGGTCCCTCTCCTCAGCGATCGTGACCCCGGATGGGATGGCCAGCAAGACTGTCGAAGCGATCGTGGTGTTCATGCACAGCACCCAGGACCGCACGCGCCATATCGAAACGGATGCACCGACACAGCAGATCGGAAGGGGGGGGGCTGCGCCCTCAGGCCGGCGGGCGGATACGCAGCCGGCAGTCGTGCGCCAGCGCGACGCGTTGCAGTGCGTCCGCGAAGACAACCGCAATTTCGTGGTTCAGCTCGAAATCCATACGGCGTCTCGTATCGGCAAGTGCGAAGTACAGGACCGCGTCCGGAATGCTCGCGGCGACGCTTTCGTAAAGAGCGACACACTCCTCGTCATGACAGACGTCACGGATGTCCTTGCGAAGTTGCTCCCGGCGACGGGTCTGTGCCCGGGACAACCGTGCGAGTCGAACAGACTGCTCGTGAATCAGGATCACGAGCGCCGCGCCGACCGCAATCCAGATGATTCCGGTTGTCAGCGCGTCGACCAAGCCCGTGTCCCCTTGAATGCCATCAAAACAATACGCGGTCTGCGCCCGGACGGCGCTGCTTCGGACCCGGTACGAGCAATGTGCGTGCCGCCGCCGCATTCCCTGACGTACGCGTACTGACCGGAGCGAACGCATGAGGTCGGTCATGCTCACTGCCCGAAAACGTCGTCGAAAGATCACCGATCGTGAAATCGATAACTGAGGGACTGCCCGCGTCCCCGGATGGGACAGCGGAACGCGGCGCCGCCGATCACCGGTGCCCACATCGATGAACGACGACGCCGCAGCCGCCACAGGTCAACAGGTCACGGCAGCTACTTGTTACGTAGACGCGATCTTCGGGAATGATCCAGATTTTATTTGCGGTCGTGTGCGGTCGGGCCAACGTTCGCAGACCCGCCACGCCCAGAGGTCCGCGATTCCCGCGATTGACACCTTATGCCGGGCCTTGCGACCGGACGCCGATTTCCGGCTGGTACGCGACACTCCCCACCGCTATCTCTTGGGGGAGTGCAGAGACGTCGGAGAAGAACAGTCATGGGCCGAAACCGCTCAGCGCTTTTCATGACATGCGTGGGCCTGGCCGCGCTGGCGACGCTGGCTGCCTGCAACGGCGGCGATTCGGCGACCGCCGGTGCAACGCTAGCCGCGCGTGATGTCGTGACGGAAACCGCCGATTCGGCGGCCGAGCCCCCGGGGTTCCCGGCGATCGAAAAATCGGCTGAGCAGTGGCGCGAGGCGCTGCCCGCCGACCGCTACCGGGTTCTGTTCGAGGAGGACACCGAGCGGCCGTTCTCGAGCCCGTTGAACGACGAGAAACGAAAAGGCACATTCGTATGTGCGGCCTGCAACCTTGCGCTTTTCGAGTCGGGCGCCAAATTCAACAGCGGCACCGGTTGGCCGAGTTTTTACCAGCCGATCACAGGGCGGACCGCCTCGAAGAAGGACTACAGGCTGCTGTACCCGAGAACCGAGTATCACTGCGCACGCTGCGGCGGGCATCAGGGCCATGTGTTCAATGACGGCCCGCCTCCGACCGGACAGCGCTGGTGCAACAACGGGCTTGCGCTGCGCTTTGTACCCGATGGCGAACCACTGCCGGAGCTCGTCCAATGAGAACCGAAACCCTGCGGCCCCTTCGAACAGCAGCACGGATCGCGTTCGTCATCTCTCTCGTGGCGCCCGGCCACGCACATACGGCATCGGAAGCGGCGCCTTCTGCCGACCTCGCTGACACTCGACCGGAGACCGCCGCTGAAAACCGAGCGGAGTCGAGCGGACCTGCGAAGCCCGGCCAGCTCGCTGTCGCGACATTCGCCGGAGGGTGCTTCTGGTGCATGGAGCCGCCTTTCGACGTTGTCGACGGTGTGGTCGAGACGACCTCCGGTTACACCGGCGGCCATGTAGCCGATCCGAGCTACGAACAGGTCACGTCGGGCCGCACCGGTCATGCGGAGGCGCTTCAGATCCGATACGATCCGGCGCGGGTCGGCTACGCGGAGCTTCTCGAGGTTTACTGGCGCAACGTCGACCCGACCGTTGCAGACCGCCAGTTCTGCGACCGCGGCAACCAGTATCGCCCTGAGATCTTCTATCACGACGACGAACAGCAGCGACTGGCCGAGCAGAGTCGCACAGCAATCGAGGAATCCGGACGTCTGCCCGGGCCGATCGTCGTGGAGGTCACCAAAGCCTCCGAGTTCTACCCAGCCGAGCAGTATCACCAGGACTACTACGAGAAGAACCCGGTCCGCTACAAGTACTATCGCTGGAGCTGCGGTCGCGACCAGCGCCTCGAAGAGTTGTGGGGAGAGCCCGGGAAGGGCTCTTGACCCGGCGCCCGCCAGCGGTCTCCGAACGGCCGTAGCGATACCGACAACGGTTGACTGGAAACCGGCGGCTCCGTAACGTCCGCCGCCGGACGGCCGACGACTCAGGAGCGGCCGGACTGCCGGCCCCACGCGCAGAGGTCACCCCGATGACGAGCCCGCAACAGAGCAATCTGCAACCGCCGACTGCCGACCTCGACGACCGTCAGAGGCTCGCGCTGTTGTGCCGGATCCTTCAGCGCGAGGGCTACGATGATCACCTCGCAGGACACATAACCGTCACGCAGGACGATGGATCGCTGCTGGTAAACCCGTTCGGGCTGCGATGGGAAGAGCTGACTGCGGCAGACATTCTGCGGATCGATCGCGAGGGAAACGTCCTGGAAGGCGCGCACCCTGTGAATCCCGGCGTGATGCTGCATCTGGCTCTGCATGCAAAACGCGATGACGTCCGATGGACGATCCACAACCACTCACGCTGGGGCACGGTCTGGGCAGGCGCGCATCGCGCGCCACCGGCCTACGATCAGAGCAGCACCTATTGCGGATCGATTGCGGTCGTCAACGAATACGAGGGCGCGGTAAACGACGCGGGCACGGCTGAGCGGGTGGTCGCCGCGATCGGAACGTCCAACGTGGCGATCCTCGCGGGGCACGGCGTCCTCGTGATGGCGAGTGACGTCAACATCGCTCTGACACGCGCGATCTCGCTGGAGATCCGTTGCCGAAACGCGTGGCATGTCGACACGCTCGGCGGCGGACACCCCGTCGCTGCGGAGGTCGCGAAATTCTTCGATGAGGGATTGTCGATTGCAGGCTTCCCCGGACTCTGGGAGGCACTGGTTCGACGTGAACTCAGGCTCGACCCGGGCACGATCGACACGGCCTGACGTTCAACGGCCTGCGGTCAGGCGCGGCGCGGCTCGGCTCCGGAGGAGCGGTTCACCCATCCTTCATCTGGTCGAGCATCGAAGCCATCATCCGGTGCAGCATGTTGACGGCCTTGAGCGGCCGCACCATGACCTTGAAATCGTCGATGCGCCCCTGCTCGTCCCAATGAATCATATCGACGCCGTCCACGTGGATCCCGTCGATCTCCGCGTTGAACTCGAGGATCGCGTCTCGCTCCCCGATCACCTCGCGCACGTAGCGAAAGTCAGAGTTGAAGAACACGTGGAAAGCAGCAGTGAGATAGAAGCGCGTGATCTCCTTGCCTTCCTGCGGAGTGTGGACAACGGGCGAATGGAAGACGACGTCATCGGCCAGGATCTCGTCGAGAGAATCCACCTCGCGGTCCTCGATCATTCGATGCCATCGGTCGATTGTGGGCGCGTTCATGGCAGCGGTGTAGCACGAGAGCAGCTCCGCGGACAGCGGGCGGAGGGCGCGAGTCAGAGATCTCCGAAGCCGGCGCGAGCCGGCCGGGTCTAACGCAGAATGACCCGTGTAACGCCGTCCCCTCCCTGATCCTCAGCCCCTCGTTCGAACGCAGATACATACGGAGACCCGTCAAGGGCATCACGGACCGCTTCTTTCATCGCACCGGTGCCGTGTCCGTGCAGCACGAAGACACTTTCGTCTCCACGCAGCACCGAGTCATCGAGAAAAGCCTCGAGACGGCGAAGTCCATCCGGGACCCGCTCACCACGCAGGTCGAGCGTATTCGCGTCAGTGCGTAGTGCCCCTGCAGCTTCCTCCGCGGAATCCGTCTGCTTTGCGGTGCGTACGCCGGGACCCGCCGGAGACCGGACGCGCCGAGGACGGCTCGCGCGATCGTCAGCGCCTTTACGGGAAGCGGCCGAACTGCCGGCCCGCGCGACATCGCCCAGCGGCACGCGCACGGTAAGGTTGCCCGCGCTGATCTCGACCTCGTCGCGCCGCAGCCGCAGAACCTCTCCGGTCAGCCCCATCTTTTCGACACGAACCCGATCCCCCACCTCGAGAGCCGGTTCGCGGGAAACATCAGCAACCGCAGCCGAGCGGGCGGGTGCGCGACCGACTTGATCAGCGGGCTCTGTGTACGCTGCCGGGGAGCCTCGGTCCCGGACCGCGTTGTCGCCGAGCACGGTCTGGCGCTGGGCGGCAAGCGCGTCACGCGCAGAGGCGGCGCGGCGCGAGTTCGGCGCACGCTGAAGCTGCGCTACGATCCGGGCGATCTCACGATCCGCTGCACGCACGCGCTCCATGAAACCCGCCGCTGCCTCCTCGGACAGCCGGTCCGCACGTTCCCGGATACGCTTTTCCCGCGAGGCCACTTTGCGCTCACGCGCCTCGAGTTCGTTTGTCGACTCCTCGAGCAGCCGCGTCAGCTCGCGAGACCGCGCGCGCTCCTCTTCCAGCCCCGCCAGCGCGTCGCCAAGTGCCCGCTCGCCTTCATCCATCAGCGCTCGGGCACGCTCGAGAATCTTCTCATCGAAGCCGATCCGCGCGGCGGCCGGGAAAGCGTGGCTTTCGCCGGCCATCCCCTCGATCACACGATAGCTGGGGCGGTCTCCGAGATACTCCATCGCCGCCACACAGACGCGCTCGTCCGAGGCACCCATCGCTTTCACCTGGGCGTAGTGGGTCGTCGTGACCACTCGTGCACCGCAGTGCGCGAACCGTTCGACCAGCGCACGCGCCAGCGCACCGCCCTGCGCCGGGTCGGTACCGGACGCCAGTTCATCAAGCAGCAGGAGGCTTCCGGGCCCCGCTCGTTCAGTCATCTCGTGGAGGCAGGTCAGATGACCGGAAAAACTCGAAAGCCCCCCCTGCACGGTCTGTTGATCCCCGATGTCGGCGAGAACCTCGCTGAAATGATCAACACGCGATCCCTCGCTCGCCGGCACGAAACATCCGACACGAACCAACTGCGCGGCCAGACCGAGCGTCTTCAACGCGACCGTCTTTCCCCCTGCATTCGGACCGGTCAGCACAAGCACCGGCCGCTCGTCGGTAAGGTTGAGATCGTTTCCGATCACTTCGTCCGGCCCGAGCAGCAGAACCGGATGTCGGGCCGCACGCAGACTGATGATTCCCTGTTCCTCAACCTCGGGCCTCGTAGCACCGAGTCGCCGCGCGAAGTCGGCGCGGGCAGCCGCCAGGTCAATCTGTGTCGCGGCATGGAGCCCGTCATACAGCGACGGCGCATGCACACCGACATCGGCCGAGAGTTCCTCGAGGATGCGTCGCTCCTCAGCCGCGAGCTCGGCCTCAGCGATGCGACGTTCGTTGTTGATCGGCACGACCTGACGCGGCTCGACGTAAACGGTCTGCCCGGTCCGGGAGGCATCATGAACAATCCCGAGATCGAGATTCTTCGCCTGCACCTTGAGCGGCACGACCAGTCGATCGTCTCGCACGGTTACGTAGTTATCCTGGAGGTGCTCTGCGAGCTCTCCACTACCGAGCAGCTCCTCGAGCATCCTGCGCGCGCGTCGCTCGAGAGCTGCAATGCGGCGGCGCAACTCTCCAAGCACCGGATATGCAGACTCCGAGAGCTCGCCATGTTCGTCGAATGCGCGGGTCAACCTCGAGCGGAAGCCCGAGTCGATGCGGATCGAATCCGCCCAGCCGGCGATCGTGGGCGCGTTCGCTCGGTGTCGGTCCGCAAAAGTCCCGAGCTCGGCGAGAGCGGCAACGGTCGCTCCGATCGCACGCAGATCATCCTTTTCGAGCGGGCGACCTCTCGCGGCGCGCTCGACCCACTCGGAAATGTCCTCGATGCCGCCGACCGGAACCGGGCCAGATTCACCGTCGCGCAGGGCGGCAGTCTCATCGACCGCGTCCATGACGGTGTGCACCGCAGCGATTCCATTCAGGCCGGCGAGCTCGCGTGCAGCCCGCGCTCCCGCCTCGGTGCGCGCGTGACGAGCCAGTGCATCCAGAACGTATGGCCAGTCCAGCGCCACGAGGGTACGCGCGTCGAGATTCATGGTCACCGGGTAAATGCGGTTTGCCGGCGCATCAAAGGCTGCACGCCGGCGTGAGATCGGGCACTCTCACAGCTCCGAGGGCACGCCGAAGTATTCCTGATACCGCCGTACCTTTTCCCTCTCTTCGTCCAGACTCAGGCCGGTGTCGGCGAAGGCGTGGGCGTGGCGGCCGTGCTTGTCCGCCGGGTTCTGGTCCAGGTGGGCGCGCATCCGTCGTTCGGCCTCGCTTGAAAGCTCGATTTCGAACTTGTCGTAAATGCGAGCGAGCGTGGTCAGCGGGTCGGTCAGATACTCCCGAAAGTGAATATCGATCACGCGATCCGGCGCGATCAACCCGCTTTCACGTGCATCGACCGAGCGGTTGTAGGCAACGGCGTTCATCTCTGACCACTCGCGCGCAATCTCCAGGGGGTCGATCGTATGACTCGTCATGGCCCGCAGCGTGGTGCACAGGCTCGTCAGTGACGACATGATTGCCAGCGGGTCGCGATGCGTCTGGATGAAGCAGGCGTCGGGGTATTCGGCGACGACGGCCTCGAGAGCCCACAGGTGACCGGGCGTTTTGAGAATCCAGCGCGAGCCGGGACAGCGCCACTGCAGCAGTTGGAGGAATTTGCGGTGGAAGCGATAAGCGGCCGAAAGGTCCGCCTCCTCGTGCAACCAGCGGTTGTATGACGGGATTCGGAATGTCGGCTGGAAGATCATGCTCGCGAACTCGGCCGCGGTCATGCGAACGCACTCCTGCGAAAGATTCGCGCCCATCGGGTGCATCTTTTTGAAGTCGGGTATCAGCGACTCGGATCGATCGATCTGGCGCTGAACCGCGGCGATTCGCGGGTCGGTCTCGAACGTTGCGCGCTCCGGCGGCGGGCACGGTCGATCGCATTCCCATGTCATCGGCACCCGTACACCCGGGTCGAGCCCGATGAGATGATGCAGAATCGTGGTCCCGGTCCGGGCCATTCCAATCACGATGATCGGTCGGTCGACCGGTTGCTCGCCGATCTCGGGGTGCCGTTTGTGCCAATCCACGATCCCGAGGCGATTTTCGAGCAGCATGACAAGATCGCCCCGCGCGATCAGCCGGCCGATCGTCGTCAGGTGTGCTTCGCTGGTCAGTGAACTCAGCAGCTTCCGGAAACCGCAGAGAAAGGTCGGTGAGCCGAAATCATCGAGACCGGTGCTTCGACAAGCCTGTTCGAGCAAAGAAGACTCTGTGAGATCTTTCTGCAATCCGACGGCGCCCGCGACACGACCGAGCGCGTTGACGGCACGGGCGCCGATCGGGAGCGTTGGAGGTTGCAGCATCGGATTGGACCTCAGGCAGCGCCGCGGCGCAGACTGGAGCCTGTGCAGTCAGCCCTGCCCACCGAACGAGCGAGTGAACAGAGCGTCGATTGCAGCCTTGCCGGCGTCGGTAACAAACCGTGTCCCGGTGCCCGTGAAGTGGCTTGCCGTGATCTGCGGCTCTGCGCCATCTTCCCACGCGGAGCCGCTCCACCGGAACCACCTCTCGCGTTCCTGATCGAACACGAAGAGCGGCTTGTTGCACAGCTTGGAGAACTCCGCCCCCCAGCCTGTGCCGCCCTTGACCGTATCGTCCTCGAGGATCTTCCCGATAACGTAGACTTCCTGTCCGCTGTTGACCTGATGCCAGATGCTCTGAAGCACGCGCTTGAACAGGCGGGTGTCGGCAAACTCCCGGTGCATCAGCTTGCTCACATACGCGAGGCTGACATCGCCCTGATTGAGCTCGGACTGCGTCAGGACACGGATACCGCGGGTGCGTGCATCGGCATGGCCTTCGAAGGTGAAATTAACCTCTTCTATGCCGTGCTTCTCTGCCGCCGCGCCGAACTCGGCTTCAGCTCCCTGTGCCGCCCCGCTGAAAAGAATGCATTGTTTCGGGTCCACGCTGACCTCCCTGCGATCGACGCGTGTGATAGCACCCCGGACGCCTCGGTGAAAGCCCGAGCGGTACCACGCGGATTCCCGCAGGGCGCCCGCGCCCGCAGGTGATCAGCGGACAGGCCGGCCGTCGGTCCCCCCCCGATCGAAGCCACGGACCCGCAGGACCGATGACTGCGCAGCCTGCGTGACCCGGAGCAGCCGGCCACGGCCGATCGACTCGATCGGCACCCGCAGCGGAGGGGTGATCGCGATGACGACACGCTCCGCATCTCGCGTGATGTGCAGTGAGAAGCCAGCCTCACGCAGCCTCCTGGCCAGTCGAATTCGCGCGCGGTCATCGCCGGTTTCCAGCCGCGCCCGGACAAGCGCCACTCCGCCGGAGGCAGGTCCCACGATACGAACCGAGCTGCGGGTCGACCTGCGGTTGCGGGTCAACCGTTCGCGACCGGTCGCCACGCGGGCCGTGCGACCGTCCTGCTGAGTCGAGACCTCGGAGGGGTCCGCGCCGAATTCGACAGTCAACGCCGCTCCGTCATCGCACGGGTCGGGCGCAAAGCTGTCGATTGTTCTCAGCACCGAGCAGATCGGATCGGCCGCTTCGAGTCCGGCGGTGCAGTTGCAATCGGCAGCACACAGGCAGTCCGAGCCAGGTCCCGGCTGACCGACAATACAAAGAAGCGTACAGATCGGATCGCCGGCCTCGATATCGCCGGAGCGGTTGCAGTCACCGGGCAGGCAGTCGGTGCACTCGAAGGCACTGCAGCTTCCCTCGCAGGAGGGCGCGACCGAACCCGTCGTCGTCCCGGCTCCGATCCCCTCCGTGCAGATCACGCCGGAACCGATCTGAGTGCAGCGAACCTGGAGCGTAGCGAGTTCGCCGTTGCCGCACGCTTCGATCGGCGTGGCCAGATCTGTGACCGCGAAGCGACAGGTAGACCCCGCCGCGGTGCAGCGAGCCCCGTCGGCGACAAATCCGGCTTCGCAGGACAGGCCGACGCTTTCAGGAGCCGGCGTCGGTGTCGTATCCGGACAGGCCAGCCCGGGAATGCTCGCGCCGATCACTGCGGACGCCGAGGCGACGTCGAGTCCCTCGGAGTGAATGTTCACCGGGATCGAGCAAACTCCGCCGACCCGACAGTACACCGGCTCCGGCAGTGTCAGGCTCACGCAGTCGGCACATACCCCTGCCGGTTCATCCGGGGTTGCCTCGTCGCAATCTTCATCGACGCCGTTGCAGATCTCTTCGACGAGCGCCGGCGAGCGAGCAGGATCGGTATCGTCACAATCGCCCTCGCAGATAGTAAAACCGTCCTCATCGTCATCGATTCGGACGTTCTCGCACCGGTCTGCAACACACGCGTCTGCAGTGCACGGGTTTGTGTCGTCGCAATCGCCAACAGACTCGCAGCAGTTGTCGATCGCCTGCCCCTCGCACACTCCGGCCGTGCAGACGTCATCCGCGGTGCACAGACTTTCATCATCGCACGCCGTCCCTTCGGGAACAGCAACAAGCGTGACAGGGTCGACACAGCTTTGAACGGCACCGAACTCCCAGAGGCTTGCAGCGCTGGTAAGAACCACGATCTCGACGTCGCCCCCCTCGACAATTGAGCGCGACTCGACGCACGGGTCGGGGTCGGCGAGCCCAGCCCCGGGATTCGCGCAATCGGCCACGGGCTGACCGTCCCTTCGCACCTGCACATCGGTTGCCAGCCCGAGGGAGACATCGATCAGAAAAGTGATCCGCAGTGGTTCCGCTACCGTGCCGGATGGTGCTGCAATCTCGACCTCGAACGTACCGGCCGGCAGGAATCGCTCGACAATCGAAATGCTTCCCGGCTGAGTACCCTCGACCGTTGTTTCGATGGCGTCGGCGACGGTCGCGCCGTCATTCTCCACGTCGGTGGTTACAGAGAACCCTGCCGGCGCGTCGGGTTCAGTGACGGGCTCACACTCGACAGCAGTCCCCGCGCAGGCCCCCAGCGAACAGCCGTCGT
Organism: Candidatus Nitrosopumilus sp.; assembly: GCA_964225545.1. Taxonomy (GTDB): domain Bacteria; phylum Desulfobacterota; class Binatia; order UBA1149; family SPBQ01; genus SPBQ01. The sequence continues at coordinate 701 of CAXQPB010000031.1, read as the reverse complement.
TCACGGTGCACTGGTTGCCGTCATCACACGCCTCGACATTGTCCGTCGAGATGCATCCGCCCGCCCCGTCGCATCGCTCGTCGGTACAGATATTGTTGTCGTCGCAGAGCAGATCGTCGGGAGCGTTGACGACCGCATCGGTCAACTCGTCGCAGGAGTCCACAGTACACGCGACGCCGTCGTCGAGCACCGGCGCCAGTCCGGCTTCGCAATCAGCAATCGGGTCGCAGGCCTCCGCGCCGTCGCAGAACAGTCCATCGTCACAGTTCGCATCATCGGGCGTAAACTGACAGCCGAGCAACAGATCACAGGTATCGACCGTACACCCTACCCCGTCGTCGCAGTTCGTATCGTTCGGATTGAACAGACAGCCTTCGTCCGCGCGGCAAACGTCGTCCGTGCATCCGACACCGTCGTCACAGCTCGCGTTATTCGGCGCGTTGACGATGGCGTCCAGAACCTCGTCGCACGAATCGTCCGTACAATCGACGCTGTCGTCTACCGGAACCGCCGTGCCGGCCTGGCAATCGAGCGCAGCGTCGCAGGTCTCGGCGCCATTGCAGAACTGGCCGTCGTCGCAGCTCGCATCGTTTGGCGTGAACACGCAGCCCTCGGTCGCGCTGCACACATCGCCCGTACAGCCGACCCCGTCATCACAGCTCGCGTTATTCGGCGCGTTGACGATGGCGTCCAGAACCTCG
>CAXQPB010000030.1:0-3908 GCA_964225545.1 Candidatus Nitrosopumilus sp. | reverse complement strand
AGTGAGCGAAAACTTGTTGAGTCGCGGTTTTCCACCGATCAGCCGGTCTCGAGACCTTATCAACAAAGGGCGCAGCACCAATGCGGCATATGCACTACTGCGCCCGTTTCTGCGTTATCTCACGCCGCCCGTTCCCCACACGGGTGGTAGCGGTTGCGGTATCCTCGAGGACTCAAAACAAAAATCGGATTCGCCGCTACGAGAATACGGGTTAGCTTTTTCTCCTCTACCGATGAGCTTCGTGTTTCGCCTCTCCCTCTTGCCCTCGGCGTTCGCGCTCCTGCTCGTGTCCGGGACCGCTGCTTCGGCGCAGTTGTTCGACACGACCCCGGAGTTTCTCGTCAACTCGTCGACGGCGCTGAACCAGGCTTACCCGGACGCGGCCCGCATTCCCGGGCAGGGCTACGTGGTCGTATGGGAAAGCGAAAACCATGTGACGACGGGTGACGATGTCTACCTGCGGGTCATGGACAGCAGCGGCATTCCGCTCGGACCCGAGCTGCGCGTCAACCAGACCCTGCTCGGAGCGCAGGACAGCTCGGCGGTCGCGGTACACGCGGACGGGCAGATCATGGTCGCCTGGGAGGCGGCGGGTCAGGATGGAAGCCAGGATGCCGTCATCGCTCGCCTGTACGACAGCTCCGGCGTGCCATTGACCAACGAGTTTCAGCTCAATGCCTATACGCTGCTCGCTCAGGACTCGCCGGCCTTGGCCCCGGCGGGGCCCGGCGAGTTCATCGCGGTCTGGCAGAGCACGGCGCAGGATGGCTCGAGCGGCGGCATTATCGGCCGTATGTTCCGAAACGACGGTCTGGCTGTGACGGGCGAGTTCATTGTCAACACGGCCACACTTGGCAGTCAGTCAAGCCCGGCAGTGGCCAGTGACGCCAACGGCAACTTCACGGTCGTCTGGCACAGCGCGAATCAGGATGGCAGCGCAGCCGGAGTTTACGGACAGCGATTCGATGCTCTAGGAAACCCGCAGGGGACTGAATTTCGGGTCAACACGCATACTCTCGGTCCGCAGGATGAAGCCGACATCGGTATGACGGCCACGGGCGAGTTCGTCGTCGCAGGGGAAAGCGGCCGCACCCTGCTGCCCCAGGATGGCAGCGCGGCGGGGGCTTACGGCCAGCGTTTCGCGGCTGACGGGACCCCGCTGGGAACCGAATTCCGTGCCAACGAATATACGATCCTCAACCAGGACGATGTCGCCGTCGGAGTCGATCCGAACTCCGGCGAATTTCTCATCTCATGGGAGAGCGTCAATCAGGACGGCAGCGATCCGGGCATCTACGGTCAGCGTTATCAGGCGGACGGCCTGCCGATCGGGAGTGAATTCCGAATCAATCGCACGGTCGCCAACTCTCAGGAAGATCCGTCGGTGATCATGGATGGCAACGGATCCGCGGTCGTAGTCTGGCAGAGCGATCTTCAGGACGGTGACCTCGGCGGGATCTATGCGCGCGCGGTATGCGACCAGATCGATGGCGATCCTGCGCTCGGTTTCGTCTGCACAGAGCCTCTGTGCAACATCGATGGCACGCCCTGCGCAGCAGGTGGAATCTGCTGCGATGGTAGCTGTACGCTGCAGAGCAACTGCGCCGTACAGCCGGGTGACTGCAATCTGTCGGGGGGGCTCGATGCAGGCGATCCGATCTGTGTCGTACTTTGTCTGATCAACAACCCGCCGCTGGTTGCCGACTGCACGGGAGGCGCCGACTGCAACTGCACGGGATCGATCGATGCCGGCGACCCGGTCTGCACCGTACTGCGCCTGATCGACGGCTTGACCACCGACAGCTGTATCCCCTGACCCGCCCGCCTTTTTCCCCGGTTAGTTCCGCGCGTTCTCTGCGTGTTGTTGCTGCGGCACCGCTGTTCAGGATCCCGAGCGTTCACGCGCTGAAGCGTCCGGTTGAACGCGGAGAGGGCAGGGGGGATCAGCTCAGAAACGCAAGGCGCCGAAAATGACGGGGCCGTGGCTGAAGTCGTTTACGGCGATCTTCGTGCCCGAGCCCTTTTTCTTGTCGGCATTGAGCTCGAGGAACTGGTATCGGACGCCCACCGCGAAGTTGCGGAAGATGTTGACTCCGACACCGAGGCCGCCTGTCCAGATCCCGCCGCCGAGCCCGCCCGTCGATACCTGCAACCAGCTGAAGCCCCCGGTGAATGCGACGCGGTCGTTGAGCGCCCAACCGCCTTCCATTCCGACATTGGGCAAAGGCGCGGAGAAATCAGTCTCGTCGTCCACGGTTTCGCGCCCGACAGCGGCTGCGGAGATACCGAGTTCAATGTCCAGGAAGTGGACACCTGCGGTGATGGCGATGTCGAGCCGCTCCCGCTTGATTACCGAGAAAGCGTACGCGGTTCGGATGTATCGCAGGTCGTAAAAGCTGCTGGTGTCGACTCCGCCGGGAATCGGTGTGCCGTCACCGTTGATGTCGATGTCCTCGGCCAGCACGCGTTTTCCGCTTCGGTTTGATTCGGAATACTCGACGATGACCCTGTTGCGATTGAAAAATCGCAATGAGGCGCGGACCCACGGCACGAGGTTGAAGTCGTCGAGGCCGAGGTCACTTTCAAAGTCCAGACTTTGTTTCGGCCCGACCGCCGGGTTGATGCTCATATCGGTGTCCGGAAAGTTGAACCAGCCGCCGCCCTGAATGCTCACGCGCTCCTTGAACCACGGTACGAAGCGTTCTTTCGGCTCTGTGTCCTCGGCGCGCGCAGCCGAGGCGAACGAAGTCGCCCACGTGACCGCGCCAAGAAAGAATAACAGCCTCATGGCCGATCGAGGCTTCGCTGAACGCGTCTCTCCTCGTCTCTTTATCTGCTTGCTCAACGCGCGCCTTCCTCCGTCTGTTTCCACTTCCCTCGAATCCCGCCGGGCGATTTGCACGCGCCGAGGCGCGTGCTGCCAGCATGTCCACGATGTCACACCCCGGAGCGGCGGTGCCGACCGGACGGGATGCCGATGCGGCGTCACATGGGTTGCACGGATTATAACCTACAGGGGCATGCACCGAACCCGATCACTGCAGAGCGGCGGCTGCGAGGGGGCCTGATCCCCTGGAACCGGCCGTTGCCCCGATCCACGAATCCGGGGCGCGGCAAATCGCCCGACCTGCCCGACCGTCGACCCCAACCTGGTCGGACGCTTCGTACGGCGACAAGCAAAAAAACGCGGCGAGCTCGAGGCTGGAAGGTGGGCTGCGGTTGGGTTATTTCCCACACTGCTGCGAGTTTGCCAACAGGCCGCTGATTAGGTTGTTTTTGCAGGGGCTTATCCCCACCCTCCGGGGTGGGGATGAGCGGTTTTTTACTGGCCTGACGCTTGCAGTTCAAAAATGCACGCAGATCTATCTATTCCGATGACTCTGACTCCAGTCACCAATCGCCCGCTGCTGGCGCGTCCTCGCAGCTCGGGTGTCTTGCTCGCGCTGTCTCTCGCGCTGACGCTCGCCCTCGCGCCACACCGAGCGAGTGCGGCGGTCGGCGACTGCGGACATCCGATGAGCGACGGGGCGAGGGTCAAGGCCACCGATTCGCTGCATATTCTGCGGACTGCCATCGGCCTCGCTCGGTGTCCCATGAGCACCTGCGACGTGGACTCGAGCTGCTCGGTCACTGCGACCGATGCGTTGCGAGTTTTGAAGGTCGCGGTGGGGATGGATCTCGAATTGCGTTGTGAATGCCCGAACCCGACCACCACGGTGCCGCCGGCTTCGACGACAACGCTCTCGCCGCCGACGACCACCCTCGTGCCGGTGACGACAACGCTCCAGCCGGTGACCACAACTCGTGCGCCCGTCACAACGACGCTGCAGCCGGTGACGACAACGCTGCAGCCGGTGACGACAACGCTCCAGCCGGTGACCACAACTCTGGCGCCCGTCACAACGACG
>CAXQPB010000029.1:0-8833 GCA_964225545.1 Candidatus Nitrosopumilus sp. | reverse complement strand
GCGTTGATCAAGTCGGTACAGACCCACCCCGTCAACGGCAGCCCGATCCATGTGGATTTCCTGCGGGTGGACGTCAACAAGCCGGTTGAGGCGGCTATCGCTCTGAGCTTCACGGGCAAAGCCGAGGGCGTGGTCGAGGGCGGGATCCTCCAGCCGCTGCGTCGTGAGGTTCAGGTCCGGGCGTTGCCGGACAAGCTGCCGGAGACCATCGAGGTCGATGTGACGCCGCTGGTGATTCACGCATCCCTCCACATCGAGGAGCTGACCATGCCCGAAGGTGTAGAGGCGGTATTTACGGAGAAGTATGCGCTGGTGACGGTGGTTCCGCCGGTTGTCGAATCCGAGGCCGCGGGCGAGGAAGGGGGCGACGCTGCGCCTGTCGCAGATGCCCCGGCCGGCGACGACGACGCCTCGTCAGAGAAGTCCGAGGGATAGCGCGCAGACTGACGGTGCCGGCCCCGAATTACTGCATCGCTGGACTCGGCAACCCGGGCGAGCGATATAACGGGTCGCGCCATAACCTGGGTTTTCGCGTGGTGGATGAAATCGCCCGCGAACGCAGCACGGACATCCGGCGTCTGGAGTACCAGGCGCTGACGGCAGGCCTTACCGTCGGCCGTTCCGAGGTGTTGCTCATGAAGCCACAGACGTACATGAACCGAAGCGGCGAGAGCGTCGCAGAAGCGCTGGGTACACTTGCGCTCGATGCGGCCGGCCTCGTCGTGGTCTACGACGACCTGGATCTTCCGGTCGGTCGCATTCGTGTAAGACGCGGCGGCGGATCGGGCGGGCATCGAGGCGTGGCTTCGATCATCGAGTCCACGGGCGAGTCGGGCTTCACTCGGGTTCGGATTGGAATCGGCCGACCACCGGTCGGCGTGGCGGTCGAGGATTTCGTGCTCCAGCGTTTCGAAGACGCGGAGATGGACACGGTAGAAAGCGCCGTGAGCCGGGCTGCGCAGGCGGTCTCGGTCATCGGAGAGGACGGCGTCGAGCCGGCCATGAGGATTTTTAACCCGGCGGCGGATCCTGCGTCGTCGACAGGCGGATGAGGCGGAGTGTGACCGTCATCATCGAGAGTGAAAGACGCGGAGCAACCGCGTGAAAGAGGAGGAGTCGCATGGGATTTCTTAGCTCGATCGCCCCGTTCATGGGGGCAGTCGGTATGGCCGTCGCTATCTGGCTTTATATGTCGGTGGCGCGTGAATCGCCGGGCAACGCCCGAATGCAAGAGATTGCTGAGGCGATCCGCGACGGCGCTATGGCATTTCTTCGGCGCGAGGCGCGAATTCTGCTGATCTTCGAAGCGATCGTCGTCGTACTGCTCGGTATCGGAATCGACTGGCATACGGCCGGCGCATTCGTCTTCGGTGCGGCCTGCTCGATGGGCGCCGGTTACTTCGGGATGATGTCGGCGACCAAAGCCAACGTCCGAACCTCTGAAGCTGCCCGCCAGGGGGGCGAGGAGGCGGCACTGCTGGTCGCGTTCAACGGCGGCGCCGTGAGGGGGCTCGCGGTCGCGTCGCTGGGTTTGATCGGGGTCGGTATTCTTTTCTCGGTCCACGGCAGCCCGGAGACGGCGAAGTACATCAACGGCTTCGCGATGGGTGCCAGCTCGATCGCGCTGTTTGCCCGCGTCGGCGGCGGAATCTACACCAAGGCCGCTGATGTCGGCTCGGATCTCGTAGGCAAGGTCGAGGCCGGTATCCCCGAGGACGACCCCCGCAACCCGGGCGTCATCGCGGACAACGTCGGCGACAACGTAGGGGATGTCGCCGGTATGGGAGCGGATATCTTCGAGTCGTATGTCGGTTCGATGATCGCGTCGATCGCGATTGCGGCGACGCTCTCGGTTCAGGGGCTGGCGGCGCTCGCAGACGATGCGGCGCGCGACTCCCAGGCGGTCCAGACTACTCTTATGGCCCTGCCGCTCGCGCTCGCCGTGATCGGGCTGGTGGCTTCTTTCGCCGGCATCTTCTCGATGCGGGTTCTCAAGAGCATCGGAGCCGCTGCCGCGCTGCGCTACTCGACGTTCATCGCGGCAGGGCTGTTCCTGTTCCTCGCGTTGCTGTTCGTCTGGGGCAGCGTCGTGACGACCAAGGTGTGGCTGGCGATCGTCGTCGGCACCATCGGCGGTATCCTCATCGGTCTCGTGACGGAGTACTACACTTCGGCGGGTCCGGTCCGGAAGATCGCGGAGCAGTCGAAGACCGGTGCGGCGACGAACATCATCGCCGGCCTCGCAGTCGGGCTCGAGAGCTGCGCTCTGCCGGTGCTCATCATCTGCGTGAGCATCCTGGTCGCCAACTCAATGGCCGGGTTGTACGGTATCGGTGTCGCGGCCGTCGGAATGCTTGCGACTGTCGGTGTCACGATGACCGTTGATGCGTACGGCCCGGTTGCGGACAACGCGGGCGGCATCTCCGAGATGGCCGAGCTCGGCCCTGAGGTCCGGGCTGTCACCGACAGCCTCGACGCGCTCGGCAACACCACCGCGGCGATCGGCAAGGGCTTCGCGATCGGCTCGGCAGCGCTCACTGCGCTGGCACTGTTCTCCGCCTACGCTCTTGCAGTCAACAACGCACGGATGGCGGCCGACCCTCTCGGGTACGAGCCTCTCAACATCATCGTGACCGACCCGACGGTCGTCGTCGGGCTGTTCATCGGTGGTATCCTGCCGTTCTACATCGGAGCGTTGACGATGAACTCGGTGGGCCGTGCTGCCAGCCAGATGGTGACCGAGATCCGACGCCAGTTCCGAGAGATTCCGGGCCTGCTCGAGGGCAAGGAAGGCGTGCGGCCGGACGCGGCCCGCTGCGTGGACATCTCGACTGCTGCAGCGCTGAAAGAAATGGTTCTGCCCGGGCTTACCGCAGTTGCAGCGCCGGTTGTGGTAGGCTTCCTGTTCGGAGCCGAGGCGCTCGGCGGCATGCTCGCCGGAGCAACGCTTGCGGGCGTGTTGCTGGCTCTGATGATGGCCAACGCCGGCGGCGCCTGGGACAACGCGAAGAAGGCTATCGAGAAGGGCGACATTCCGGGCGAGCACAAGGGGTCAGACGCTCACCACGCGGCCGTCGTGGGCGACACGGTCGGAGATCCGCTCAAGGATACCTCCGGTCCGTCGATGAACATCCTCATCAAGCTCATGTCGATCGTCTCACTGGTGATCGCACCGTTGCTCGTCTGAGGATTACCAGAGGTACAGATCATGCGACCGTATGAAACACTGCTCGTTCTGACGAACGATCTCGTCAGCGAACAGCAAGCGTTGCTCGAGCGCTTCGCCGGAGTGATCACCTCCGGTGGCGGCTCAATCGATGCGAGCCACGACTGGGGAAACCGCAAGCTGGCCTACCCCATCAAAAAGCAGGCCGAAGGCCACTACTACTTGCTGGAGTACGAGGCCGAGCCGGCGATCGTGAGCGAGCTGGAGAGAACGTTACGCATCACCGACGGTGTGCTGCGTTACATGAGCGTCCAGCAGGAGCACACAGGGCTGCCGAAGCCGCGCCCGCGCGAGACGGAGAGGGGCGACGTCCCTCTGCACGAAATGCGCGGACGAGGCCCGGGCGGTTACCGTCCGCGCAGGGAGGAGCCCGCCGCCGAGGCAGCTCCGGCCGCGCCGGCCGCGCCGGCGACTGACGCGCCGACAGCCGGCGCCGCTGCCGCGGAGCCTGCTGCGCCTGCCGCGGCCGCAACGGACACACCTGCGGCTGATGCGCCTGCGGGTGCCGCTCCGGCGGGCGACGGCGACCAAGGAGTGAAGACCGATGAGTGAACAGCCGAGCCAGGGTGCACCACAGGCTTCGAGCGAGGGTGGCGGCCGTCCTCAGGGCGGCGGTGGCGGCGGTGGCCGCTATCAGAGCCGGGACGGAGACGGTCGACCGAAGCGTCGGTTCCGCGGACGCGGGCGTCGTAAGGTCTGCCGGTTCTGCGCCGACAAGACGCTGACGCTCGATTACAAGTGGGCGGAGTTGCTCGAGGACTTTGTCAGCGAGCGCGGTCGTATCGTCCCGAGTCGAACCACAGGGACCTGCGCGAAGCACCAGCGACGGCTGAAGCTGGCGATCAAGCAGGCACGGAACGTCGCGCTGCTGCCGTACTCGAGGAGCTGAGCATGGAAGTCATCCTTCGCGAGGACGTCCCCGGTCTCGGCATCATCGGGGACATCGTCAAGGTCAAGCCGGGGTACGCGCGCAATTTTCTGTTGCCTCGCGGTCTCGCGGTAACGGCCGACTCACGCAACATAAAGCAGCTTGAACATCAGCAGCGGGTGATCGCGGCCAAGAAGGCGCGTGAGCGTGGCGCTCATGAGAAGCTCGCAGCCGAGATGGGCGGCGTTACGGTCGAGACCGAGGCACGCGCCGGGCGCGGCGGAAAGCTCTTCGGGTCAGTCACGAACATGGAAGTGCACCGCTTGCTCGCCGAAAAGGGCTACGAGCTCGACCGCAGGCGAATCGAGCTTCGTGAGCCGATCAAGGAGATCGGCGAGTTCGAAGTCCGTGTCCGTGTGGGACAGGACGTCGACACGACGGTCAAGGTGATCGTGAAACCGGTCGGAGGTGAGCTCGAAGACCAGTCGGTTGACGGCGAAGACGCGCCGGCACCGCCACCGGTCGCGGCCGAAGCCGAGGCTGCTGCGGATGAATCTGCGGGCGGCGAAGGCGCTGAGGCCGCCGACGGCGGCAGCGAGAGCGAAGACGAAGCGGCCAAGCCGACCGGCGGCGAGGCCTGACGACAGCGTTGACTAGCAGACCGAGGGTTGCTACTCGTTTTTCGGTCAGCGCCGCGGATCGGGTCGCAGCGATACAGGCACGTAGCTCAGTGGGAGAGCACTTCCTTGACACGGAAGGGGTCGGCGGTTCAATCCCGCCCGTGCCTACCATCGCGGCGAGCGAAAGTCGGGCAACTGCGGCGCCAGAGGACGGTTCCGACAGCGGACTTGGAGACTGATTGCATACTGGTGCCGCGAGCGATCTTCGCGACGGCGCCACCGGCAACGGACGACAGGAGGAACGAGACAGGAAGAGAGCGGCCCCGGCGGGCCCGGTCCGAAGATGACCGAACAAAGCGCGATCGCGCCGAAACGCCCCCGAGGCGATCGGCACACGACGTGCCCCGTCCGAGAGAGCCCCCTTCGATCGCGAGCAGGCGATTCGTATAATCAGATGTCTGATGAGATCACCGTCACCGTAGCCGGACAGGATCCGGTCTGCGTTCCCCGCGGCACGACCGTAGGGGAGGCCCTCGAGCAGTCGCTTGGCGGGCGGTCCCGGCGGGCTCTCGCGGCCCTTCTGGCTGTCGACGCGACGGCGACTCAATCGCCTCCCTTCGCTGTAGATCTGCAGCGTCCCCTCGAACAGGATTGTCGGCTCGAGCCACTCGAAGGCGCTCACGAAGGCGCGCTCGAGGTTATCCGTCACTCGGCGGCGCACCTCCTGGCCCAGGCGGTGAAGCGTCTCTACCCGGATGCCCAGGTCACGATCGGGCCAGTGATCGAGGACGGCTTCTACTACGATTTCAAATACGACGCCGGATTCTGTCCCGAAGACCTCGAGAAGCTCGAGGCCGAGATGCAGAAGATCGTCGCGGAGAAGCTGCCTATTACGCGCGAGGTCGTGTCTCGCGACGCTGCGATCGAATTGTTCGACTCGATGGGCGAGGAATTCAAGGTCGACATTATTCGCGACCTGCCCGACGAGCCCATTACCGTCTACCGACAGGGGGACTTTGTCGACCTGTGCCGCGGACCGCACGTACCCGGCACCGGCGTGCTGCGCGCGGTCAAGCTCACCCATGTGGCCGGCGCCTACTGGCGCGGCGACGAAAACAAGCCGATGCTGCAGCGAATTTACGGCACGGCGTTCGCGGATCCGAAGGCGCTCAAGCAGCATCTCGCTCGGTTGGAGGAAGCCAGAAAGCGCGATCATCGGCGGCTCGGCAAAGAACTCGGGCTGTTCAGTTTTCACAAGGAAGCGCCAGCGACGCCGTTCTTCCTGCCCGACGGCGCCCGCGTCTACAACCTCCTCGTCGACTACATTCGCGACCTGTACGAGCGTTACGGCTACAGCGAGGTCATCACGCCGCAGATCCTCGATGTCGATCTCTGGCACCGCTCCGGGCACTACGACCACTACAAAGACAATATGTATTTCACCGAGATCGACGAGCGAGAGTTCGCGGTGAAGCCCATGAACTGCCCGACCCACTGTCTGATCTTTGCGGAGGACATACGCTCATACCGCGACCTGCCGATTCGATTCGCGGATTTCGGTCGCCTGCACCGTTTCGAGAGATCGGGGGTCGTGCACGGTCTGACCCGAGTGCGCTCCTTCAGTCAGGATGACGCTCACATCTACTGCACGGCAGACCAGATCCAGTCCGAGGTCCGCAGCGTGATCGAGATGATCGTCTCGACGCAGAAGGCGTTCGGTTTCGAGGAGACTCGTGTCTACCTGTCGACACGGCCGGAGAAGAGCATCGGTGCGGACGAGATGTGGGAGAGGGCAGAGTCGACGCTGAAGGATGCACTCGAAGCGGAGGGTCTCGACTACGAGATCAATGACGGTGACGGCGCTTTCTACGGTCCGAAGATCGACTTCTGCGTGCTCGATGCGATGAAACGGGAGTGGCAGCTGAGCACCGCCCAGCTCGACTTCTCGATGCCGGAGCGATTCGGTCTGAACTACGTCGACAGCAGCGGCGGACAGGAGAGGCCGGTGATGATCCACCGGGCGATCCTCGGGTCGCTGGAGAGGTTCATCGGTATCCTCATCGAGCACACCGGTGGCGCGCTGCCTCTGTGGCTCGCGCCGACCCAGGTCCGCCTCGTTACGGTGACCGACCGCCAGAATGAATATGCAGCGGCCGCAGAGGTGCAGCTGCGAAGACTCGGGATCCGCGCGCACGCGGATTTGCGAAATGAGAAGCTGGGCTTCAAGATTCGAGAGGCCCGTAATGCGCGAGTCCCCATCACTGCCGTGATCGGAGACCGCGAGGTTGAAGAGGGAACGGTCGCTCCGCGCCTGCGTGACGGAAGCCAGCCCGGCGCGATGCCGCTGGACGATTTCGCGGACTGGGTGGTGGAGAGAGCCGTGCCGTACAACGGAGGTGTGCCATAGCACGAGACGACGAGGTCAGGATCAACTCCGGAATCACTGCGCGTGAGGTCCGGCTTATCGATACCGACGGTGGGCAGCTGGGAATAGTGCCGCTGGCTCAGGCTCAATCGATTGCCGACGATCGCAAGCTCGATCTGGTGGAGGTCGCCGGAACCGCGAGACCGCCGGTCTGCCGGATCATGGACTTCCACAAGTTCAGGTATGAGCAGCGGAAGAAGAGCCAGGAGTCCAAGAAGAAGTCGACCGCGACAGCGATGAAAGAGGTCAAGATCCGTTCACGGACCGAGGCCCACGACATCGCCTTCAAGACCAAGCATATTCTCCGGTTCCTCGAGCAGGGGCATCGAGTGAAGGTGTCGGTCTTCTTCAAGGGGAGGGAGATCACCCGTCCGCAACTGGGAAGGGTGATGCTCGACCGTGTCCTCGAGTCGATTGCGACCGTGGCTCAGCCCGAAGGCGAGCCGCGGATGGAAGGGCGACACATGTCGGTCGTGGTCGTCCCGACAAAGGCAGCAGGAGCGGCGGCAGGAGCAGCGGGAGAGAAGCCCGCGGAAAAATAGACGACCGCGCGTGACTCACGCGGGTCGGCAATGGAGCATGATCTGAAATGCCGAAGATGAAGACGAAGAGAGGCGCGGCCAAGCGTTTCCGGTTCACGGGCAGCGGCAAGATTCGCCGCAGTCGGGCGTATCTGCGCCACATCCTGTCGAACAAGAACCGCAAGCAGAAGCGCAGGCTGGGCACTGCGACAGTCGTGGCCGCGGCGGACGAGAAAGAAGTCCGGCGCATGCTGCCGTACGGCTAGAGCGAAGAGGGAGACGAACCGATGCCACGCGTAACAAGAGGTGTGAAGGCCAGACGCCGACGCAACCGTATCCTCAAGCTCGCTAAAGGAAATGTCGGCGGACGCAAACTGTACAGGCAGGGCCGTGAGACGGTCGAGAAGGGGCTCACATATGCCTACCGCGACCGCAAGGTCCGCAAGCGCGAATTCCGCAGGCTGTGGATCGTGCGGATCAACGCGGCGGCTCGCGACGAGGGGATCAGCTACTCCAACCTGATGTGCGGGCTGAAGAAGGCCGGCATCGAGGTTGATCGAAAGGCGCTTGCCGACCTGGCGGTCAACGAGCGAGAAGCGTTCAACCAGCTCGTCAACGTCGCGAAATCCGGTCTGGCGGCCTGATCGACACCGGCGCCTCCGCGCGCCTGGCGCGGCTGGACTGAATGAGCGAGACGATCGGCGAACAACTCGAGCAGCTCCGTCTGGAGGCCCTCGAAACGATCGCAGCGACCGGGGATCTGCGGGCGCTCGAAGACGTGCGGGTGCGTTTTCTGGGCAAGAAAGGCTCGTTGACCCAGGTCTTGCGGGGAATGGCCTCTCTGGCCGCCTCGGAGCGTCCGGCGGCTGGCAAGCTCGTCAACGCGACCAAGGTGGCGATCCAGGACGCCATCGGCGAACGTGAAAAAGGGCTCGCCGACGAGGAACGAAAGCGTCGGCTTGAGGGGCCGCCGGTCGATGTCACGTTGCCGGCTTACGGGCCGTCGCCGGGGACGATCCATCCGTTGACCCGCACGATGGCGGAGATGTGTGACATCCTCTGCTCGCTCGGCTTCAGCATCGCGGACGGCCCCGATGTCGAGGACGAGTACCACAACTTCGAGGCGCTCAATATCCCCGCCGAGCACCCGGCGCGTGATATGCAGGACACGTT
>CAXQPB010000028.1:0-13281 GCA_964225545.1 Candidatus Nitrosopumilus sp. | reverse complement strand
GAGAACGGGTTCGACTGGGGCTTCCGTGGCGACCTGATGGTCGGCCAGGACGGGCCGAACACGCAGGCGTTCGGAAACGACTTCGACACGTACGACTTTGCCGATGCCACGACATGGGACAAAGGATACGGCCTCGCCGCACCGCAGGTCTACGTCGAGCTGGGATACGAGGACATCTCGGTCAAAGGTGGTCACTTCTACACCCTGGTGGGTTACGAAGTCGTCCCGTCGCCGGGCAACTTCTTCTACAGCCACGCGTTCACGATGAACTTCAGTGAGCCGTTCACCCACACCGGTGTGGTTGCGACGTACTCCGGACTGGACAACGTCGAAGTGTACGCCGGTTGGACAGCCGGCTGGGATACCGGCTTCCAGCAGAACATGGGTGGCAGCAGCTTCCTCGGTGGAGCCAGCCTCCAGCTGACAGACAACACGAGCCTGGCGTACATCGCGACGGCGGGTAATCTGGGCTGGATCGGTGACGACGGCTACACGCACTCGATAGTCGTCGATACGAGCCTGACCGACAAGCTGAACTACGTCATTCAGTCCGACTACGTCAACGTAAAGGACTCGGTCAATGCCTTGAACCCGGGTGGCAAGTACAAGACTGTCGGCGTGAACCAGTACATGTTCTACACCGTCAACGAGAGCGTTGCTCTCGGTGCTCGTGCCGAATGGTGGCGCGCGAACAGCGTCGACTACTACGAGGTGACCGCCGGTGTGAATCTCCAGCTGCTGCCCAATCTCAAGACGCGGCCGGAGTTCCGGTACCAGTTCTCGCCGGACGTCACGAGCGGAAACCCGAGCCAGTTCGGCATCCCCGTCGATCAGGGCATCTTCGGCATCGACTTCATCTGGGAGTTCTAGGGACCACCGGGCCTTCCTTTGCAGCAACGCCCCCCCGACCTTGTGTCGGGGGGGCGTTTTTTTTGGTGACTCTTCGCGCGGTCCGGACCCGCCGGGCAGTGCCGACGGGCCCGCCCCGAAAACAGCGATTTTCCATGCGCTGCGGCCCGCCGATGGACTCGGATTGCCGCGCCTGTTCTGTTAGCGTGCTGCTCGGGAAGACAAAGCAGGGCGGGCGGCGCTGGCAGCGCCGGCGAAACAAGTACTCAGCTGATCGACAGCAAAGGGGCACCAAATGGTTTTTCGAAGCACGATTTTCGGACTCGCGGTTTCCATCGCGATCTCCGCCACGACGGCGTTTGCCGGCGAGGACGAACTGCAACTGATCACCGGACGCATCGAGGGCTATGTCGGCGCACGGGTTCTGGATCTCGACGCTCTGCCGGACCAACCGGATTTCGGGTTCGAAGGAGGCGGCGTGGGCAGTATCGTCTACCGCCGCTCGATCGCGTTCCTGCAGGTCGATGTTTTCGGCGACTGGAATGACGCGGAGTCTGCCGCCGCCAACATCGGTGTGGGTGGGCATCTCGGCGTCATCTCGAGCGAGTCCGGCTTGCTCGCGCTTACCGGCGCGTACAACAGCTACAAACTCGATGGACTCGAGGACTTCGATCAGGGCCGGATCGGCGGCGAGGCCGAGCTGTTCGTGGGACCGGTTACGCTGGGCGTGAGCGCAGGTCATTCGTTCCCGACCAGCAATGGAACCGGCTACGAAGGCGAGGGGTCCTACGCGCGAGCGATCATCCGTGGGTACATCAACGACAACCTCAAGGTCGAGGGTGTCGGCGGAATGTCGAAGACATTCCTGCTCGGCGCCGACGACGCGGTCAGCCCGGTGGCGCGCATTCTGATCGAATACCGACCTGCGAGCATGCCGGTCGGGTTCTTCACCCGCTGGGAAGGGTTCTTTCTCGACGACAGCCTTGGTGTAGGTGAGGGGTCGACCCACTCGGCGGTGGCCGGTGTACGCTACTACCTCGACGGTTCGCCGAGCCTGAAGGTCTCGGATCGGGAGTACTTCCGCGACGCTTGTACGTTCTCGCCGTCTCTGGCCGGTGCGCTCGGAGTTCGCGGCTGCTGAACCGCGGAACGGGGACCGTCGTATGCGGCGGTCCCCGGTTTCGGCGCTGCACACACCGGGCTGCCGCTCTTCTCGTAATGGCTCAGTCCGGATGGTTTCCAAGGGGTGCGTACCGGCAGCGACGACTACGACGCCGCGCTGGCGATCAGTAACTCCCGGCAGCTCTTTTCCAGTTTGTCACGGTCGAGTTCGCGGCCGATGAACACGAGCGCTCCTCCGTTGGCGGGCGGGCCTTCGAAAGGGTCGATCTCGAAGCGGCCCGCGACCGAGTTCACCAGAACCCAGGGGTCGGCGCCGTCGGTCCGCACGATGGCCTTCATCCGATAAACCCCGGGCACGATCTCATAGAGGAAATCCTCCAGTCGCTCTTCACTGATCACCGCATCGGTCTGAAATGTGTAGGTTTCGAAGCTCGGTGTGTGCGTGTGGGCCGTCTGCTCGGACGGCGAGGGGGCTTGCCGGTCGCAGGACAGGATGAACTCCCACGGTACGTCGCCGTGGGAGACCTCCACCAACGGGGCTCGGCGGTTGATCGTTCGTACCGTAGCGATTGCCGCCGCGCCGTCGTCGCCGACAAGGTCCATCTTGTTGAGGACAAGCAGGTCCGCCCGCGCGACCTGGAGTTCCGCCTCCGGCGCCTGCTCGATCGCTGTATGCAGGTTGAGCGCGTCAACCACGGTCACCAGTGAGTCGAGTCGGTAGTTCTCGATCAGACCTTCCTTGCTGAATGTCCAGCCGACCAGCAGGGGATCGGCCAGCCCGGTGGTCTCGAGAACGAGGTGGTCGAAGCCGCCGCGGGCCGCCAGTTCGCGGAGCGTGTGTTGCAGGTCCTCGTTGATCGCACAGCAAAGACAACCGTTGTCGAGCTCGACGAACTGCGCGGCTCCGGTGATGGCGGCGCCGTCGATCCCGACCTCACCGAACTCGTTGACGATCACGGCGACCCGCAGTCCGTGCCGGTCACGCAGGAGGCGATTGAGAAGAGTCGTCTTGCCGCTCCCGAGGAAGCCACCGAGAACGGTTGCTGGAATTCGTGTCTCCATCAAGTGCAGTCGGTCCTCTGATCTAGCGTGCTTGCGGAACCGGAACCGGAACCGGGGCCAGGGCCGGACCGGACGGCGCCATCACGCTCGCTCTACATCGACCGGAATGCCGGTCATGAACGCCTGGTTCGAGAGTGTGTCGTAGCTGTCCGGGCCGATCGGTAGAAGCGCGTTGGGGTTTGCCCCGGGAGTACTCTGCGCGTATCGCATTCCGCTCGTCTGCTTGTTTCCCCAGCCGTGGGCAAGCGCGACAACCCCTCGCATGAGACCGTCATCGGCTTTGACCGCGACCGCGATGCGGCCGTGCTCATTGGACATCGACACACAATCGCCCTCGGCCAGTTGGCGGTCGGCCATGTCGTCCGGGTGCATGTACAGATAATTCGTATCGCGGCCCGCGCGCTTCATGCTCTCGAGATTCGCGTACCAGCTGTTGTGCATGTTGTGTTCGCGTCGTGAGATCATCTTCAGTCGGCCGGTGCCTTCGGCCTGCGTCTCGGTGAAGATCGTTTCGCAGCGCTCGATCGCGTCGGCGAATGCCGGCGGGCAACAATCGATCTTGCGGTCCTCGGTCTGAATTCGCCCCTCGAAGAAATCTCCCCTGGCAAGCGGTTCCTCGTATACGTGGCCGCGGGGGTTTGCTCGGACCTGCTCGAGTGAGACGCCGCGGCTGGCCATCATATGATCGATACGCGACCACAGTACCTCCTCGTCGGGGTCGCCGTCCGTGCGGTCGACGGTGTCGAAGACCGAACGATACCCGAGCGCCTTTGCCAGACGTCCGTAAATCCACCACTCCTCTTTTCTCTCGTCGCGTGGCTCGACGACGCGTTCGGTAAACTGCACCCACGGCTGATGCTGCACGCCGAGTCCTGTGATGTTGATATCCTGACGCTCGAATTGGTCTGTCGAGGGCAGAAGGTAGTGCGCATACTCGCCGGTCGCGTTGCGGTACAGGTCCACGACGACCAGGAGTTCGAGCTGTTCCATCGCCTCTCGCAGCCGTGACTCTCCTCCAATCGACAGCACCGGGTTGCCGGCGGTGACGAACAGCGCGCGAATCGGATTGTCGGCGTCAAGAATGTAGTGAGAGAGCAGGTTGCCGGGCAGGTCACCGCGGCGCACCGGACCGAATTCCTCGTCGATCAGCCCCGCTGCAAAGTCTCCACGCCCGGCTTTCGCTCTCTCGTAGAACCCGACGGGGACGACGTTGCCTCCGGCACGATCAAAATTGCCGGTAACGAACGCGAGCATCTGAACGAGCCAGTAACAAAGCGTCCCCTGCCGGCCCATGTTCAGCCCGGTCGACATATGAATCGACGCGCGCTCGGCGTCCGCGAACTCGTGGGCAACGCGGCGGATGGTGTCGGCTTCTATCCCGGTTACCTTTTCAGCCCGCTCGGCAGGGTAGCGAGCGACGAAGCGGCGCAGTTCGTCGACATGCGCGCCGTCGCGCGAAACAGCGTCGTCATCGAAACGCCCGGCACGGTCGATCTCATGAATCAGCGCGGCGAGAAAATAGATATCGGTGTCGGGACGAATGAGCAGGGCCTCGCCACCGCCCGAGTCGACCGACTCGATACGTCGCGGGTTGACGAAGTATACTTTGGCGCCGCGCCGGCGCGCTTCTTTCAATTCGCCGATCGGATCCGCGATCGACATGAAGCTCCAGTGGCTGACCCGCGGGTTGCAGCCGAGCACAAGCAGCATGTCGGTCTGCGCGATATCGGGAATCGGGTGAATCGTGCTCGAACCGAATACGGCCTGACCGCCCGCAAACTTGTTGGCGCAGTCCTGCGTGCCCGAATTGAAGCCGCGCCGCGCGCCGAGCCCGCGGAAGAAAGCGGCCATGTGCGGTCCGCACAGTGTGTTGAAGGCGGTCGGGTTGCCGGTGTAGTAGCCGATCGCGTCCGGCCCGTGGGCGTCACGGATCGACCGTGTCTTGGCCGCGATCTCGTCAATCGCCTCTGCCCACGAGATTCGCTGGTAGCTGCCGTCGTCCCCGCGCGCCATGGGAAAACCCAGCCGGTCCGGGTCGCGATGGATTTCGACACCGGCGATTCCCTTGTTGCAGGCAAACCCTCGCGTCACCGGATGTTCGCGGTCCGGAGAGAGCCGGGTCAGCTCCCCGTCGTCGACATCGGCAACCAGCCCGCACGCGGGTTCGCACACACGGCAGAAAGTATGGATCCTTTTCGTCGTCATGAAACCGCCCTCTCTAGTCGCGAGACTGGTGAATTTAGCGGGGTTTTGCGCGCGGAGTCCATCGGATCGGAGGCGGATCGGAGGCGGATCACGGCGGAGCGTCCCCGGCTATATCGCGCAAACCTGGTTCTCAGCTTGGAATGCGCCGTCGTTACCGGCGGCGACAAACCGGACGGGTCACGAACACGGGGTGGGGGATTCTGGTCATCCGGTGGTGCCGAAGCTCCGAAAAAGCCTCGCACAGACTCCAGCGGCGTGATCACTTCCGCTGGATGTTGAAGACTCTTCGTTCCAGCCGCGCGAGCAGGAGATCCGCGCGGATCGTGCTCTTTTCAATACTCACGCTTGCAGCGGTGCCGAAAATGGCCGTCGCCGATGCCGGCGACTGTGGACAACCGCTGAGCGAGGGGCCGGCACCGCTGGCGAGCGACTGTCTCGTCATCCTGCAGGCGGCGGTCTCCCTGCGTACCTGCGAGCCTGCGTGTGTCTGCGCTCCGACCGGAGGCCCGGCAGCATCGGCGACTGACGCTCTGCTCTGCCTGCGCGTGGCTACCGGCGATGAAGTTACGCTCGACTGTCCGTGTGCCTGCGACAGGCCGGCCGGCAAATGGGGAAGCCGTTGCGAACTCAATGAGATGGGGCAGGCAGGCTGCGTTGACCCCGACGGCGACGGTCCGCTCGAGCTCGGTGACGGCCAGTTCTCCGAGCCCTACGGGGTAGCGGTGGATGCGGCCGGTAATGTTTACGTCACGGACCGCAGCACCCACCGCATCCAGAAGTTCGACGCCGACGGAAACTTCCTCGGCAAGTGGGGCTCCCTGTGCCGGCTTTCGGACGATACCGGCTGCGTTGATCCGGACGGTGCCGGCCCGCTCGAGCTCGGTGACGGTCAGTTCTCGGAGCCTGTCGGTGTCGCGGTCGATGAAGCCGGTAACGTTTATGTAGGCGACGACGGCAACCGCCGGATTCAGAAGTTCGACTCGAACGGCAACTTTCTCACGAAATGGGGAAGTGCGTGCTTCGTCTTGCAGATCGAGAGTTGCGTCGATCCGGACGGAGAAGGCCCGCTGGAGCGTGGAGACGGACAATTCATCGAACTTCCGGACCTGGCCGTCGGGGGTGATGGGTTCGTTTATGTTCCCGATGGGAGCAACCATCGTATCCAGAAGTTCGACCTGGACGGTAACTTCATCGCCAAGTGGGAGGCCTACGGTGGCGCGGCGACGCGTAATTTCATTCCGCGCGCCATCGCGGTCGATGAGGCGGCCAATGTTTATTCGAGTGGCCCGGACCACTCGATTGAACAGTTCTCTGCAGACGGTCTGCAGCTCGATAACTGGGCAGGTTTCTGCCGACTGAGTGATGGTGCCGGCTGCACTGACCCGGACGGCCCCGGTCCGCTCGAGCTCGGTGACGGCCAGCAATTCCAGTTCGGTGGCAAGATGGCTGCGGGCCACGGTGATCGGCTTTACTCCGTCGACGACGGCAACAGCCGGGTCCAGAGCTTCCGCAGTGACGGAACGTTGGTCTCCAAGTGGGGCAGCGAGTGTTGCTTCGATGGCGTAAACGAATGCATCGATCCGGACGGCGACGGTCCGCTCGAGACCGGCGACGGCCAGTTTTGCGGCCCCCGTGGTATCGCCGCAGGCCCGGGTAAGGTCCTGTACGTAGCCGAGGCCCAGAACAGGCGGATTCAGCGATTCGACTGCCGATAGTAATGGAGCCCGAGTCGCCGGACCTCTGATCGGTCTACGCGCGCAGAATGCGCCGAGCCCCCTCGGGCAGTAAAAAAAAAAAAACACACGACTGCTTGCAATGGCGGGCTGTGGGCTTATACTTCTGCTGTCTGCTGATTCTCCAGCATCCGGCGTACAACAGGTTTCGAAAGTCATTCCGAAACTCGCCGAACCCCTCCCAAGATCGTTACCTCCCGCTGTTGTGCAGGTCTGGTCGAAGATGTCGGTGCGTCCGCACAGCGGATGGGCGCCGAAGAAGGCATACATGTCCCAAGTAAGGAGTTCCCGGAAATCACCTGGGAACCGAAAGAACCTCCCCACCAATTTTGAATCACTGGCCCTCGCGCCATCGCTCGCCCGCGGGGTTGCCGAAGCAGGCTTCGTCACGCCTCGACCGATTCAGGCGATGACCATCCCCGCAGCGCGAGAAGGACGAGACGTTCTCGGACTTGCGCAGACCGGAACGGGTAAGACTGCCGCGTTCGCGCTGCCGATCCTGGAGCGGCTTCTGTTGCCGAGCGCAGGCGGACGGCGCGCCACACGCGCACTCGTTCTGGCGCCTACGCGCGAACTCGTCATGCAGATCGAGTCCGACATTCGGATGCTCGCGGCTTTCATGCGGGTCAGCACGGCGTGCGTCTATGGAGGCGTCGGAGCCGCCCCGCAGATACGGCAACTTCGCAAGCGGCCGGATATTCTCATCGCTTGTCCCGGGCGTTTTCTCGATTTGTATGATCGTGGCGAGATTGATGTCAGGGGGGTGGAGACGCTGGTCCTCGACGAGGCGGACCATATGTTCGACAGCGGTTTCCTCCCCGATGTTCGACGCATCATCGATGCGCTGCCAAGCCGCCGCCAGAATCTGATGTTCTCGGCGACCATGCCGGGGCCCATTCGCCGCCTCGCCGACAGCATCCTTGACCACCCGCATGTCGCGGAGATCGAGCATGAGCGCTCGGCTGCAACGATCGAGCACGCGTTTTTTCAGGTTGGCCACGATCGCAAGACCGATCTTCTGCAGCACCGGCTCGAGCAGGACGATTGTTCCTCGGCGATTGTATTCACCCGAACCAAACACCGCGCACGTCGTCTCGCCATGCAACTCTCAGGCCTCGGCCACGAGGCGGTGGCGCTGCAGGGCAACATGTCGCAGGCACAAAGAGATCGCGCGATGAACGGATTCCGGAGCCGACGCTTCGAGGTCCTCGTCGCAACCGATATCGCCGCCCGCGGGATCGATGTCGCCTCGGTCTCGCACGTCATCAATTACGATGTCCCTAACACGGCAGACGCTTACACCCATCGCGTGGGGCGGACCGGTCGGGCCGAGCGCAGCGGCAAGGCGTATACGTTCATCTCCGGTGAGGACGCTGAACAGGTTCGTGCCATCGAGAAGAGGCACGGTTCGTCGATTCGCAGGCTCGAAGTCACAGGACTCACATCCGCCCGGTCCGAGCGGCCGGCGCGAAGCACCGACCGACGCGAGAACGGCTCCACCGATGGTCCGCCGGCCCGACGGCGCCGGCGTCAACGGCCTGAGGCCGGTGGTCGGCACCGCGGCCGACGCCGCGCGTCCGCCCAGGCACAGTAAGTCTGGCGCGCACCGCGAACACGGTGCACGCGATTCGCAGGACGGGCGCAGCAACCCCGCGTTGCTGCGCTTGAACCCTCGCAGCCGGTCGACCTCCTTCGTCAGCTGACAGTCGTCAGCCTGCGGTGATCGTCCCAAGCGCCACGAAAAAGACAGCGTGGACGATGTCGTAGACCGCGCAGAAGCGTGGATACCACGGCGGCAGGCTCGTCCCGATGTTGCCCGCACGCTCATGGTGCAGCATGTTTCATTCCCTCTTTGTTCTTCTGCTTTGCGCATCGGTCGATGCGTTGTGAGGCTGTGCCCGGGCAGCAGCGGTGATGGACGCTACGGTGCCTGACCGGTATCCGCTGGTATCGCCAGTGTTTCGGCGCGTTGATCCTTTCGCGCCAAGCCGATACGCCTGCGTCAGCGGCCTGCTCGAGCTGAAGCGGTTTCGGACACAATTAATGAGCATGCACAGGAAAAATCGATGACGAAATTCGTTCGCACATCAGAGACAAACTTCGAGGACCTTGCCGGCTTTGCCTATGAGCCGCGGTACCACAGCTGGCAGGACCTGCGCATGCATTATGTCGATGAAGGGCCGGAAGACGGCCCGGTCATGCTTCTGCTGCACGGCATGCCGACGTGGTCGTATCTTTACCGGGACATCATCCCCGTGCTGACCGATGCCGGATACCGCTGCATCGCGCCGGACCACATGGGGTTCGGTCGTTCGGACAAGCCCGTCGACAGCGACTGGTACAGTATGCCGCGACACATCGAGATCCTCTCCAGCCTGATCACGGCGTTGGACCTGACCGACATCACGCTTGTATGCCAGGACTGGGGCGGTCCGATTGGACTGGCCCAGGCAGTGACGATGCCGGAGCGATTCTCCCGTCTGTTCATCATGAACACGTGGCTCCATCACCCCGAGTACGAATACTCAGAGGCCATTCGCAACTGGAAGCAGCATTGGCGAGCGGGCGGTCTTTTCGATCGCGAGAAACCCGACGTGGGTCTCCTGCTGGTCATGGATGCCGGCCTGGCAAGCCGCGATGTGATCTTCCCCGCGCTCATCGAGGGAAAAGATCCCGGCCTCGAGGGCAAGGCAGCGGAAGTCTATCGCGGGTTCTCGGCGCCGTATCGAGGACTGGATGACGAGGGCTTCAGCGGTTTCCGCCGGTTTCCCGGGTCGCTACCGATCGATGGCGATGAAGCCGGCAACGCTGCCGCCCAGACCCGGACGTATCTGAAGCTACTGGAGTGGGACAAGCCGGTGCACTTCATCTGGGGCTGCACGGACGACATCTTCACGGAAGGCTGGGGCCGCGCATGGGCGGAGCGCATGGGAGCCTCATTCGACCCGATCGCCGACGCCGGCCACTTCCTTCAGAACAGTCACGGCAGCCAGGTCAGCGCCCTGATCCTCGAGCGCATTGCCGGCGAATCCTGACTTGCGGTAGCCGCAGAAAGTTGGTCGCCGGAGCACCTGCGACAGTGGCGTGCTTATCTACGTGCCGCCTCAGCGAGGACCCACTCCGTTGAGCTGAAGACATCTGGAGTAGAACGAGCGGTAGTCGAACACCGAACTCGAAAGCGTTTCGAGAACATCTTCCCACGCCAGCGCCTCTACGGTGATTGCCTCGAGCAGCGGCTCGAAAGCATTGGCGAACCAGGCATCCCTGGCGCCGTTATACATGTCGACACGCCGGCGGACCTTGGACCGAATCGAGTCTTTGCTCACCAGCGTGTCGATCCGGTGGTGAGGGATCATCACCCGTGGTGCGATGACGAAGAAGGCGAGGCTGGAAAAATCGCTCGGTGCAAGGCCGCCCGCCGCGATCACGTTCGCCATGCAGGCGACGTTACGTGCCGCCTGGTCATATCCCGGGGCGTTTGTCGTTCCCTTGGACAACGGGGAGCCCAACTTCCCCTCGATAACGATAAATTGTTCGGCCTCGCTCCGGAGGACGATCTCTCCACCGCGTTCACCGCCGACATCGAAGTGGCCAATCGTACCATCGGCGTGAGTGAAGCCCTCTCCAATCCTGTCGCCGCCTGGCTCCGGCAAAAATGCGGGGCGCAGCCAGCCCTCCGTGTACCATCGAGCGTTCGGCGAGAAGCCCAACGGGTGAACGCTGGACTCCTCTTTCGCGGAGGCTTCGAGAACAACGCGAAGCAGCCAGTTTTCGTTATGGAAAGTCGTCGGAGGCATATGCTCGTAGAACCCGGTGCAATTCTCGAGCATTCCGGCAATCGGCAGACTCATCGGCAGTTCCCTCGGTTCAAAACAGCGTTGAACGGAAGTCTTTGTATCTTGCGGTCTGACGCAAGTAACTCGGGCGATACCGGCTAACGGGTGAAGGTCTCCGCCGCAACTCCCACCTTACGGCCGCCGCATCGTCACTTGCACTTCAGGCTGTCTCCGCTGCCGGAAAGCGTGCACGTCGGGACTGCGCCACTCCAGGTATCATCGCCGATCGTGAGGCTCAGCTCGATTGACGAGAACCCTGTAATCGGAAGTGCATTGAGATCCCGCGCTTTGCTCTTCAGTTTGAAGACACTGCCGGAGTTTCCGACGCTGATCGAGTACAGCCCTTGCGGGTGCGGCGCGGACCGCGCGCGCCATTTGTAGCCCCTCGCGGAGACTTTCCAGTCGGGATCGCCGGGAGGGATCGTGGTCGCGAAGGACGGCCCGCCCGGCTCGGAGAACCCTATCGAAAGTCCCTCGGTGACCGGGTTGAATGTCGCAGCAGTCGCATCGACCTCGTTGCTCTTGAGCGTCGCCCGCTGTTCGCCGGCCGGTCGCGTGAGACCGCTGACTTTGAGGGTTCGCACAGGCAGGTCTCCGTTGGTTGAGCCGTCGGGGATCGGAAGCTCGGTCGCGCCGAGAAGGGGAACCGTGAGCGAGGAGGGCCGGACGTTGTCGTGGAAGACGCTCGTCGTGCTGTACTCGAAAAACGGCACGAAGCGCAGCTGGTTGAAGCCGTAGTCGTTGTCGTGGTTGAGGTCCTGGCTGTCGCGGTTGGTGATCTCCAGCCGCAAGCGATTGCCGGCGGGAATGCGGCGACCGGTCACGCTGAGCGTGATGGAGGCAACCGCCGGTGATGAATCGAGCATCGCAGTTCCGAAGGCGAGCAGCACCGGGTCGTCGCTGTCGGAGACGTCGAACAGGTGAGCGTTGACCTGATACCGCGATGCGGTGCCGGTGACATGAAGTTCGACCGACGGTTCTCCGACCAGCAGCGCCTCTGCGGTGAGGTTGTCCGTTTCGTACACGATCGTCTGCTTCGGCACGGCGGCAGCCAACGCGGAGGCTGAAAAGTTGTCGGTCTTCGCGTCCTCCCACGTGTAGCTCCCCGGGTTGTTGACGAAACTGTCCTCGGGCTGCGCACCGCCTGGCGCGTCGGCCAGAATCGCGCCTCCCTCGTGCAGGTAAACCTGCACATTGTTCTGATCAGCCGGCGGCCACGCCGGCCACGAGAGACGCTCGTCGGTTACCAGCAGCGCCATATGAATGGGGTGGAGGGCAGCGATGCCGTTCATCTCGCCCTTCAAGTGGTATGCGAACCAGGCGCTGCGCAGTTGATCGCGGAAGTCGGCGTCGGTGTCCGGTGTGTTGTGTCCGCCGGTACCCAGATAGACGATCTTCATTGGAGATGAAGTCATCGCGAGATGATCCTGCAGCGCGGTGGTCCCCGAGACCCGGCTGTCGAGCATGGCAAGTTGATTCATCACCGGTATGTCGACGGTGGCCAGAGCGTCAACAAGCGACCCGAATGCGTCGACCAGTACCGTTTGAGTTTCGGCGGCCGGGTACTCACCGGGGATTCCCTGTCCATTGATTACCTCCACCGCCCCGGTCGCCCGCTCGATACTGCCGTTGTCGACGAAGGACTCTGTCCACGCATGCCAGCCCCGGTTGAACGGAACTGCCGTCGCGAAGGCCGTAGTCAGCAGGGCCCCCGACCAGGATGTCGCACCGCCGAGCGAGTTGCCGGTGATGCCGAACTTTGTCGCATCCGTCGGCACGGCGACTCCCGCTTCGGTTTCGAATTCGTTGAGGAGCCAGTTTTTGAGAGTTACATGATCCGCTGCGAAGTTGTCGGGGGTGCGGTCGGCGTCGGACCGGTTGGTGTACGACACCGTTACATAACCGTCGTCTGCGTAGAGTGCCGCACGCGTTCCGTTACTGCCCTTGTTGCCGCCGCCTCCGTGACACCAGAAGACGACCGGCCAGCCTGCCGGCGGCGGTGTTCCGGTCGAAGGCCAGCGTACGTCGACATCGATCAGGAATCCGTCTCCGGCTTCGACCAGGCTCGCATACGGGCCCTCGAAGGCCGAAGCTGCTGCGGGACCGAATGCGGCGCACAGTGACAGGCCGAGGCTGAACGCGGCGAGAGTATACCGCACAGCATCAGCGGCGCGGCGGCGAATGGACAGGGCAGGAACCGCCGTTCGGAGTTGGGCGCTGGAACAGGTGCTCTTCATGATAACTCGCTGATCTGCTTTTCGGTGGTTCTGACTCGCCGCCCCCGGCCTTACGGTGCGCGCCGTGCCGCAGGGAGCCATGGAACTTTCGAGTTCCCTTTGAGCAGGTCTCGGGCTGCGATGTTCGGGGTCACGCGCCGGTATGAGTCGATGGCGCCCGTGTCTGTCGGCGTCGGAGGTGCGTTCAGGCTGCAGAATCGTGGTTCTGGAGAGCCGGGTCAAGAGGCTGGTTTGTTC
>CAXQPB010000027.1:0-2448 GCA_964225545.1 Candidatus Nitrosopumilus sp. | reverse complement strand
AGCTCGGAGGCCGACCTCGTCCCGTCGCGCCTGGTCGAAGCCGTCGACGTGAAACGTCTGGTGCTCGACCATCTGTTCATCAAGTCAGGTGCCGGGTACGAATCGCTGAAACATACGGGTTAGCGGCAGCATCGCTGCTGCGGCCAGCGCCGCGGTGTCGAACCCGTTGCCCACGAGCAGCATGGCATCGAGCAGGGCCATCCCGGCGATCAGGCGCACCACCGCTCCTGGAACGGAGCGGCTGCTGGTGCGTACAGCAAAGTTGAGCGAGTAGCCGATCCACGCGGTAAGAAGTGCGATCGCGAAAACGGATTCGCGGCTCCCCGCCAGTGCCCATGGAAGTCCGTAAAATACCGGCAGCCCGATAACCGCGACGGGCCACAGGTTGCCGACCTCGCTCAGGTTCTCCCGCGATGCGACGTACGTGAGCCCGGCGGTGTAACAGAAACAGGCGGCGGCACCGCCGAGCGCGGCCTCACTGGCGACTCCCGCGATGGTGAATGAAGTCGTCACGTAGATCAGGCTGCGACACAGCGCCATGACCATCGGCGCCATCGGATCGTTCTTGTGGCGCGAGTCGTAGTAGATGATCGCGGCGCACAGCGTGGCTGCCGAGAACAGCGCTGCGCCGGGCTGCGCGGCGGCTGTCCACTCTGCGGCCAGGCCTACAAGTCCCACCCCTGCGCCGAGGAGGGTGAAGCCTGCGATGAAAACCGTCCGCGCGTTGACCGCGCCGGACGGAATCGGACGCTCCGGCCGCTCGCGAGCGTCAACCTCGTGGTCGAACGCGTCGTTGAGAAACATGCCACCGATGTAGAAAGCCGACATTGCGATCATACAGATCGCCAGCGTCAGCGCATCGGGAGCGACGAAACTCCGGGGAGCGCCGACACCCGCAAGCAGTGCGCCGGTAAGGGTGTTCGCCCATACGGTCGGCAGATTGGAGACCCGCCCGAGGCGCAGCGCGACCGACGGGCTCATCCGTGCAGGTGCTCCCGGACCCATTCGATCTCTCGGGCGATCGCCTCTGCGACGGGTCGATCCCGATACTCCGGTGGGAGCACGTCCCACGTGTAGGTCTCGACTTCCAGATGTTGCGTGAATGGCGTCTCGTTCCACGCATCGATGTACTCTCTGAGTTGTCTCTGCGTGTTGGTGAAGCGTCCGAGACGGTCGAGGAAGACCGGCACATGAAAGTGAACTCGCCACTCCGCTGCCGTCGGTTTCCTCTGTCTCGCCTCGGTCATCGCCGGGCTCAGATCGAGATAGCGGGTAAGCCGGTTGCCATCGCGCTCGACGACCTGGTGCAGATAGACGTCATCGGCGAACTCTCCCAGATCGTCCAGAGCGTCTGAATCGAGCCTCTCGATGCGCAGACCGGTCGTCAGTTGCGCTTTGAAGATCGTGATCCCGGCACGCGCGATCCGCTCGAGGCTCTCGCGCGGTTGCTCGAACTCGACCGCCGCGTGGCACGTGTCGAGGCACAGACCTACGTGGCGCCGGACGATCTGTTCTGCCTCGGCCGGCCTGTCCCGCAGGTCCGCGACGTCGCGGATGGCATGTTTGCTGAAAAGGAAATCTTCGAAGAACCGGACCGCCTCCGCGCTCGTCTCCAGCGCGCAGTGCGGCTCCGGTTCGAGGGCCAGTGTGATTGTTTTCCCCGTCTGCCGGCGCAGGGAATCGAGCCCGACCGCCTGTCGAAGGATTTGATTGGCGGCATTCTCGCGCGCTTCTCGGGTGTTCATCCGCGGGCGGAAGCCGACCGGCACGGTGCTGATACTCGGGCTGTAGTCGGCATCTTCGGGGGTGATGTGTGACAGCAGATCCGCGATGCCTGCGGTGTAGACGCGGCGCCCTTCCTCGCTCCAGTCGGGCCGGTAGACCTGCTCCTTCACCGGTGAGTTGTGAAAATCGCCGTGGGGGAAACCGTTGACCGTGAAAACGTAGAGATGGTTCTGTTCGAGCAGCTCACACAGCTCGGTTCGTGCGGTTGGGGTCGACAGCTGCTCGATCGCGAGTCCGGACAGTCTCAAGCCCACACCGAACGGTGTGTCCGGGCATACCCTCTTCTTGACCTCGGGGACATGAGCGCTCAGCGCAGCGCGAACCTCTGCCCACGTCTCGCCCGGGTAGATGTTCGTGCAGTAGGTGAGGTGGGCGCCGTTGCCGGCCTGCAGGCGCATCAGGTCGCGGCGCTGCGCTGCCGGAGCCATTCGATCGACCGCTCCATGGCTGCCTCGTCGATGATGTGAATATCGACCGGCCGTCCGGGCGAGGTGATCATCGAAATAGTCAGCTCGCCGCCGAGATGCTCCCGGAACTCATGGATGCCGTCCATCACCCACAGGCGACCGGTCGCATCGCGTTCGGCGAGAATATCGTGCCAGAGCTCGAGGCCGAGTGATTCCAGAAGGGCGCAGATCCGCAGCAGAACCGATTCGTCGAGCA
>CAXQPB010000026.1:0-7947 GCA_964225545.1 Candidatus Nitrosopumilus sp. | reverse complement strand
GCCGATTTACCTCGTCCGGCTTCTCCTGATGAACGAAATGCCCCGCTCCTGCGAGGACATGGGATTCCAGGCCGGCCGGAAACATCACATCCATTCCCTCTGACATTTCCGCCCCCATGCAGCCGTCATCGGCCCCGTGCACGTACAGCGTCGGCACCTCGATCGGCGTGACATCCAGCCGGGCCTCGTCTTCGGCCAGCTCAGGGTAGGCTTCGTTCGGCGCGAACATCGCGCGGTAATACCCCAGCGCCGCCGCCAGCACTTCGGGCCGGCCAAGCAGCTCGCACACCGCGGAGACCTCCTCCTGCGGCGCGTCCCATGTCGGTGACCAGTCTCTCCACAGCCGCGCGATGAACTCGCAGTTGTCGTGCGCCACCGCGAGCTCGGCGATCGGCTGCTGAAAAAGGTAGATGTACCAGGACCGCTGAAGCTGGTCGTAGCTGGTCAGGAAGCGCTCCATGAACGCCGGCCCGTAGGGGACTGCCGCGGTCACCAGCCGCGAGACCGCGGACGGGTCGAGCACCGCCGCAGCGTACGAGGTGATCGCTCCCCAGTCATGGCCGAACAGCACGGCCCGGCTCTCACCGAGCGCGTTGATCAGACCGAGCACATCGCGCGCCAGCGCTGCGACGCGGTAGCACCCGTCGGGCGCTGCCGAGGTCGGAGCGTAGCCGCGCATGTTCGGAACGACGACACGGTAGCCGGCCTGAACCAGCGGCTCGACCTGATGACGGAAGGATCGGGCGTGATCGGGGAATCCATGCAGACAGAGCACCAGCGGCCCCTGCCCTGCCTCGCAGGCGTGAAAGCGGATATCTCCGACCTGAACTTCAATGACGCTCGTGTTCTCCAGCATGATCACTCCGGTTCGACCCTGCGGTGCGGGTGCGTCACTTCCTCGGTCGGAAGTTGACTCCGTCCCATACCGGCGCCCAGAAAAGAGCGGTGACCAGAACAAAGACCGTATAGATCTCCAGCCGCCCCACGACCATACAGACCGCCAGAACCCACTTGCACAGATCAGGCAACGCCGCGTAGTTCGAAGCCGGGCCGACCAGCCCCAAACCGGGACCGATCGAGTTCATCGACGCGATCACCGCAGAGACCCCGGTAACAAGGTCCACTCCTGTCGCGAGGACCAGCGTCGTGGCGACCGCGATGGTAGTGATGTACAGCAGGAAAAAACCGAGGATTCCTAGAATCGTGGACTGCGCCACACTCGCGCCGTTGACCACAACCGGCTGAAGGATTTGCGGATAAAGCAATTTCTTGAGCTCAACCGCGCCGTGCTTGAAGACGACGAGGAGTCGAACGACCTTTACACCACCCGCGGTTGACCCGGCGCATCCGCCCAGGAACATCAGAAGCACGAGGAGATATCGGCACAGGTCCGGCCAGCGATCGTAATCAGCGGTCCCGTAACCGGTGGTCGTCAGGATCGCTGCGGTCTGAAAGCTGCCGTGGCGCAGGGCCTCCCCGTAGCTGTCGTAGTCACCGCTGACGACCAGGGTGCCAGTGATCGCCAAGCTGAACATCACGAACACGACCCCGTAGAGTCGCAGCTCTTCCGACCTCCGGATGGGGGAGCTGTCTCCACGCAGATACATCCGATACTGCAGAGGAAAGCTCGCACCTGCCGCCAGCATGAAAACCATGATCACGATCTCGATCCCGAGACTGTCGTATGAGCCGATACTGTGGTTCTGCGTCGAGAATCCCCCGGTCGCCAGCGTTCCAAACGCGTGCATCACGGCATCAAACAGATCCATCCCGAAATAGACCAACAGCGACGCGCATACGCACGTCATGGCGAGGTAAAGCCCCCAAAGGCGAGCTGCCACCGAAGCGATGCGTGGTGAGATTTTGTCAGTATCGATACCACTCGATTCGGCCGCGAAGACTTGGAGACCGCCTACCCGAAGCTCAGGAAGAATGGCCACCATCAGCACGAGAATCCCCATACCACCCAGCCAGTGGGCGAGACTACGCTGGAACAGGTGCGCCTTCGGCAGCGCCTCAATATCGGTGAGGATCGTCGCGCCCGTTGTGGTATAGCCGGACGCGGACTCGAAAACCGCGTCGGAAAGACTCGGAATCGCGCCCGAGAAGTAAAACGGTAAGGCACCCAGCGCAATGATCATCAGCCACGACAGGACCACGGCGAGGAAACTCTCCCGGAGGCTTATCCGCGGTCCCGACTCGGGCCTGCCGCTCGCGACCAACCAGAGGACAGCGCCCATGGCTGACGCTGCGACCGCAGCCCCAAGGTAATACGGCCACTGGCTGTCTCCGTAGCAGGCACCGACAAGCGGCGGGAGTACAAGCGACAGGGCGACAGCCCCGCAAATTCGCGCCAGTATTCGGTAAAAAGTTTGCGATCCCATTGCGTGCCGTTCCGATCAGGCAGCCGTCTTATCATCGACAGTGAAGATCTTCTCGACCCGGGAGACCGCATCTCGACGTGCAACCACAAGGACATGGTCACCGGCTTTGATTCGGGCATCGCCATCCTGTTCGGGGAACAGAAATCGATTATCACGGGTGAGTACGAGCATTCGGCAATCAGGGGGGAGGTCATGCTCGCCAATCTTCTTCTTGAGAACATCCGGAGCTGAGGCCTCGGTTATCTCGAAGTCCAGGATCTCGCCTTCGTTGTTTCCCAACATGGTAGTGGAGTCGACCTTATCGCGACGCACGAAGGAAAGAATCTTTTCCGCAATCGACCGTCGGGGAGAGATCAGCGAGTCCACTTTGAGCCGATGCGCCAATGGCTCGTAATCCTGATTGTCTACACGCGCAATTACCTTCTTCGCACCGCTGTCGGCCGCAACAATTGCCGCCAGCAATGACTCGGCATCGTTGTCGACGAGCGAGACGAAAGCATCGATCTTGTCTTCTCGAATGCGCCTCGCCAGCTCGCCAGGGTGTGTCCCGTCGCCCTCGAGGACCAGCGGCGCGTCGTCGTTCGCGGCGAGCATCTCGCCGTGATCTCGATCTTTTTCAATGACCGTAACCCTGTCGCGAAGGTTGGTCAGCTTCCCGACGACCTGCTCCCCGATAGAGCCTCCGCCGACGACCAATACACGCCTTGTGTGTATGAGTTCCTCGGTCATGCTCGCGAGAACCGAATTGACCTCCCCGGGTGCGCACAGGATCAGCAAGTGGTCACCGACACGGAAGCGATCATCCGGCCCCGGAAAAGTAAGCCTACCGTCCGAATCCAGAACTGCAGCAATCGCGGTTTCCGGGGGGAAGCCCGCGGCAAGCTCTGCGTTGGTCGCGTAGGGAACGTTCGAGTGCGGTAGCACCGGGTACTTGAGCATCGTGAGCCGTCCGCCCGCGAGACTCGCGATCTGACCGTGCCCCTTGTACTCGAGCGAAGCCGCAACCCGCTCGGCCACCGCGCCTTCAGGCCCGACGAACTCGTCGATTCCATACTGTTCGCTTCTAAGACGGGTTTTAGGGTCGAGGTAACTCCTGTCGCGTACGCGGGCAACCGTCTCGCATTTCGGGTTGAGCTTCTCTGCGGTCATCGCCGCGACGATGTTGACCTCATCGATCTGCGTTACCGCGAGCAGCAGATCCGCTTTCTTCACCACCGCTTCGTGCAGCATTCTGGTGGACACACCGCTGCCGTGAATAACCTTGGCATCGAGCTCGGATCGCATTCGTCGCGCAGTCGCCGCGTCTTTTTCGATCACGTAGACATCATTTTGCTCATCGACGAGAATCTCGGCGAGGTGACGCCCGACTTCACCCGCCCCGACAATGATTACATGCTTGTCCACGACTCTGCTCCGCCCGATCGCCCGCTACCCGTTCGCCAACCCGCTCACTCCGCATCGCCCGCTTGCGGGGACAGAGCCGGGTTGAGCCGCGGATCGTTGTACGTCTTGAACTGCTTGTAGACTTTGTAGTAACGGCGGCCGCTGCGAACGTCATTCAGAAACTGGGCCATCCCGCGTGCCAGGTCGTCACGCTGCACCTCGAGGACACGCAGCTTCTCGCGGCACTCGCTGGCCAGCGGAGCGTCGGAGAAGCGCGCGGTATTGCGACGCATGTAGTAGACCTTCAGCGCGAGGATCGACAGACGATCGATCATCATCCCGATTGTCTCGGTGTGCAGTGACGCGTCGCCTGCCGGCTCCGGCGTCTCGAGCAGAACCGCCTCGTCGATCCGTTCGATGCTGTCG
The DNA here is from genome assembly GCA_964225545.1 of Candidatus Nitrosopumilus sp. Taxonomy (GTDB): domain Bacteria; phylum Desulfobacterota; class Binatia; order UBA1149; family SPBQ01; genus SPBQ01. The sequence goes on along the minus strand of CAXQPB010000026.1, from coordinate 3,754 downwards.
TTGCGTTGCTGGTTCCACTGGTCGATCTCGCGCTTGATCTCGGCAACGTAGCTGTCGTCAACGTCGGTCCGTCGTGCCTGATCTTCGAGGTGCCACAGGATGTAGTTGCAGTAGTGTTCGAACAGCACCACGCCGCGGAGGTCGTCGGGGTGCAGCGGCGCTGCCTGGCTGCCGGCCTCCCACCCGTCCAGACAATCGTCGTGGAGGTGGCGAAGATCTTCGTTGAAGATGAACATCTAATCCAAGGTCACGCGCTCAGTTCCCGAGAACCGGACGCGACTCCTGCCGCAAGCAGCTGCTCGACGGCCTCGAACGCCTCCCCCACTGGCACCGCCGTAATCACCTCTTCGGGCTGCTGACTCGGGCGCAGGCGTTCGTCAAGGTATTCGTCGGCGCGCAGCACGTACGACGGGACGGGCGCCATCGGCGCAATAGTCCGCGGCGGCTTCGGCCCCGCGAAGACCCCGGTCGGCACTCCCTGCATCCACGCCATATGCATCGCACTGGTGTCTGAACCGACGAACGCTCGAAAGCAACCGATCATCGCCGTCATCTCCGGCAGCGTGGTCGGCGGCGCCAGACGGCAGTCGCCCCCGGCCGCAGCCGCAATCGCCGTTGCGAGCGCCTGCTCTGCCGGTCCCCAGAACACGACCGTCGAGATCCCTTCGCGCCCGACCCTGCGCAGCAGATCGACCCACTTCCTTGAAGGCCAACGCTCGTGGGCGCGCGCGCGGCTGGTCCCCGGGTACACCGCGAGCGCAGGCCGCCCCATCTGCGCGTACCACGCGTGAGCGGCGCGCGCGACCTCATGGGGCACGTGAAGCCCGTTGTCGGCCGGGTCGTAGTGCGTGTCAATGCCGAGCGGTTCGAGCAGGTGAAGAAACCGCAGGACCCGATTCTCCCACGGGTCGTCAAGCCGAACGTGCTCGTTGTTGAACAGATGGTTGCCTTCGGTTGCGCAGGCGCGATCGTAGCCGATGCGTCGAGGGATGCCCGAGATGCGCGAGACCAGCCCGCTTTTGAAACGGCCGTGAAAATCGAGTGCGACGTCGTAGCCGGCGCCGCTGACACCGGTGAGAAACCGCTGCAGCTCGCGAACCGCCTGGCGGGGTCCTCGCCGCAGCCTGGAGCGGTCGAGGATGTGGAATCGATCGACATTCGGGTTGCCCACCAGCACAGGATACGCCCACTCCTCGACAGCCCAGCCGATATGCGCCTTCGGCCGCTCGCGCCGGAGGCGACGCACCGCCGGCAGGACGCGCATGCAGTCGCCGATGGCACCGAATCGAATCACCAGGTAGCGCTCGGCGACGTCTTGGACAGGGCTGGTCATCAGTGGCGTACCGGCGACGATTGTAACCCCGCCCTTCGATGACGCCAGCCTGCTGCCCGGCCTGACGCGCGCTCGGAGCCGGGTCAGGCTGCGCGACCGTCCGCAGTCTGCGGAACTTCGTCCACATCTGCGAGGCAGTCGATCGCCGGCCCGTCCGCAAGCCATGCCGTCGCGGCACCACGCCCCAGCGTTCTCATCTTGTGGAGCATCGATCGCTGGAAATAAAGATACGAACCCGCGTCGAAATGCCCGGATCGCTGCGGCCGGACCGCGTCGTACAGGACCACATCCCGGTAGGCGCCCCGACCGGGCCGTGTCATGGCGGCGATCCGATTGCGCTCCAGCAGCAGCTTCCGGTCAACGTTGTAGGCATTCTCGAGAAAGCTGTCGATCGTTCGCTCGATCGCACGCCCGAAGTGATCGAGATGCTCTCGCTGAGGGTCGGGAGGCTCGGTGACGAGCACTGTGATGACCTCGTCAGCGCCCAGCGCCACGACCGGCGCGAGCGGTGTGTTCACGAGCAGGCCGCCGTCCCAGAGCAGACGCTCCCCCACTTCGACTGCGGGAAAAAGCAGCGGGATGCTGGCGCTGGCCAGCACCATGTCGACGGTGATCGCGTCGACGACCACATAGTCGGGAGTGCTCGTCGCCTCGGTCTCGACAGTCACGTAGCGCACCACGCGCCCCGTGCGCGCATCGACCGTGTTGATCGCCAGGTCGACATCGCCTGAGGGGATGACCTCGCCACCGAATGTGTCTACCAGCCGGGCGCGCAGCTGGCGGGTATCGGCGAGGTAGCCGACCTCGATTCCCTCGAGCAGACGGCTGATGAGGTCAAAGCGAACCGTCATCAGATACTCGACTCCGAGCGCGAGGGCGCTGCCGCGGCGGGGAGGAAAGTGATTGCGAGCGCGCTGCGCCAGAGCCGCCCACGGCTCGGGCGAGCGCAGCCAGTGCCCGGCCTCCTGGGCGACGATCTTGCCCAGCGTACGGGCGGCGCTGCGGAAAAAACGCGGACTGGTCGTGGCGGGTGGGTTGTCGGCGATCCCGTTCCAGAATCGCATCATCTCGCGCGGCGATTTTCCGGCGGCGATCAGCGCAGCGTTGATCGCGCCCGCCGATGTGCCCGAAACCACCGACGGGCCTCGCGCAAAACGCTCGTCCTCGAGCAACCGCTCGAGCACGCCCACCTGAAACACTCCTCGGGCCCCGCCGCCTGAAAGGACCAGGCCGAGCCTTCTGCCCGTTCGCCGCTTCCGCATCCGCACCCCCCGAAAAAAGTCGTCCGCTCAGTATAGGGATCGAAAGTTGGGCGGGGAAGACCGGGGACTTACCCTTTACCGGGGCTGCCCTGGCGGCCGCGGGGGCGGATGATCGAGACCTCCTCGAACAAACCGACGCCGCCGGCGGAATCCTCGCCGGTGCCTTCGAACTCGGCGACGCCGAAGGTGACGCGGATCGCGGTACCGTCAGGAAGGATACGGAAGACCGGCACGCGGGCCCGGACGGTGGCGTGAATCGCTCCGCGGGGACCGCCGGCGCCGCCTTCGCCGCTGTTCTCGATCCGGTCGTGCCCGCCGTGCTCGCCGCTGCCGGAGGGCAACACGAGCCGCCCATCGCGAAGCAGCAGCTTCGGGTCGCGCTCGACACCGGCGTCGGCCAGCACTTCGGGAGCACGCGGCCCCTCGGTGATATGGACACGCAGCCTCGAACCCGTCGCCGGGTCGAGCCGGCCGCCGCGGTTGCAGACCGCCGTCGTAGCGACTTCCACACGGCTGGTCCCGAGGCTCACACTGCCGGTCAGTCTTCCGAAACCTCCGCCTTGCGGTGTGAACGCCAGGCGAAGCGAGGCGTCCTGGACATCGGCGCCCGCCAGCCCGCGCTCGAGGTCGAGAAACGCGTCGTGGGTGGGATAAAGGACCATCGGGCCGTCGTAGTCGAGCAGCATCGCGAACTAGCGATCACCTCGACGGTTTTCTCTGGCCTCGAATCGAAGACCGGCGACCGCATAAGAACCGCGATCGCCGCCCCACGGCCCTTCGGCCACGAACAGCGCCATTCGGCCATCGGGCCTGGCGATACAAACACGCGCGGCCAGCGAACGTGCTCCGCCGGGCTCTGCGCCGAGGAACAGCCCGCTGCCATCGGCCAGCACGGCCTGAACAGCGTAGCCGGGCTCCGGCCGGTCGGCAGGCCTGTCGAGCTGTCGCGGTGGCAGATCCCATTCGGTGCGTGGACAGGTCGCGCTCGCGCGCTCGGCGTTTTCACGCTCGCAGATCTCGTCCTCGAGCACCGAGCAAAGCATCTCGATGAGCCTGTCCCGACGCGGCCCGGGCCAGCGCAGCGGTATGCCGAGCTCGATCTGGATTCCATCGAGCGCGCCGGCCGCCGCCCGCCGGGAGATCCCGGCTACGATCTCAT
>CAXQPB010000025.1:0-46469 GCA_964225545.1 Candidatus Nitrosopumilus sp. | reverse complement strand
GCTCGGGCTCAGCCGACCCGTGCAACGACGGTGTGTGCAACGAGACGACGGACGCCTGTGAGACGCAGGCTGCGAACGAAGGCGCGGGCTGCGACGACGGCCTGTTCTGCAACACGGGCGAGACTTGCACGGCGGGCACGTGCGGCGGCGGCGGAGCGACGGATTGCTCGGGCTCAGCCGACCAGTGCAACGACGGCGTGTGCAACGAGACGACGGATGCCTGTGAGGCACAGGCTGCCAACGAAGGCAGCGGCTGCAACGACGGTGATCTGTGTACGACCGGAGATGTCTGTGCATCGGGCAGCTGCGATGGCGCGCCGGTGGACTGCAGCGGCCTGGACGGAGACTGTACGCAAGGTTCGTGTAACGCGGGAACTGGCTCCTGCGAGTCGTCAGCAATCAACGAAGGCGATGCTTGCGACGATGGCCTGTTCTGCAACACGGGCGAGACCTGTACGGCCGGCGTATGCGGCGGCGGCGGGGCGACCGATTGCTCGGGCTCAGCCGACCCGTGCAACGACGGCGTGTGCAACGAGGCGACCGATGCCTGTGAGGCGCAGGCCACCAACGAAGGGCTGGCGTGTGACGATGGCCTGTTCTGCAATGAGGGCGAGACCTGTACGGCGGGTGCGTGCGTGGGCGGCGGGCCGATCGATTGCTCGGGCGCAGCCGACCAGTGCAACGACGGTGTGTGCAACGAGACGACGGACGCCTGTGAAGGGCAGCCGACCAACGAAGGCCTGTCCTGCGACGACGGCGAAGTCTGCACGGAAATCGATACGTGTCAGGCCGGCGTTTGCGGCGGACCGGACATCTGCGGTCCGTACATCGAGACTTCGGGCCAGAGCAAGTGTCTCACTTCGCTGAACAAGGCGGGCGGAAAGGTCACCGCCACGCAAGGCAAAGAATACGTTTCCTGCGTGCGTAACACCGGCAAGGGCAAGGAGACGGATCCTGCGACTTGTGTCCTTGCCGATGCCAAAGGCAAGGTCGCCGGGACGGAGGCGAAGACTCTCTCCACCGATGCAGGCAAGTGCACGGCGGAAGTTCCGGACTTCGGCTACACCTCAGGGGGCACCATCAATGATGCCGCCCGCTCGGCCGCGCTGGACCTGGGGACGGAAATTTTCGGACCCGATCTCAATACCGCGGTTGTCGATCGGAGCGCGGGAGTGCCGGGAGTGGCTTGTCAGTCTGCCGTAGTCAAGGACACGGACAAGGCATTCTCAGCAATGGTCAAGGAACTTGGCGGCTGCCTGAGGTTCGGGCTCAAGAACGCGACGATCGTGAACAAGCTCACGCTCGGAGACTGCGTTGACGCGATCAATAGCGATTCGAAGGGCAAGATCACAAAGGCGCTGAGCAAGCTCGATTCAGACGTGGCATCGCGATGTGATCCCGCGCTGATTCCCGCGCTGTTTCCCGGAAACTGTGCGGCCGCGCCGGATCTCGCTGCTTGCATCACCGAGCGTGCGAACTGCAGAGCGTGTGTGATGTTCAACGAAATGCACGCAACGAGCACAGTGGATTGCGACGAGTTCGATGATACGACGATCAACGGCAGTTGCCCGTGAGCGCGATCCGCGATCGCCGCTGGCCGGCGATCGAATCCGTGGTTTCGAGCGTGAAAACGGGGATCTCGATCGGGGCATTGACATTACCCCTGATTTCTCGATCTTCTGGCGGAGGCGTCTCCGCTCGTACAATGTCGTAACGGCCGATCAGCAAAAGACGCAAGGAAGAAACAGCATGAAGACACTCCGATCCATGACCTCTGATCTCTACCCCGCGGCCGGATCCGGCGCTGCGGCGGTGATCCATGCGGCACCTCTTGCCGGCGTCCTGGTCGCGGCGGCCGTGTTTTCGCTGGCCCTGTCCGGTGGATTTGCGGTTGCAGAGGCCTCCGATGCGCAGGCGATTGATGGAAACTCGGCCACGGTCGAGAGCCAGGCCTCTTCCGGGATGCGGGCGTATATCGATCCTGAGACCGGAGAGCTTGTTCAGGAGGCGCCGGCAGGTTCGGCGCAGCCTCAGCTCAGGGCCTCAGAGGATCGTCCCGAGCTCGTGGCAGAACCAAGCCCCGTCGCCGGTGGCGGCATGATGATTCGCCTCGACAACCGCTTCCAGGCCGAGTTCAAGGCGAATGTCGATTCAGACGGGAAGATGAATGCCGAGTGCAAGGACGCCGACCACACCGGTCACAATCACTGAACGGTATCGAGACAGAAACTCTTCAGGAGATGGTCGAACCGTCAATCCGGCACCGACGCGATCGCGCCGGTGCCGGACTGCAGGCACTGTTTGACGTGTCCCGTCAGGGGTTGACCGCTTTGACCGGGGCGTTGCAGATCAGTTTCCCGGTGCCGCCTCCCTTGTAGATGCAGTCTTCGTTGATGTTGTCCTGGAAGTCGACGCGGTAGAAATCGTCGCCGACCAGCGCAGCGGTTATCGGACCCTCCAGGTTGTCGGTGCCGGCGATGGCGCGCGACAGCTTCTTGAACACGGCCTTGACGCGGAAAGCGGGAACCGTGTCTGTCGACTCATCTCTGATGATCACGCGACCGTTGGTCGACTGGCATTTGTACCGGAAAGGATCGGCGCTCGTCTTTTTGGTCTTCGGCTCGCAGGTCGTGAGCTGCTGCACGAGCGAGAAAGACGCGTCCCCATCGGTGAGGTAGAAGGAAACCGATCCGGCCAGCAGCTTGGTGCCGAGATCGAGGAGAGTATCGGTCTCCCTGATCTCCGCCAGCACGACGCCCTTTCCAGTGTCGGAGAGAAACTTCGACGCCTCGAGCTTGGCCTTTTTCACATCCATCGCATCGGGCTCGATGCACAGGCCGATCGAGCATACACAGTCCCCGAATACGCAAGGAAGCGGCAGCGACGCGGGTGGGGTTCGCAGGGGCGGATCTTCGAGCCACGGATCCGTGTAGCAGGCCGTGGCGTCTGCAAAGAAGGCGTCAGCTGCGCAGGGCTCGTTGGCGACGCCGCTGCAGACTTCGTTGTAGTCGCACTCGCCGATCGACTGGCGACACAGCGTGTCTGCCGGGAGGACGGTGTCTGCGGGGCAGGCGACATCGGCAACGCCGGTGCAGTACTCGTCCGGGTCACAGACGGCGCCGCCATTCGGATTTTCAGAGCCCGGATTGCACATGACGGTGTCGGGATAGACGATGTCGGCGGGGCAGGGGAAGTTCGCGACGCCCGGGCAGACTTCATCCGGATCACAGGTCGAACCGCCGTCCCCTGTCGGGCCTGCGCCAGGATTGCAAACCACGCCGAAGCCATCGAAGGCGTCGGCCGGGCAGGCGCCCTGAGGTGTTCCCGGACAGACCTCATCGGGGTCGCACGTGTACCCGGAGCCGTTGGGATCCCCGCTGCCGGCGTTGCAGACGGTTCCCGCGCTCGCGCGGTCATCCGGAGGGCAGATCCCCGAGGTGCCCGTACAGAGCTCTTCGGGATCGCAGATGAAACCGGTACCGTTCGGATCCCCCGAACCGGGTCCGCAGACGTACGTATCGGGCTGGAAGACGTCGATGCACGCTGTACTCGTACCCTCACAGTGGTCGTCGGCGTCGATGTCGCACCCGCCTCCCTGAGAGGCGCCGGTGCAGGGCAGAGTGTCAGGTTCGAAGAAGCACGAGGCGTTGCAGCACTGCTGCGACGGTGGGTCGCATTCCTCGACGCCGACGATCAGGCTGTCGCCGCAGATTTCGGTGCAGGTGAAGCCGTCACCGGCGAATCCGACATTGCATGTGCAGGTGTAGCCGGGGTCAGTATTCCCGCATGTCGCGTTGAACGAACAGGCATTGGACAACGGCGAGCACGCGATGCTGAGGTTGTCGAACTGGAAGACTGTGGGAAGGTTGTTGTATGCACCGACGCCGACGCGCAGCGGGCCGGTAAGGTCGCCCGCGAGCAGTGTATCCTCGAAGACGAACACTCGTGCGCTTTCGGGGCCGATGTAGAACCGAAAGGTGGTCTCGTCATGCCGGTCGATCCAGACCCGTGTGGATCCTGCCGGGTTGGGGACTCCCGTATCCTGCGCTCCCGATGAACCCGCGCTGGTGAATCGTTCGACCGTGATAGTCGCACCCGGGCCTCGGTTCATTCTCAGGCCGAGACTGCCGAAGGTTCCCGGCTGGGTGAGTCCGGTTGTCACGAAGATCGAGTCGCCTGCCAGAGTTCCGAAATCCGGTGGCGCGTCGATCGAGACCGCCTCGCCGACCTGAAGATCGGAGTTGGTTCGCGTGACGTTGTAAAACTCGTCCTGGAGGGTGATCTCGAGGAGCCCGTTGCCGCCGTCATTGATCGTAAAAAATGTCGGAAGGCCGGCTCCGGTGTCCGCCGTTCCGGTGTAGTCGGCCGAGCTGTCGACGGAAAAATCGTCGCTGATGGGCGCGCTCACGCAGCGGGGGCCGGCGCACTGATCGCCGTCATCCTGGGCTGAGGCGGTTGCTGCGGTAAGAATTGAGACGGTAACAACGATCGCGATCCGGATCACGTTGCGGCGGCTGCGGCTCTTTTCCGCTTCCCTTCGAATGGGAGCGCGGTCTTCTGTCGGGGGCATCTGGTTTCTCCTGGAGAGGCTTAGGGACTGAGAACTCCTTATGACGTGGGCCAGTTCTGGTGCCGAGACAATGCCCGTTGGGCATGCCTGTCGCCAACGACGACTTGGGAGCGCATCGAGAGGCGAACGGCGGCCGGACCAGAGGCCCGGCCGCCGTTGCTGCTGTATTTGTCGTTACTGCTCCTCGCGGGTGATGCTGTCTTTCGACCGATCACCGCATCGCAGTGCAGCACCGTCTTTCTGAATCTGGCAATCCGCCGGATTCACATCCCCGATCGTGCCCTGCTGATCGACGCGATAGAACGTGTCGGTCACTACGGTCACGGTTACCGGGCCGGCGAGGCCGCCCGATCCGGTCTCGGACTGGGGCCGTTTCTTCAATGTCGCCTTCACCTTGAAGACGTTGTCCGTTCCGTACTGGGAGACGGAGACCAGCTTACTGTTCGTGCCGTCGGTGGAGAAGCAGATCCAGCGCGGCTTCGTATCCGAGCGCTTCAGTGTGCAATTCGGGAAGTCCACGAGAGCCCGGTACGAGCTGTCCGCGTCTTCGATCAGGACCCCTACGATCCCGGCCTCCAGGCTCGCATTGAACTCGCCGACCGTGGAGCCCTCCGTCAGCTCGCCGGTGAAGCTGCCTTTACCGCTGTTTTTCGTCGGGCTCTTGGCAACTTTCATCTTCGTCTTCTCGATCACGATCGGGTACGCCGTCGATACGCAGAGTCCGGAGGAACACTGACACTCCAGGTCCACGCACGGATTCGGCTGCGAAGGCGGCACGCGATTGGGCGGATCGGGGATGTACGGGTCGCCGTAACACTGGGTGTCGTCGGCAACGAAGCCGTCTGCTGCACAAGGCACCTCGTCAACTCCGCTGCACTTCTCCTCGTAGTCGCACTCGCCGATCGAAGCGCGGCATGCGGTGTTCGCCGCGACGATGTTGGTGTTGGCAGGACAGCTCTCGCCGGCAACGCCTGTGCAGTAGTCGGCCGGGTCACACACCGACCCTCCGTTGGCGTTGCCCGAGCCGCCGTTGCACACGACGTTTGATCCGGAAACGACGTCCGCCGGGCAATCCGGCCCCGCACCGGTGCAGCTCTCTGCAGGGTCGCAGATGAAGCCGCGGCTGTTCACGTCGCCGTCGCTTGCTCGGCACTCGGTGCCTGCCGTGACGAAGGCGTCGGGGTCGCAGGACCCGGAGCCGTCGCAGAAGTCCGCCACGTCGCAAACGCCGTCCACCGCGCGGCATTCTGTGGTGATGGGCTCGAAGTTATCGAGGCAGGTGCCCGTCGCGTCGCACGTGTTGGGGTTGTCGCAATCGGTGTCGCTCTGGCTGCCACAGGCCGAGCCGGCGGCTTCGTACTGGCAGGTGGCCGAACAGCAGTCCCCGGCGTCGGTGTTGCCGTCGTCACACTGCTCGCCGGGGCCTACGACGCCGTCGCCGCACGTTGCACAGACCTCCGCATCCACCGTTCCGCCGTTGGCCGTCTGGTAGGCCACCGCGTCGGCGTTGGAGAGGAAGTAGTACTCTGCCGTTCCGATCGTCACGCGGTGGGGAATGCTGTTTGCGCAGACGAAATCGTTCAGTCCGATGAGCTCTCCAAGCCCGCCGCGATACATCGGGACGTCAACGTTCGTGAAGGTGATATTCGTGCCGGGATTCTGCGTAAGCGTCACGGCAAATTCGGCTTGTGTGTATGCGCCCGGGTTATCGAGAAGATAAATCCCGTAGACACTATCGGACATCGTTACATTACCGTATGTGTACTGTTGCGTTCCAGGGTCGCAGCAGTAGCCCACCGGCTGCGCGAAGATGTACTGAGCTCGATTGTTATCGCTTCCTGATCCGTCACCCAGCATGACTACATTGTCGAGTGACGCCGAGACAGCGCCTTGAAAGCCGACCATGTGCCTGGAAGATGCGCCTCCTCCCCAGGGCCCCGCCACGGACGTCGAATTGCTGATCGCGATGTTGTCGCTGTCGACGAGCCGGTAGCACTGCGTAGCAACACCCGCGTTGGTCCTGACGCTTGCATCGCAACTGTAGTTGTCGATCGTTATCCCGTTGACATTGTTGAGTTCGAGGTTGTTGTTGGCACCGGATACCGCGACATCGCTGACCGCGATGTTGGTGATATCGCCCGCCGCGCCGTTGATAAAAAGTCCGTAATTGTACGTTTCTGCCGTTCCGGCATCGACGCCGGACTTGGCGTCGATTCGGAAGCCGGAGAAGACCACGTTCGACGCGGTGATATGCACCGCAGCGTTGCACCCTCCTGCGCCGCAGGCCGGCACCAGCTCGGATCCGGTCCCGACGCCGGAGCCGGCACCCAGGATGGTGAGCTCCTTGGTCACGTCGATCGCGTCGTTAGCCGGCGCGGAGTTCTCATTGTAAACGCCCGCAGCGACGTTGATGGTGTCACCGTTGACGACGCTGGCGTCGTCGATCGCGGCCTGGATGGTCGCGAAGTCTCCGGGGACGTTCCACGTGGCCGCCTCAGCAGAGCAGGCTGTCAGCGCTGCCACAGCGAGGGTGGCGCAGGAAACAATGGCCCCGAAGCTGCGGGGGTAAGGTGCAGTTTTGCTTCCGGCAAGAAAGGAATTGATGATTTTTTTCATGGGTAGCCTCAATCGAGTTCTGTTGACGTCCAGTCCGGCATCCATTCGGAGGACGCTCGGCAATTCTCTTTTGACTATCGGGCTAATTTTTCAGGCTTGTTAAGGGGGATTCTGGCGCGGGTGGGTAAATCCGATCCGATCTAAGTGAAAACCCTTAGTGGTTTCCTTACGACCCACAGGCCGGGGAGGCTTCCGAGTAACATTCGCCCCCCCCGATGTGGGCAGCCGACCCGACCGCTGTTATCACCCATCCGGGGGCAGCAGATACCCCAGGCACACGAAGGCTACTTTGCGATGAAGGTTGTGGGCGAGTTTCGACGCGGGGCGTTGAAGTCGGCTGACCAGCAGTTTCCCGAATCCGTGACCAGCCGCGTCTCCAGCTCGGGATCGAGCTCGAAATACGAGTCGGGCGCAACCGGCCCTGGCAGCGGCAGCAAGGGCCCGGAGCCTTTCAGGACGATTTTCGTTTTTGAGCCCTTGGATTTCAGGCTCACGCGCTGCACCCCGTGCGGACTGCCGTCACTGTCGTTGTAGCGGAATCCAGAGCTGTTGGACTGCCAGCCGGCACCGGCATCGATCCGCATCGCCACCGTTGCGGAAGGCGCGGCCGCGCTCCAGTCGCGCAGGCAGAAGGCAAAGTCATCGGCGACCGCAGGATCTCCGAAGTCGCTGATATCGCCGCCTGGAGCAGCCCATTTCCATATTGCTTTGGCGGTCGACCGCTCGTCGATCTTGAGCAGCGCCCTCGCGGATTCGGCGCACTGGAGCGCGAAGACACTGGCGCTCGCGCAGCCGCTGACCGGGTCACAGGAGTCGAGCGTGCATGGATCGCTGTCATCACAGCTGAGCGCCGAACCGGCCACGCAGGAGCCGCTGCCATCACAGGTCGCGACGCCATTGCAGACGTCACCGTCGTCGCAGGAAGTTGACGCAGGCGCTGCGGCGCAGGCGTTGCTGCAGCAATCGAGGTCAATGCCGTTGCCGTCGTCGCACTGCTCTCCGGCGCTGACCCAGCCGTTTCCGCAGCCTGTCGGGGTGCAGTTCGGGTCGCAGCCGTCGCCGGCGGTCTGATTGCCGTCGTCGCACTGTTCGCCGCTGTCCACCTGGCCGTCGCCGCAGGTCGAGAACGTGTGGGGGATCTCGATCAGCCAGGCCTCGCCGCGACCGAGGCTGTCTCCTCCTGAGCATCCATCACCGCTGACCTCGTCGGCCCAGTCAGAGCCGAATACAGCCAGGGATCCGTCCGCGGACAACGTACCTCGCGGCTGGACCCAGTAGCCGCACTCGCTCGAGCGGTGATGCGCGAGTCGCAGCACGGAGCCGTCGGTAAACTGCAGAAACTCTTCTTTCTCGAACGGCGTCCACCCATTCCCCGGCCACTCGCCGTAGCTGACCAGGCAGACGCCATCGGGCCCCTTGCAGGAGATATGTCCGCCACCCCAGTCGATCACGGTGAGATACTGCGGGTCTGAAACCGTGGCCGTGCCGGGAAGTTCGCGCCACGCCACGGCCGGCCGGTTGGGGTCGGCCGGCGACCACACCTCGAAGGTCATGAAGAACTCCGTCGTGCCGTCAGGCAGGACCCCGAGGTCCCCATGCTGGTGGCCGTCGTAGACGCGGCCGACGAAGGCTCCGGTCTGGATATCGAACGTCTCCAGGCCGTTGCAGCGATCGGTGCCGTCGCGCGGCCACTGGACCACGAGATAGCGACCCAGAGGTGAAACGCCGACCCAGTCGGGCTCGATCTCTCCCCACGTTGGATCCGGATCGCAGGGTCCGGCGTAGAGAGTCGGGATCGGGATCGCGACGGAAAGCGCCGGCTGGTTCAGATCGACTGCGAACAGGACGCCCGCGTTGTCCGAGACGCGGGTGACCATGCCGCCCATCCAGCGGCCGTCGCGCGAGACCTCATCGAATGACTGATTGACCAGAACCCGGTCGTAGTCGGCGGGGAACGTGAATACGGTTGTCGTCGCCACCGGGTCGATCGTGGTTTCCTGAATACGCACGGTCGTGTCGGCGTTGGAGTCGAAGTGGACCAGAGTGCGGCTTGCGGCCGGTTGCCAGCGCGGGTTGTTCCATTCGAGCGTCAGTCCGCTGACCACCGAGCGGTCGGACATTCTGCGGATGACGTAGTCATCGTTCTCGTTCAGCAGAATATAGTCGTTGTCGTAACTGAACGCCTGCAGCTGGGAATAGACGGGCGTCGCGTAGCCGCCGTTGTCGGTGCGGTCGGTGAAGCGCCGGAGTGTCGTGCCGAATACCGGGTCGACAACCGGGACGCCGGCCGCGGGCAGCGCCAGCGATTGCCGCTGAAGAACCAGTGACTTGTCGGTGATGCCCTGTGCGAGTGCGGTCGAGCCGGTCGTCAGCGATGAGCCGCCGGCGACAACAAGAGTCATCAGGGCCGCGGGGCCCGGGCCGAATCTGTGCCATGGGCGACGCGCGCGCGCCGCGAAGTCGGTGACATCCATGAGAGGCTCCCCAGTGCTGCGGTCCGGACCCAACCCTTTCGCAGCCTTTCGTCTCATTTTTCGGGCCGGTTCTTTCTGCCAGTAGCCAAGGGCGGCCCGGCGACCGAGATAACACGAATCCGGCTTTTTCCGAGTTCGAATGAAACGCGGTCAGTTTTCGGTGTTTTCAACCTCGTAAACAAGGATCGAATAGCCAGGCTGGGCGACGGGCTCGCGCTTCAGCAGCCAGTCGTAACATCCCTCCGGCAGGCGGCGCCATGGATTGGCGGGGTTCCACAGTCGCTGTGCCACGGTGACGCTGATGGCGATCAGCCCGTCGGTCGGCTCGCACCCGACGAGCCTCTCATACTCGATTCCATAGCGCTCAGGCGGTTCCGGCCCGAAGTAGGCCAGTTTCACTGGAGGATTCCCCCGTTGGTCGAGGTAGCGTGCGAGCGTCCCGAGGTCCTGGCCCCAGTCGATGTTCGACTCCGCGACGTAGCGGTAGGCGCCCTCAGATCCGCCGAGGATCGGGTTGAAGAATGACAGGTAGTGCGGGTGAGCCCTCGCCCCGACCCATGCCAGCGCGACCAGCCCAACCGCTGCGACGGGACGCAACCAGTTTCGGTCTGAACCCGCAATTCGGGTGGCGATCAGAAGGTGAACCAGCGGGACAAGCGGGAGAACGTATCGAAAACCGAGCGGCACCTGCAGAACGAATGAAGCGATGAACAGGTAGAAAGAGATCGCTACGACGAGAACTCTGCGGACCTCGCGCTCGAGAGGCCCACCGAACAGCAGGGCGAGTCCCAGCAGGAGCAGAGTGGGGAACGGCGTCTTGAGCAGGTACATAGCCGGGAAGAAGTACCACCAACCACTCTTGGAGTGCTCGCCGAGGAAGAACAGCAGCCGGCCTCTCGCATTCAAATCGGCATCGACAAAGAACGAGTGCAGGTAGCCGGGCAGACGCACTCCCTCCATCGGCCCGTACGCACCCTCTACGACGGCGAGCGAGCCGCCATAGACCAGCCAAAGAACACCGATCGCGGTGAACGTGCATGCGGTGAGCAGGGTTGCGGCGCGCGGCAGTTGTCTGATCAGAGCCGCCAAACGGTCACGGATGGCTTCCGAACGTGTCTCCACGTCCGCTCGCCGCATGACCGGTGAGTGTTCGCTGGTCAGGAACAGAATTCCCAGGATCGGCAGCAGCAGCAGAGCGCTCAGTTTCGAGGCGAGCGCGAGTCCGAGGGACAGACCGCACAAGATCAGTCGCCCGCGGGTGGGCCGACGCTGCCAGCGCCAGTACATGTAGAGCGTCTTCAGGTAGAACACGCTCACGGTGATGTCCGAATGAGCCAGTGGTGCGTTGGCGAGAATCGTCGGGGAGAGCGTATACAGCGCGAGCGCGATCAGGCCGGCGACCGGTCCGGCGGCCTCGGTGGCCCATGCCAGCAGCAGGATCCCTCCCCAGCAAGCCAGCGCCACAAACGCCAGTCTCGATCGGATACGTACGGTTTCCGCCCTCTGCGGATCTTTCTCTCGTATTTGCCGATAGAGGCCTTTTTCGAGGCTCGCGTTGTCGAGATCGACGCTGAGCAGAGGAACACTGGCGAGGTGGTAGGCCAGGGGAGGGTGGAACTTCAGCGAGCTCGCGTAGTGATAGTCGCCTGTCTCCCAGAGATAGAGGCCGGTGCCGATATAGTGCGGCTCATCGGCTGTCAGCGATTTCGCGCAGGCAGTGTGCCATCCGCGCGCAGCGAAGATTCCCAGCAGAAGAGCGGACGCTGCAATGAGCAGCACTACGTACGGAGGCCGCAGTGATGGGGCTACTGGGATCGCAACGCCCAGCCCTTGGACTGCATGCACCGCCCGTACACCTGTGCCCCTTTAATGCCTTTGATGCCGCTGTTGGATTCTGTGCAGGCCTCATGGTCGGTGAGAAGATCGCGCTCCTGACCAGAGCCCGCAGGCCACACCCAGGTTCTCTCCAGGGTCTCCATCTTCTGCGCGGCCTTGGCGTCCAGAGCAGCAGGGGCCTCAGCGGCGGGGGCCGGTTCGGCCTTCCCCGAGGACTTCGAATGATCTTCGGAGCCTCCGCAACCCACGACCAACGCCAGACAGAATACCAACGGTCCGAGTGTCTTCATTCGCGAAAATTTCTTCATACGCGTTGCCAAGTCAACGAGCCGCGCAGCTGCCGCAGCTACCGATTCTCTGCCGATCAGCCTTGGAAATCACTCAGGGATCTGTCGCCGTCAGCAGTGCGCACGGATCGGCTACCGGCTTTGCCTCGGCTCGCGCCGCCACCGCGGATCCGGCGCGTTTTGCCCTGCGACTGGTGACCGCGACCTCAGCGGCCACCGGTGGTACCGCCAGGGGCCGGATCTCGTCGTCCACCAGCTGAACCAGGCTGTAGCATAGGCCAAGGCGACCGGATCTTGCGGGCGGTTTGATCACAACCGCGCTCCGGACAGATTCGCCTGGGTGGACGTCGGCGTCGATCGGCCAGATCCGGTCGTCGATAATGCCTTCGCCCTGCTCGATGAAAACCGTCCGGAGATGGACGAGTCCATCGGGTCGAGGATCGAGACCGGGCCACGTGGCGTCGGTCAGATTGGTAAGCTCTACGTGCACGGGACTGGGCACGCCATAACTGCCTGCGAACTGGAACGACGTTTCGCGTTCAACCGTCAGTGTGCCGGCCGAGGCATGCGGATCGAACGAGATCGCCGAACGCGGGAGCCCCATGATTGTCTCGGATATCGATCCGTTCGGCGCGTCGGCGAGAAGCGCCGTGCTCTCACAAGGCCCGAGGTCGATGATCAGTAGATTGTCGTCGTCGTGAAAGATCGTGACCTCCCCCGCCGAGGAGGCATCGTACCAGGGCGATACCTGGTCATCGGTAGAATAGTTTTTGTGAATGACAATCCAGCGGACCCCCGCCAGGCGTCGGAGCTTTTCGACCGACCTCGGGTCGGGCAGCTCCGCGCTTGTTCGCTGCAGCAGGTGCATGCTGCGGGGCTGGTAGGCTGTGAAGCCGTTCAGCATCGGTTTCCAGTGCCGGGTACTGGCGAGCTGATAGCGCGTATCGATTTCGACTCGCCAGAGCTGATGAAGCGGCCAGGGGAGATGAAGAACAGGGCCCGGCGGGAGAGATTCGAGCACCTTGATTTTGCCCGTGGCGGTCGCTGCGTCACCCCAAACCGGAGCGACGGGCAGCGGCGCGGACGGCAGGGTGGCGAAAACGGCGAGAAGCACGCCGATCCTTGTGATCACTCTCGACGCGGATGCCCCTGTTCTCATCGCTGCCGCAGACTCGAGTCGCTGTGCACCGATTCCTGCCAGGATCGGTGCTGCGAGTCCGATCGCGAGTGCCCACCGGTACGGGGCCCTGACGTTGTCGTAGCCGGGCAACAGGTAGGTCAGCCACTGTCCGGGCAGAGAGATCGTCCGGTCGCCGACTGTCGCGTGGTTGCCCGGCATCAGAACGAACGAAATCACAGAGATGGCGAGAAGCGCCCGGATCATTGCTCGAGCGTCGATGGGATCGCGCTGCTGTGGGGTTCCACTTCGCCGGAAAACGAAACCCGCGATCCCCAATCCGAGAACGACGATCGGGATCGACATTTCCAGGCCGACGGGGAACTTCCAGTCCCCCCTCCAGTAAAGCGGCGGCGAGAGGACCGAGAATACCCGGGAGAAAGTCTCATCGAGCGGGTACGCGGGAAAGGTGACGGTCGGTTTGAGCGTACCGTCCAGTCTCCGTACGACGTACGGAATGGAGACAGCGAAGAGGATTCCGTAGGAGACAAGGCCCGTGCCCGCCACGCGCAGTGTCGTTCGTAGATCGGGTCTCGCGGACAGCCAGACCACCGCGCCTGTCACCGCAACGGAGACCGTCGCTATGTATGTGATGTAGTACGACGAGATCAGTTGCAGACTGAGGACGAATGCGAGCGCGGCGAGATCGCGGCTGCGCGCTCCCTCACTCAGAGAACGCCCCACAAACAACCAGATCCACGGCAACCACTGCGCGCTGAGGATCTGGATGTGGGAGATCTCGCTCATGCGCCACGGCATCATGGTTGCGATCCAACCGGCCAGAAACGCTGCCCACGCGGATCCGCTGACCCGGCGTGCCAGGGCAAAAGTGCCGAGCGAGCAGGTCGCCGATGAGAGCAGGAGTGCGAACTGGTGAACGCTCACAGCGTTGTCCGTCATCAAACGGAATGGAAACGTGAGCAGTGCGACGCCGATCAGGTGTTCCGAACCCGCGAGGGTGTCCCTGGCGGGGTAGAGGATGTTCGTGTCGAACAACGGCGCATCGGTAAGCCATGAGTGGTGAACCCACGAGAGGATCCACGCATTCAATCGCGTGTCCGCCAGGCCGAGTTGTGCAAGCAGGCCGTTGATTTCGCGGAAATCGAGGAGACAGTCCCCGCCGCAGGCGATCACGTATTGCCAGCGCCAGACCAGCCACGTCAGCAAGGCCAGGACTGCGCATAGATCCGCGCCTCGACGACTGAGTCTCACGTGCACCTTTCAAAAGTGGAAGCCGTGATGAGCAGGGTACCGAACACGACGGCGAGATATGACCAGAATCCAAGCCAATCGGCAACACGGTGGCGGGCAGACTCCTGAAGTTTCGAATCGCGCCGATTCGCGGTCGCTGAACTCCACCACGGTTCGAAAGGGCTTTCAGAAAATTCTCTTTCCCCGCCGATTACGCTACTACCTGCGGTGATGCGCCCCGGGATCCTCTTTTCGT
The DNA here is from genome assembly GCA_964225545.1 of Candidatus Nitrosopumilus sp. Taxonomy (GTDB): domain Bacteria; phylum Desulfobacterota; class Binatia; order UBA1149; family SPBQ01; genus SPBQ01. Next base: position 32,062 of record CAXQPB010000025.1, on the reverse strand, counting down.
TGGTCTTCGCGACATCCCTGTCGCTCGCGCTCGGGGCATGCTCTCGTTCTCCCGATGAGAGACCCAATCTGCTGCTGATCACGCTCGATACGACGCGCCCGGATCATCTCGGTCTTTACGGATATGAGAAGCCGACCAGTCCGAATCTGGACCGACTCGCCGAGGAGTCTGTCGTGTACGATCACGCATACGCGACATCCTCGTGGACCCTCGCCTCGCATGCCTCGCTTTTCACCGGACTGTGGCCGCAACAGCACGGAGCCCAGAGCGTTCCGGAGGGACAGAACCGCGAACTCGGCTACGGCGTGAGGTCGCTTGATGACTCCTTCACGACACTGGCCGAAACTCTGCGCGGCCGTGGCTACAGGACGGCTGCAGTCATCGCGGGCCCGGCGCTTCGCAGCGAACTCGGCGTTGCGCAGGGTTTTGAGATCTTCGACGACGAGTTCTCATCACAGCTCGCTCTTTTCAATGGCCGCCGCGCGGAACCGGTCATCGACCGCGCGCTCGAATTGATTGAGTCGTTCGGCGATCAGCCGTGGTTTCTGTTCATCAACGTGTTCGATCCGCACGCCCCGTACAGGCCGCCGCCGCCTCACGACGGCGAACTGCCGCAAGCCGGCGAGGCGGCCGGTCTCGGAGCGCGGGTGAAAAAAGGGATCGTCGCGCGCGCGGCCCGCGAGGAAGCCTGGCGGCCCGTTGCGGATCTGGACTCCGAGACGGCAGAGTTTTTCGGCCGTCAGCTGGCCGGTTACGATGCCGAGATTCGCTATATGGACCTGCACCTGGGCCGGCTGTTCGAGTCCGTGCGTGCGGACGACGCCGGTCGCGGAACCGTTCTGGCGATCACCGCCGATCACGGCGAGAGTTTCGGCGAACACTTCCTTTTCAGTCATGGCGCGCATCTGTACGAGGACAACGTGCGTGTCCCGCTGCTGATTCGTTACCCGCGCGGCCGCGGTGCAGGCCGGGTCGGTACGCCGGTCCAGAACCACCGACTGTTCGATGCGCTTGTCGCAGCCGCAGGTGGCAACGCGACGCCCACGGCTTTTGACGACTCGCCGCAGCCGATTGTCCTCGAGGTGCGGCAGAGCGACGCCAATACGCGAATCCTCGGGGAGTTCTTCGCGCGCAATCTGCGGGCAATCGTGGCTCCGCCGTACAAGCTGATCGAATCATCATCGGGAAAAAAAGAATTATTCCGCCTCGATACCGATCCAGGCGAACTGGCAGACCTGTCCGAAAGCGAAGCGGCGACTGTCGAGCGACTGTCAGAGCAGCTCGCGGAGATCGCAGCCGAGTATCCGCCTTTGTATCGCGAGGAGAGCCGCGCAGGTCTTCGCGACGAGACGGCCGAGTCTCTTCGGGCACTGGGCTATCTCGACTGAGACCGACCAGACGGTCGTGACTCATCTCGCGATGAGCCCGCTTGCCGGAGGGGGCATGCAGGCCTAACCTCCCGGGCAGGATGGCTCTGGAAATCATCGGCGCAGGTTTCGGTCGCACGGGCACACTCTCCCTGAAGTTCGCTCTCGAACGTCTCGGTTACCTGAACTGCTACCACATGATCGAGGTGATCAAGCGGCCGGATCACGCGCGGGTATGGAGCAGGGCGCACCGGGGCGAGTCGGTCGATTGGGAGTCTTTGTTCGACGGCTTCCGCGCGACGGTCGACTGGCCCGCCTGCAACCTGTGGCGTGAGCTTCTGGCTGCGTTTCCCGATGCGAAGGTGGTCCTGTCGCTGCGCGATGCCGATCAGTGGTACGAGAGCGTGATGGCCACCATCTACCCGATGACTCAGCTCGGGCTTCAGTCGGCCGACGAGGCGACGTGCGGGTCGAGCCAGTGGACGAACCGGCTTATCTGGGATCGCGTATTCGGCGGCCGCATGGACGACCGTGAGCATGTGAAATCGGTCTTCGAACAACACAACGCTGCGGTGGTGGACGAGGTCCCTGCGGAGAATCTGCTGGTCTACACTCCAGGAGACGGCTGGGAACCGCTTTGCCGCTTTCTCGGCGTGGAGATCCCCGAGGAACCCTATCCGCGTGTGAACTCGCGCGAAGAGTTCGGATCGATCTTCGGTCCGAGAGACGGGCCGGCGTCCTGAGCGCGCGGTTCGTGCCTGCCATCTTCCGGCGATATGACGAACGCGGCCTCGGGCCTCGGTGACGGACTGCCCGGACGGGAGGAGTTGATGATCTACGCTGCGCGCCGCGCCCGATTGATTCGGGCCGCACATGAATCTCGGAACCCACGAATCACGACGACCGCACTGGCAGTCCTGGTGTCTGCAGCAGAGGCCTTCGCTGCACCGGGTCCGGTCGCGTCGATCGACTCCAGCGGCCGGCCGACGGTCGGCGCAGAGGCTCACGGAGCCGTTCTGACGTGGGAGCTCGAGCAGCCTGCGAACATGGGGAGCGGTCTCTCCGTGCCCGGTGATGTCGACGTCGTGAATGAGGGCGGGTTCGACGCTGCAGGCAGCGGAGAACAGCCGGGAGCGGTCGAGCCCGAGGGGCATCCGGGCGTTCGCGTCGGTCCGCCGACCGGCGGCGAAGGTGGGCAATACGCGCAAGACCAACAGGACGAACGAGACGAACGAGACGCGGAGATGGAAGCGCGCCGTGCCGTGCCGCTCGGTATCGACGGTCCGAGCGCCGCGCAGATCGACCTCGAGACCCCGAGTGCGGCGCAGATGGACCTCGAGACGCCCGACGCGCGCCAGCAGGAAGTCGAACGCTGAGCGTGCGGTTCAAAGCCGCGACGATGGCCTGATCTGGCGATGAGCCGACGCGAGTTCAGGGAGCCGTCGACCGCGGCCGGTGCGTTTGTTTTCTGCGCGGTCCTTGCGCTGTGCGTGGCGCGTATCGCACCGGTGGGTTCGGTGTTCGGCGTTGACGCCGGCGCTGCACCCTGGGTCATGACCGATTTTTTCAGCGGTGGGTACTACCCCGTTCGCGCCCTCGTCGAAGGCGGCAATCCCTACGATCGAGAGCAGTTCATGGCGGCCTACCCGGTCGCCGACGGATTCCCCCCATACCTGCCTGCGACGCTGATTGTCCACCTGCCCTTCGGCTTGATGCCGCCCGGTATCGCGGCAGCTTCCTACTTTGCGGTTACGATCGCCCTCACGCTGCTGCTCTCGTGGACGGCGCTGGTACTCGGCGTGGGTCGCAGCGCGGCCTCGCCGGGGCGCGTACTGATGCTGGCCGCGATGATCCTCCTCTCCAGACCCGGCCACTGGAACCTGATGGCCGGTCAGAGAACTCTCATTTACGTACTCGGAACCTATGCCTCACTGCGCTTCATGAACGAACGCCCACGGCTTGCCGGGCTCGGGCTCGCGCTCGCTATGATCAAGCCGACCTTCGGCGTACCCGTCGTGGTGATGCTGCTCGCGGCCGGTGCGTTCACCTCGGTTGTGTGGGGAGCCGTCATCACGGTCGCCGGGAGTGCGCCGCTGCTGCCGGTGATGGTCGGGCGTGCCGGTGGCGTCAGGCCTTTCATCGCGTCGTTGCTCCAGGGCTACGAGGCGTGGCAGGGGGTCCGGGAGATCGATCCCACGACAAGCCTTTTCCGAATCGAGTTGCCCGCGGCGCTGAGTCGCTGGGTCGGGCGGGATATCGGCCCGGAGGCGTCGTCGGCGATCGCTGCGTTGCTTCTGTGCATCGGCGTTGTGGCGGTCTACCGGCTCACGCGCGATCGCGGGCGCATTGACCTCTGCAAGGTTGCGGCCGTTGTCTGCTCTACAGTGCTGCTTTACGTGCAGCATGTCGGTTACGACCTGCTGCTGCTGGCGTGGCCGTGTGTGGCGTTTTTCGCTGCCTGCTCGCCCGTCAAACTGGAAAGACGACCGGTGCCGTTGCTGCTCGCTGCCTGCTATCTGGCGCTCATCCTCAACTGGCTGGCGACGTGGTCGTTTACCCGCGCATTCGACCTGCAGAGCGGCTGGTGGGTATCGATCGCTTCGATCAATACCGTAGCTGTTCTCGGGATCTGGCTGGTCTCGATTGCTGCGGGGTTCGCTCGCAGAGGCGCCATGACCCGAGCGCTTGAAGGCGAAGCCCTGCCGCAGGGGCACGGATGAATCAGTCGCCGGCCCGTACTCTGCTCCTTGCCGTTCTCGTCGGAGGGGCTACCGGTCTGACGGGCGGGGTCTTTCGCCGGCTGATCGAAACTTCGACCGGATGGCGGGCGGCATCAGGCGATTTTTTCCACGCAATTGATGCACCGCAGTGGGCCGGTCCCGCGCTGGTCTCGTCCCTCATGCTGCTGGGAGCGGTTTATCTCGTTCGGCGCTTCGCGCCGGAGGCGGCCGGCAGCGGGGTCCAGGAGATCGAAGGAGCACTCGAAGGGTTGAGACCGGTGCGATGGATGCGGGTGCTGCCCGTCAAATTCATCGGTGGGGTCCTCTCGCTCGGATCCGGGCTGGTCGCGGGTCGCGAGGGGCCGACGATCCAGATGGGCGGGGCGCTCGGGCGTATGCTCAGCGACGGCCTGGGAGCTTCCGAGGAGGACGCGCACATCGTGACGGCATCGGGCGCCGGCGCCGGGCTGGCGGCCGCGTTCAATGCGCCACTGGCCGGCGTACTGTTCGTACTCGAGGAGATGCGACCGCAGTTTCACTACGGTGTCGTATCCGTGGTCGCGGTGCTCGTCTCCTGTGCGGCCTCCGATGCCGTTGTACGGATGATTCTGGGTGACGGCTACGCGATCGTCATGCCCTCGCTGGCTGCGCCGGACCCGCCCTTGCTCTGGTTGTTCCTGCTGTTCGGGGTTCTCGTCGGCGGTATCGGCGTTGTGTTCAACGCCACCATCCTGCGAACGCTCGACCTGTTCGAGTCGATGGGAGCGCGTCTGAACATCCTCGCCGTCGCCACACTCGGCCTTGTCGTCGGCGTCATGACCGTTCAGGCGCCGGATCTCGTCGGCGGCGGTTACCGGGTCGTCGGTGACGTGTTGAGCGGTGTCAATCCGGCCGGTGTGCTGGCGGGCCTGTTCGTGTTTCGTTTCTTCGCCACTTCGCTCAGCTACGCCACCGGTGCCCCCGGCGGGATCTTCGCGCCGATGGTCGCGCTCGGGACGCTGCTCGGGATGCTGTTCGGCCGGCTGTTCGTGTTCGATGTTCTCGGTATCGAGATCGAGCCAACGCTGTTCGCGGTCGCCGGGATGGGCGCGCTGTTTGCCGCGACCGTGCGGGCGCCGATCACGGGAATCGTGCTCACCGTCGAGATGACGGGCAGTTACGGGCAGACGCTGCCGCTGATGGTGGTTTGTTCGGCAGCGGTCGTCACGGCCCACCTTCTCGGCGGCTCCCCGATTTATTCGTCGCTGCTGGAGCGCCGACTCAGGCTCGACGCCACGGACTGAGCGGCACGCGGCGAACGGCTGCCCGACGGACCCGCCGGCTCTGGATTTACCCGCGCCGCCGCCTTACAAGCAGCGGACACCGACCTGAGGAGGCACGTGCTTATGAAATTCGCCACCGGGCTGATCGCCCTGACCCTGCTCGCCGCTCCGGCTCTTTTCCCCGTGACGGCTCATGCGCAGGCGGACAATGTTCCGATCCGTATCGAGGGCGTCTGGGATCCGGCCGCTGACAACAAGAGCGTGCTCACCACGCTCAGCATGTACGCCGCCAAGCAGCACACCAAACGCAGCTTCGGGGTCACCTCGGTACAGACCATGGACGCGGCCACCGCGGGCACCGGCGTCGACGTCTTCCAGCAGGCTGAGATCAACCCGAGCATCGTCGTCTACGGCCGTGACAATGAGATCAGCTCGTTCTTCGCCGCGCCTGCAGGCAAGAAGGTGCAGGTTCTCGCCATCTACTGGCTCAACAACGGCGACCTGATCCTGGGGTCCGTGAAATTCCCGAAGTAGTCGGGAGCGGGCGCCGAACAGGCGTGCTGCTTTGAAAACCACGGGGTCGGCGACGTGATCCTACGGGTACGAGCCAAATTCTGGTACGCGATGCTTGTTGCGTCGTCGGCCCTGCTCATTCTGGGCTTTGTCTGGCCGTGGGCTCTGTCCGGCCTGATCCTGACGCTGCCGCTGTCCGCGCTCGGTTTGTACGACGTCACCCAGCGACGACACAGCATCCTGCGAAACTACCCGGTCATCGGTCATCTGCGCTTTCTGCTCGAGGATCTCGGTCCAGAACTGCACCAGTACGTAGTCGAGAGTGACACCGATGGACGGCCCTTCAACCGTGATACGCGCTCGCTGATCTACGAACGCGCCAAGAATACCAGCGACAAGAAGCCGTTCGGCACCGAGCTCGACGTTTACGCCGAAGGTTACGGCTGGATCGGTCATTCGATGGCCGCGCGACCGAAGATGGAAAACGCCGGCGACGCCTGCCGTGTTCTCGTCGGCGGCCCGCAGTGCAAAAAGCCCTACTCCTCGTCGGTGCTGAACATCTCCGCGATGAGTTTCGGTGCCATCAGCCCCAACGCCATCCGTGCGATGAACGCCGGGGCGCGGCGTGGAGGTTTCGCGCACGTGACCGGTGAGGGCGGACTGAGCGCGTACCACCGCGAGAAGGGCGGTGATCTGATCTGGCAGATCGGGACGGGCTACTTCGGCTGTCGCACTGCCGAAGGCACTTTCGATCCCGACCGTTTCGCCGAGCAAGCCTCGCTCGATCAGGTCAAAATGATCGAGATCAAGCTCTCCCAAGGCGCCAAGCCCGGGCACGGGGGGGTTCTGCCGGCAGCAAAGATCACCGAGGAGATCTCGCACACGCGGGGTGTGCCGATGGGTGTCGACTGCGTCTCGCCGTCGTATCACAGCGCGTTCTCGAGCCCGCGCGAGCTGGTCGAGTTTGTCTCCCGGCTGCGTGATCTTTCGGGCGGCAAGCCGGTCGGGATCAAGCTCTGCGTCGGACGCAGCCGGGAGTTTCTCGCCGTCTGCAAAGCGATGGTGGAGACCGGCATCGCGATCGATTTCATTACCGTCGATGGCGCCGAGGGCGGTACGGGGGCGGCGCCGCTCGAGCTTTCCAATCACGTCGGGATGCCTCTGATGGACGGCTTGCTGCTGGTGCGCAACGGAATCATCGGAGCGGGGCTGCGCGATCAGGTTCGAATCGCGGCGAGCGGAAAAATGGTCACGGCAGCCGGCATCGCCGGAGCGCTCGCCCTCGGTGCGGACTGGTGCAACACGGCCCGTGCGTTCATGTTCGCAGTAGGCTGCATTCAGTCTCAGCGCTGTCACACCAACGAGTGCCCGGTCGGCGTCGCAACACAGGACAGTCGCCTGCAACGGGCGCTCGATGTCACCGACAAATCCGAGCGCGTGTACCACTATCATCACAATACCGTCGAGGCCCTGGCTGAGATCGTCGCGGCAGCGGGGCTCGAGCAGCCCTCAGAGCTCACGCCGCATCACTTCTTCGCGCGCTCCGGGCCGCACCGCGTCCACAGTTTCGCCCAGTCCCTCGAGCTGCTCGAGCCCGGCCAGCTGATTGACGGGGATCCCGGTCCGACGATGCGGAAGTTCTGGGACGAAGCGAATATCGACCACTTCGCTCCTCACTGAGGGTTCGTATGTCGGCGCTGTCGCACTACCAGTGCGCTGCCCTCGTCCTTCGATTTCAGGTGCGGTTTCGCGATCTGCGTCTGCGCGAGCCGCGGGCAGCGGCCAGAAGCCCCAGCCCTGCTCCGAAACCCATCGCCGCGAGCGAGGTTCCGTGCATCCACCATGGTGTCGGGGCGACCTCCAGCGTCACATCCACGCGCGCAACCCCGAGGTCGTGACGCGCTACGGCCTCGAGGTTCCATCGGCCCGCCCGCGGCAGATGCAGGTGAGCGGCATAGAGCAGTTTGTTGTGTGCCTCCTCGCGGGTAGCGAGAGCTCTGACGACCTCGTCGGTGCCGATCTTTCGCAGCGTCAGTTCGACCGTCGCGTCGAGCAATGGGCGCCAGTTGCCGGAGGGCTGGACCATCACGCTGAGATCGGTGTCATGAGTCCGCAACGGGTCGGGCGTCGAGAACACCGTGACGCGCAACGGGCCGTCGGTGTCGGAAACCGCGACGCGGCCGCCGTCTGCCATGGCGCCGGATGCGAGCGCCGCTCCCAGAGCCAGCACGAACACGGTGTTGCTGCCGAACTGTGAAGGGCGAACGCGCGTGCGGGCCGACCCGTCGAGCATCCGCAGGACAATCACCGCGACCGGGACGAGGAAGGCGATCGATCCGGGGACCCACATGATCACGCCGGCCAGCACCTGGTCATCGAGAACGGGAAGGTTCCACAGGCGCGGCACCAGCGAGTAAAGCGGGTACAGGGGCCGCTCGCTGAAACAGAAAATCGCTGCCAGGGCGGTGTTCTGAATGTCGGCGAGCAGCAGGTACGCGATCATCGCTGCCGGCGGCCACGCAGCTTTCGAGGGCCAGGGGGCGATCACCGGCCACCAGAACAGAATCGCCGTCACGAAGAAGCACGTATGCTCGATCCAGTGCCACAGGGGCGAGTAGACCGCGCGCTCATAGGGGCCGGGCAGGTGCCAGATCCAGGTCGCGGCGACGAACAGAATCCACGCTGCCGCAGGCCGGGTCAGCGTATGCCCCAAACGGCGCAGCGGCCGGGCTGCGATCACCGGGCCGACCCCCTCGCGCGCGATCACCGCCGGAAGACCACGCAGGAGCGCGTTGCCCGGCTCACCGATCAACAGCAGCGGCGGTGCGACCATCATCAAAAGCAGGTGCTGGGTCATATGGGCGGACAGAATCAGTCCGCTGAACGAGTCGAGTGGCGAGAGCAGTGCGATAACCAGCGTCACCACGCCTGCCACGAACGCGGCAGCGCGAGCCCGGCTGAAGCGGCTCGGCATCTGCTCGCGCAGGATGCGGCGGCCGCGGAGATAAACGCCGACTGTCAGCACTGCCGAGACGATGAGCCAGACATCGAGATGCCACGAGGCGAGCGCTGCGGTGGTGACAGGGTCCATCCGTGTCTTCGTTCGGTCTCAGGGCGCGCGGGCGCGTCGTCGTTCAGCCGCCGGCTGCGGCAGTGGCGGAGTCGCGTGCGGGCGGACGATCGGCTGCATGCAGCGTCTCGAGGAACGCCGCCAGCGCTGTGACCTCCGCGGGCGCGAGCTGCGTCCCGTATGCCGGCATGTTTCCGCCGCCCTGGAGTACCTGCCGGATGATCTGGTCGCGGGTCAGCCGCTCGGCGACGCCGTCGAGCGCCGGCCCGCGTTGCCCGCCGACACCGCCGAGCGCGTGACAGTTCCGGCACTGCTTGGCCTGCACGACCAGAGCGCCCTGCAGCTCGAGCGGACTGCGACCCTGCACGTATTCGACCGGGGTAGGGGCACCGCTCCATGCGTCCATCACCGGCGACCAGGGGGAGCGGACCCCGAGGCTGGTCAGTGACGCGAGCGTGACCGCGATCATTACCACTCCGATTACGGCGAGCGGTCGGGCACGCGCGCTCTTCTCGCCCGTGCCCGAGATGAACGGCAGCGCGACCAGCAGCCCGAGTCCGACCACCGGCGCGGTCAGCAGCAGAAAGGTCTCGGTATACGGCGGCAGCAACGCCAGCGCGGCGAACAGCCACAAAAAGAAGAAGTCAGGCCGCGGTGCGGTATCGATCAGCGTCGGGTCGGGCGGCCCCGTCGGCCCGAAAGGACCGAAGAACGCAGCGCAGCCGAGGATGGCGAACAGCAACAGCCCGGCGAAGGTCAGGTCCTTGTCGATCGCCTTCGGGTAGAACGGCACGCCGGTCTCCTCGAGCAGCTGTTCGTATTCCTCGCGATAAGTCTCGCGACGTACCGGTTTGCCGGGCTCGGGGTACTCGTTGATTCCGACGTTGAGAACCAGCCTCAAGTGAAGACTCACGATGGCGAGGATCAGTCCGGGAATGACGAAGACGTGCAGCGTGAAGAAGCGCGAGAGAGTCTCCCCGGCGATGATCGGCCCGCCGAGCAGAAGATGAACGAGCGGGTCGCCGATGACCGGCGTCCGACCCATCACGGCGGCGCCGATCCCGAGACCCCAGTAGGCGTCCTGGTCAAAGCGCAGGATCTGGCCGGTGAACGCCATGCCGAGCGTGCCGGCGAGCAGGACGATGCCCGAGATCCACGTCAGCTCGCGCGGATACTTGTACGCGCCGAACAGAAACACCTGCGCCATGTGGATCGCCATCATGGCGACCATGAAGTTGCTGCTCCAGCCGTGGACCGCGCGCAGGTACCATCCGAGCGGCTGCTCATGGTTCAAGTACTGCAGGCTCGCCCACGCCTCGGCGGCGGAGGGCTGGTAGACGAGCGCGAGGCAGATGCCGGTGAGCACCTGGATGACGAAGCAGACCAGGGTCGCGCTCCCGAAGACGTAGAACCAGCTGCCCGCAGAGGCGGGAACCGTGTGACCGGCGGTCGACGCAAACAGCCTTCTCGTACCGACACGTTCATCGATCCAATCAGCGACGGCTGCCAGCGCTGCAGCCGCGCCGCGCTTCTCGCGCTCGGGAGAATCCGTCTTCCCGTTTCGCGCTCTGGAATTCCGTTTCGCGCTCATGCTCTCAAACCGACTCCGACAACGTGGGCAAGCGTCCGCCGCGTACCCAGAGCCTGCCGTCACGGATCTCGGTCTCGTAGCGGTAGAGCGGGCGCGGAGGCGGCCCGGATGCGACGGTTCCGTCGGCATAGTAGACGCCGCCGTGACATGGACACATGAACAGTCCCGACCCTTCGAACCAGCGCACCGGACAGCCGAGATGGGTGCAGTTGATGGCGAACACGCTGAATACATCGCCCGGTTCGCGCCGTACCCAGCATGGAATCCGCGCGGTCTCGCCATCCCAGGGGACCGTGAAGGGGTTTTCGTATTCTGCCAGCGCAGTACGGCCGGTCTCGTAGTCGTCGACGTCGCCGAGCGGAATCCACGCTTGCAGCGCGCGCGTGCGAACCGGCGCCAGCAGGTAGCCGAGAATCGGTATACCGATCAGGCTCGCGGCGACCCCATTGAGGAAAATGCCGAAGCGAAACAGGAAACTGCGTCGTGATGAATTCATGACGGGTTCTCTTCCATGGAAACCGGATACGGGCTGCCGGGAAACTCCGTGCGGCGGGAAACAAGCCAGGCGACGAGATCCGCGATGTCCAGCTCAGTCAGCGGCGCGCGACCCGATGCGACCCGCTCACCGCGCCAGTCGGCCATTCCGAGGTCGATGCGTCCGAAGATGACGGCCGAGCGCAGCGCCTGGTCGCTTACGAGCGCGAGGTACGAAGGATCGACGATCGAACCCGCCGAGCCTGCCGAGCCCGCCGAGCCCGCGTTGTGATCTCCATGACATTTCCGGCAGGCGCGGCGGTAGACGTCCTCGCCGCGCGTCGGCGTACCCGCCGCGACACCGGCGGCCTCAGCCTCGGCGGTGCTGTAATGAGGTGCCACGGTGCTTCCCAGCACGCCGGCCTCGCCCCACCGGCTTCGTATGCCCTCCGTCAGAATCGTGATCTGTTCATCGCTCAGCCCGCGTGTCCCGCCGAATGCGGGCATCGCAGTGCCGCGGACACCCTGGCGAATCACGCGGGCGAGTGTCGTGTCGTTGACAACCGCCAGATAGACCGGGTCGTTCAACGGACGGGCGGCACCCAGCTGACCTTTCTCACCGTGACACCCCGAACAGTGGGTCGCGTACAGGGTCGCGAAGTCCTTCACATCGCGCGGCCGCGAGTACTCGGCTGCGGCGTCGGGCCTGCCCGGCAGTCGGTCGCATGAGGTCAAGACGACGAGCGCCGCGATGGGCAGCAGGCGAAGCGGTCTCATTCGACTTCTCCTGCTTCCGATCCGTCCGATGACTCGATCCCCGCGCGTGCCGCCAGCGGCCATGTCTGCAGCGTCTCGATCCGTTCCATGCGGACAATCGTGGCGCCGGTGATGAACCCGAACGCGCTCTGGGAAAGCGCGAACCAGCCCCAGCGGACGCGATCCGCGAGCGCCGGGTCGATGACTCCCATCGCGCTCCACAGAAGTCCCGACCACAGCAGCGGTGCGATCGCTCCGCCCCAGAGCATGGGGTGGCCCGGCAATGTCGGCAGCAGCGCCGCATAGAGCAGGCCCACCAGCAGCGATGCGATTGCATGGATAGTCAGCGCGACCGCCAGGGCGGTCGGGTCGAACGCGGCGAGCTGCTGGGTCGTTGCCGATGCCAGCGACGGCATCGCCGATGCGGCAAGCAGATTGATCGGGTACCACGGGCTCGAGTAAGCAATCAGGCCGTAAAGACAGGCGGTGGCCGCCATGGCTGCGCCACCGGCTGCGCCGCCGACCGCGCCGGCACGGTAGGGGTGGATCTCGGCAGGCACTCGAACCCGGTGGCCGCTCACGCCCGGCTCGAGCGCAGCCACGGCCGCAGGGCGCGGCTTGATGACGGCTGCGCGCAGGTTCGGCGGCCGGACTTCGACCGCCTCGACGCGCTCCTCCGGCAGGACCTCGCCGAGCCAGCCGATTGCGCCGTACGCGGCGAAAAGCAGGCCTGCTGCCGAGACGAATACGTGGGTGACGAGTCCTGCGAACAGCAGCGTGATACCGAGTGCCGTGAACAGCGGAAATGCCGTCGGTGCCGGCAACTCGACGACCGTCGTATCGTCGCCGGTTGCGGTGTCCCGCAGGCGTCGCTTCCTCACGTTGCTCACAGGCCCACCACGTAAACGGTCGTGAAAACGACGACCCAGACGGCATCGACGAAGTGCCAGTACCACGACAGCAGCTCCACACGTTCGCCATCGCGCTGTGCGTTGACGGCTCCGCGCAATGCGGTGACGGCGACCGCGGCGAGCAGCAGCGTGCCGAGCGCTACATGAGCCGCGTGCGCGCCCACCAGAGTGTAATAGGTGGAGCCGAACAGGTTGGTCGAGATCGTCAACGACTCCTCATGGATCAGTCGGTACCACTCGCTGGCGGTCGCGGCGAGGAACGCCGCGCCGAGCCCGACGGTCGTGATCCACCCACCAAGAAACAGCGCCCGGTTGCCCGAGCGCAAGGCGCGAACGGCCAGCGTGAGCGTGACGCTGCTGGTAAGCAGCGCCGCGGTCGCGAGCAGCGGCGGATCGAGCACGTCGGCAGGCCTTGGTCCGGCGAGGCTCTTGCCGATGTAATACACATAGGCGACGAGCAGGACTGCGAAGAACGCGGTCTCGGCCAGGATCAGGCAGACCATCCCTGCTGATCCTTTCGAGGGCGAAAGCGAAGGCGCAGGCGACGGCGAAAGCGTCCCCGAGGCTGCGGGCTGTGTCACGGCAGCGCTCATTCGTGTCTCCAGTCGGGATCGTCCGGGTACTTCAGGTCCCAGAGCGGCCTGCGGCTTCGCACAACGGGCAGTGTCTCGAAGTTGCAGGGCGGTGGCGGAGAGGTGGTCGACCACTCCAGCGTCCACGCATCCCAGGGATCATCACCGGCGGTGGCTCCGTGTCGCGCCGATTTCCACAGGTTCCACAGGAAGATCAGGATCGCGACAGCCTGCAGCACGACCCCGATCGACGCCGCGAGATTGAACTCGTCCCAGCCGCGGCCGGCATCGTAGGTATAAATCCGCCGCGGCATCCCGAGCAGACCCGCAAAGTGCATCGGCAGGAACGTCAGATTGAAGCCGGCGGCGAACAGCCAGAAGTGCAGCCTGCCCAGTCTCTCGCTCAAGCGGCGTCCGGTCGCCTTCGGGAACCAGTAGTAGATCGCTCCGAAGACCGCGAAGAGCAGGCCGCCGACCAGTACGTAATGAAAGTGAGCGACGACAAAGTATGAATCGCTGAGCTGCCAGTCGAAAGCGGCTGAGGCGAGCATGACCCCCGTCAGTCCCGCGCACAGGAACTGGAACAGAAACCCGGTGCAGAACAGCATCGGAGTTTCGAAGCGTATGCGTCCGCCGATCATGGTCGCGATCCAGTTGAACAGCTTCACGCCGGTCGGGATCGCCACCAGCATTGTCGACAGTACGAAAAACGAGCCGGCGGCCGGGCTGAGCCCGACCACGAACATGTGGTGGGCCCAGACGCCAAGCGCGATAAAGCCGATCGAGACGGTCGCCGCGACCATCATCGGGTAGCCGAACATCACCTTGCGCGAGAACACCGGGATGATCTCCGAGGTCGCGCCGAATCCGGGCAGCATCAGGATGTAGACTTCGGGATGGCCGAAGAACCAGAAGAAGTGCTGCCAGAGCATCGCCGAGCCGCCCGCGCCGGTGTCGAAGAACGTCGCGCCGAGGCGCCGGTCGAGCAGCAGCATGACCTGCGCGGCGCTGAGCGGCGGCATGGAGATCAGGATCAGGAAAGCGACGACCATCCACATCCACACGAACAGCGGCAGCCGTGACAGCGTCATGCCCTCGCAGCGCATCGTGAGAACGGTCGCGATGACATTGGCGGCGGTGAGCAGGCTGCCGAAGCCGGTGACCAGCAGACCGAGGATCCAGTAATCCGTGCTGTGCCCGCGTGAGTAGGCGTGTTCGGTCAGCGGGGCGTAGGCGAACCAGCCGACGTCGGGCGCGGAGCCGCTTCCGTACAGGCCGTCGCCGCCGATGTAGCTGAAATACAAAAGCAGGGCGCCGAACAGAAAAAGCCAGAAGCCGAGGGCGTTGAGCCTCGGGAACGCCATATCGCGGGCGCCGATCATCAGCGGGATGAGAAAGTTCGCGAGTCCGGAGATGATCGGCATACCGACCAGGAAGACCATGGTCGTGCCGTGCATCGTCATCAGCCGATTGAAGGTCTGCGGGGCGAGCAGGTCGTTGTCGGGAAAGGCGAGCTGAGCGCGCATCGCCGCTGCCATCGTGCCGCCCACGGCGAAGAAGAACAGACCCGCGAGTATGTACAGAATACCGAGCCGCTTGTGATCGACCGTCGTGACCCAGCGGTTGAGTCCGGTGCTCAGTCCCTTTGCGCCGGTGCGACCCCCGTGGGTTTCCATGTCGATTCCACTCACGCTCATGGCCCGGGCGCTCTCATCGCAGGCTTGTCAGGTAGGCCACGAGCCGGTCGAGCCGCCGCGTGTCCAGCTTCATCGGCGGCATCAGCACGCCGGGCTTGAGGTGCTCGGGGTCATTGACCCAGTCCCGCAGATTCTCCGGCGTGTTCTCCGCCGCGCCCGCGCCGATCGTCCCCCGGCTCATCAGATGCGTCAGGTCGGGTCCGAAGCGACCGTCAGCGATGTTCATGCCTGCGTGTCGACGGGCGGGATCGTCGCTGACCCCATCGGCGATGTCGCCGGCCATGTCGCCGGCCATGTCGCCGGAACCGCCGCGGATCGTGTGGCAGTTGATGCAGGCGGTGTCCATGAAGACCTTGCGGCCATCGGCAACCGACTCGTCCCGAACGGCAGGGCGTCTCTGTTCGGCAACCCAGCGCTCGAAATCCTCCGGAGTGTGAACGAACACCCGCAGCAGCATGTGTGCATGCTGGACGCCGCAATACTCCGCGCACTGCCCGAGGTACTCGCCCGTCTCGAACGGCTCGATCCACATCCGATTCTCATGGTTGGGGATGAGGTCTGTTTTGCCCGCCAGTTGCGGGACCCAGAAGCTGTGAACCACGTCCCGTGACTCGAGGTCGAGCCGCGTCGGGCGCCGGTCGTTGCGATTGCTCACGGGGACATGAAGCTCGTTCGCCGTCGTGACGCCGAGCTCGGGATAACGGAATTCCCACCACCACTGGTGCCCGATGACTTCCACACGCAGGCTGTCGTCGGGCAGCGCGGCTCCCTGCACGGCGAAGATCGTACGCGTCGTGCTGAGGAACAATACGGTCACCGCCAGCAGCGGGATCACGGTCCAGGCGAGCTCGATACGGCCGCTGCCGTAAATCTGCGGAGGTTCGCCTTGCGGGTCTCCCGGACGCTGTCGATAACGGACGATAGCGAAAATCAGCAGGCCCGCGACGATGGCGAAGATCACGCCCGTGATCGAGAGTACGAGCGCAGCCACCTCCTGCACGGCCTCGGCGGGTGCGGAGACCGGGTCGAAGATGCTGGAGATCGAACGATCTCCTGCTGCGAGAATCGGGATCACCCCTTGGACCTCGGTGGCCGACCGTTGTTGCGCGCCACGTGCCCGCCCCACGTCAGCAGGTGCTTGCTGCAATCATCGCGATCGATCGTGACCTCGATCAGGCTCGGGCCGTCGTGGGCCAGCGCCGTCTCTATCGCCGCATCGAGCTCTGCTGTCGTATCCGCCCTCGCGCTCCAGCCGTTGCCGTCGTCCGCGTTAAAAGCACCGACCAGCGCGGCGTAGTTCCAGTTCTTGATGTTGTTGTAGGGGCCGTCGTGAATCTCGACCTCGATGGTGTAGCCGCGATTGTTCATCAGGAAGATGATCGGCCTCACCCCGTAGCGGATCATCGTCGAGATCTCCTGGGCTGTGAGCTGGAACGACCCGTCGCCGATCAGCGCGATGATTCGCCGCACCGGTGCACCGACGCAGCAGCCGAGCGTCGCGCCGACGGACCAGCCGATCGAGCCGTACTGCATCTGTACTTCGAATCGCGCGCCTTCGGGCAAGTAGAGGTCGACGCCGTTGAACCACGAGTCGCCGGTCTCCGCGATCACCGTACTCTCGCTGACCAGAATCGACTGGATGCGGTCGAAAAGGGCCCGTGTTGTCAGCGCTGCATCCGGTTCGGGTTGCGGCGAGGGGGCCGGCTCCTCGCGGACCCTGGCGAACGCTTTCAGCGATGCATCGTTGCGGGAGATGCGACTCGAGAGCGCCTCGAGAAAATCGGCCATACGGACCTGCGAGTACGTCTCACCGCAGATCAGCACATCATCGGTCCGGGCCTGGATCATCTTCGACGGCGTCACCAGTATTGAATGACCCACCGTCGTATAATCGGTGAACATCCCGCCGGCGAAGACGCAGAGGTCAGAAGACTCGACGATCTCTCCGCAGCCGGGGGAGCCGACCGCGCCCCAATAGATTCCGGTGTACGCAGGGTCCTGCTCACTGAACAGGCCTTTCGCATCGGGCATCGCGGCGACCGCATAGCCCGAGGCCCCTGCGAGCTTTGCAAACGCCGCGGTCGCGCCGGCTGCACGCAGCCGGGCACCGGCGACCAGCACCGGCTTGATCGCCCCATTGAGCAACCGGGTCGCATGTTCGACTGCGGCGTCAAGAGCGCGGGGGTCGCTGGGCGGGCGCTCGGAGAACACGATCGGGTTCGGCGCGGAGACGGCGGCGGAAGCGATGTTGCACGCGACCTCCAGATAAACAGGCCGGCGTTCGGTCAGGGCGATCTGCAGGGCGTTGTCGATCTGCCGTGGCGCCTCGCTCGGATGCTGGATCGAGACAGCGGTTGCAGTGACGCGCGCGAAGATTTCTCGCTGGTAATCGTAGTCGACGCGACCGAGCGTATGGTGGAGGAGCTCGTACTCCGCGGTCGAGTTCGTATTCGGTCCACCCGAGATCGCGATCAGCGGGAGGCTCTCCGCGTACGCGCCGGCCACCGCGTTGAGCGCGCTCAGTCCGCCGACGCTGTAGGTTACGACGATCGCTGCCGGTCCGCCCGTTGCACGCGCGTAGCCATCGGCCGCGTAGCCCGCATTGAGCTCATTGCAGCACGAGATCATGCGCAGCCGCTCGTCTGAGAGGAACTCATCGAGCAGGACGAGGTTGTAGTCCCCGGGGACGACAAAGTAGTCGTTGATTCCGATCTGTTTCAGGCGCGCGGCCAGATAGCGGCCGACCGTCCATGAACCTGTTTCCGGCATGCGCTGTGTCCCTCAGTCGAAGATGTTGCCGTGATGGAATCGTTCGTCCGCGCCTGCTGCCTCGGTCAGTGCCGCGACATTGTCGCGTGTGAAGAACCCGTCGAATCCCAGACAGCGCTCGACATACTCCGTGATGAGAATCGAGTACTCCGAGTGTTTCGAAAAGATCTGCTTGAGGTTCGGTTGGTCCGTGCACTCCCCGACGACATGAGCGAGGAACGGGATCCCGTGCTCCTGAAGGGCCGCGACCACGTAATCGACATTCTTCTCGCCTGCGGCATGGTCGCCGTCGCGGACCTCGTAGGCGATGTGGTGCATCCGCCTGCCGAAATTGCGTACGAAATTTTCCGTGGGCATCGGCAGGCTCTCGAAAGAGTTGACGAACGAGGGGGTGTTGTTCGCTGTGAATACCTTGGCAGGCGAGTTCTTGTCATCGCTCACGTCGGGGTTCCGGGTCACGTTCGTCGATGAGTTCTGATCGGTGATGTTGTATGCGCCCCAGAAGTAGTAGTCGGACATCGTCAGGAACTCGAGGATCGCGTCTTCGCGCTCACCCGCGAGGATTCGTGACGCCATGTGGTCAACGCCGAGAATCAACCCTCCGGTTCCCTGCGATTCGGCCTGTTCGGCGGCTTCATCGAGAGACCGTCGTTCGGAGTCGGTGAGAAGGATCTGCTCGCCGAGCTCGAGGCCTTGCCCGTCAAAGGTGTCGCCCGCGGTGTAGCCCACACGGTTCCCGGTGATCGACGATGGGAACGTGAAGTTGAAGTGTGTGTTGGAGAAGAACGGGTTCTCGGTTTCATCCGGATAGTGAAAACGGATGTTGTGGGACTCCAGCGTTTTGCGCGTCTCGTCGAGGTCGGCCGTGTTGAAGATCTCGCCGACGTATCGCGCATTGGGTTTCTTGCGCGCGAGCGGGTAGAGCATGTTCAGGCGCGTCAGGTCATCCTCGAAGCCGGGGTCGAGCGGCTCGAGGAGCACGTATCGCGGGTTGTTGCTGTCGGCTTCGAGGAAGTAGATCTTGTGGGTGCGGTTCAGATAGACGCGTGACAGTCGGTACGGCGTCATCACATAGAGTTCGCGCATGTAGGGCAGCGCGTCACCGGTCTCGACCTGTACGACAAGGGCGCAGATACCGCCGAGCATGTCCTGCACGCCGCTCGCCGTCCGTCGTTCGTAGATCTTGAGTCGGTAGTCGTTGAAGAAGTCCGAACTCTTCTTGTCGCCCTTCGGCTGATATCCCATCAGGTCCATTGCAATGTCCTTCACGTTTTGACTGCGCTTCCGGCTCTCAGTCTTCTTCTTCGCCGGCGTGCAGCTCGGCGTACTCCGCGCGCCAGTAGGTCTCTTCGATACTCGCGTTCAGCATCTCATCGGTCCGGTCGGGATCGGCGCGTACGAGCCCTTCACGGCACGCACATCGCGCGACCGCCAGAGCGATGGCCTTGTTGACATGCGCGACATCGTCGAGCGGCGGCAGCAGCGCTGCTGAATCGTCACTCCGGGCCGGCGAACACTCACTGAGAGCCTCTGCCGCAGCCATGAACATCGAGTCCGAAACTCGCGTCGCGCCGGCGGCCAGTACCCCGAGGCCGATTCCGGGAAAGATGTAGCTGTTGTTGCTTTGCGCGATCGGAAAGGTCCGTCCGCCGTACTCGACGGGTTCGAACGGGCTGCCGGTAGCGACCAGCGCCCGTCCATCCGTCCATTCGAGAAGATCGGCCGGTACGGCTTCGGCGCGCGAGGTCGGGTTCGACAGCGGCAGGATCATCGGACGATCGGTGTGCGCGGCCATTTCACGGACGACATCCTCGGTGAACAGACCCGGCTGACCGGAGACTCCGATCAGCACCGAGGGATGGGCCTTGCGGACGACGTCGGCGAGGCTCACTCCGCAGGTCGCGTCCGAGGCCCAGTCGGCCACGTGCGCCTGATCCTGTGCCAACGGTTCCTGGAACGGCAGCAATCCGTCGAGACCGTTATGGAGCAGCCCGGGGCGGTCGATCATGAAGACTCGGGCACGTGCATCCTGCTCGGAAGCGCCCTGTTTGATCATTGCCGCGACCAGCTGTTCGGCGATTCCGCAGCCCGCCGAGCCCGCGCCGACGAAGACGATCTGCTGATCACGCAGCTGCACTCCTGCGGCGCGCGTGGCGCTCAGAAGCGTCCCGACCGCGACGGCAGCGGTCCCCTGGATGTCGTCGTTGAAACAGCAGAGCCGGTCTCGATACTTGCGCAGCAATGGGTCGGCGTGGGTCTGCGCGAAATCTTCGAACTGGAGAAGAATGTCGGGCCAGCGCCGCCGCACGGCGTCGACAAACGTATCGACAAAGGCATAGTACTCTTCGCCCGTGACACGCTCGTGTCTCCATCCGAGATACATCGGATCTTCGAGCCGCTCCCGGTTGCCGGTGCCTGCGTCCAGAATGATCGGCAGAGTGGTCGCCGGGTCGATACCGCCGCAGGCCGTATACAGCGAGAGCTTGCCGATCGGGATTCCCATGCCGCCGATCCCCTGATCCCCCAGCCCCAGAATTCTCTCGCCATCGGTAACGACGATGACACGGGTTCGGTCCAGCGCAGGACTCGCGAGCATATGGTCGATGGACTCGCGCTGCGGGTACGAGATGAACAGGCCTCTGGGGCGGCGATAAATTTCGCTGAACTGCTGACAGGCTGCCCCGACAACGGGCGTGTAGATCATCGGCATCATCTCGGCGAGATGGTCGCGGATCAGGTGGTAGAACAGCGTCTCATTCGTATCCTGCAACGCGCGCAGATAGATGTGCTTCTCGAGATCGGTGTCTTTGCGGCAGTACGCGTCGTACGCGCGCTCGGACTGAAGCTCGAGCGTGTCGACGTGCGGCGGCAAAAGAGCGAGCAGGTCGAGCTCGTGGCGTTCGGCGTCGCTGAAGGCTGTCCCCTTGTTGAGGAGGGGGTTTTCCAGCAGCTCGGTGCCGCGAATTCCGATTTTCATGACGCGCGAGATCATCGCTTCGTAACCCCCTTCTTCGTTTCCACGAGAACCCCGCTGCTTTCGGTGCGGGGCGGGCCCGCATCGTGCTGATTGCAGCGCCGGGCCTGCGGGACCTGCGGGTCCTGCCGTTCCTGCGGGACCTGCCGGACCTGCCAGCCTGACATCAGACCGGCGATTACCTACCGCCCCGAACGGGGCATGTCGAAGAGCCCTGATCGATCGTAAACAGCCCGATGTCGGGCTTTTTCCTTTACAGACAGGCGAAAAGGTCATTAAGGTCGAAAGGAGTAACCGAGACACGGTCGAGCGACCCGCTGATTTCGCCACGAGCGTCGCGCTCGGCCGCTGCCCGCACCGCTGCGGGGGAGAGTGAATCGATGTTCACAGCCAGCCGCCCTTC
This sequence comes from Candidatus Nitrosopumilus sp., assembly GCA_964225545.1. Classification (GTDB taxonomy): domain Bacteria; phylum Desulfobacterota; class Binatia; order UBA1149; family SPBQ01; genus SPBQ01. The sequence goes on along the minus strand of CAXQPB010000025.1, from coordinate 10,983 downwards.
CGCGTCACTCATTGCCTGCCTGTTCGCGTTGGTCCTCGTCGCGCCCGGCCACCGGGCAGAGGCCCAGAACGGTCCGTACGAGCTCCCGGACGATCACTTCCTTTGTTACAAGGGCAAGCCGGACAAGAATCTCGGCCAGATTCTCCAGAAGGGGGTGACCACCGACCTCGACGATCAGTTCCAGGCCGAGGAGCACGGGGTCAAGAAACTGCGGGGAATCTGCAATCCCGCCGACAAGAACTCGGAGGGGATCGTCGATCCGAACACCCACCTGACCCCGTGGGCGATCAAGAGCACCGGCGCCAAGCACGTCTCGCAGACTGTAACGACCTACGACCAGTTCGGGCGGCTCTCATTGACAACCGCCAAGACCGAGCGGTTGATGATTCCTGCCGCGAAGTCGCTGACAGCGCCCCCGCCGTGGATTGTCTCGGCACCCGGTGGTGCTGACCACAACGTCGACAGCTACCAGTGTTACAAGGTGAAGATCACTCCCGGCTCGACGCCTTTTCCCAAGGGCGTGACGGTGACGATCGACGATCAGTTCGCCGAGCCTGTCCGTACATTCAGCGTAAAGGGGCCGAAGCTGTTCTGTAACCCGGTCAACGTCGACAGCGGCGGCATCAAGAACCCCGAGGGCCATCGGGTATGCTACCAGGTCAAACCCGCCAAGGGAGAGGCGAAGCACGCCAAGGCCGGCCCGCTGCAGGTTGCCGATGCTTTCGTAGCCGAGTCCGCGGTTTTCACCGCGAAGGAAGACCTTCTGTGTCTGCCGGCGCTGAAGAATCCTCCGGCGGAGTTCTGCGGCGACGATGTCGTCAATCAGGTCAGCGAGGAGTGTGACGGCGATGCGTCGGTATGCCCGGGGCAGACCGATGTATGTCTGAACGACTGCACCTGCGCCCCGGCGGCGCGGCGCTGCGGTGACGGGCTGCTCGAGCCCGCTTTCGGCGAGCAGTGTGAAGTCGACGCCGATTGCACTGCCGGGCAGAGCTGCTCCGCGAGCTGCACGTGCATCGACTCCCTGTGCCCGGATCTGATGGTGATGACTCATTACGCCGAGGTTGGAATCCGCCTGACCGACAGCGACAACGACTCGGGGTGGACGGGGATCGCCCACGACAGCGAGATCCTCGATCGCGTCGAGCGAATTTACCGGATCAGCGAGGTCAGCGGGTCCGGACCCTCATCCTGTGGGGTCGCGACACTCTCCGGCTTCGATGACTCCGCGCGCCTGTGCCGGTGCGCGAACGACAATCGGACCGTCTGTGACCAGCACGCCGAGCGTGATGTGGACGACTGCGGCGGAGCCGAGTGTGTCTGCTACCTCGATACGATGTCGCCGTCGCTCTCCGGGCAGATCTCGACGTGCAGCGTCACCGAGGTCGTGTCAGATCCCACGGGGTCGTGGAACCTCGATACGGGCGCCGGCAACATCGATATTCCACTGGACCAGACCACGTACCTCGGCAACACGGTTCTCGACCCCTGCGCCCACTGCGATGGCGACGACATCTTCAACGACGGCGTCCGCAACGGTGTCTGCAACGGCGGCGTCAACGACGGCGAGTCCTGCGACGCGATGGCGCGCTCGGAAACCTTCCCCGCGCCCGGCGGTGGCGATTACAGTCTGGACTGCTTCCCGTCGGGAGCGGTCATTGCCAGTGGTTTGTTCCTTTCCCTGAACTACACGACGGACTCACAGAATCTTGACGTGATCGTGCCCTGCGGCGTTGACGAACTCGAGCTGTGTCACTGCGGACGCTGTGATGAGGACGAATCGATCAGCTGCCGGGTGAACGCCGACTGCGCATCGGTCGGCGGACGCTGTGGTCCGGCTTCGTCAACCAACCCGCAGCCGAACTCATGCTCGGACGGGGTGTGCACCGACATCAGCGGAGGAAAAGGCCAGGGCGAATGTCAGGCCGGTCCGTACTGGACGTTCTGCGACGGACTGTTGAGAGCGGACGGAACCGGGCACATCACCTGCAACAAGAATGCAGACTGCGGGGTCGGCTCGCTCGGACTCGACGCCGGCAACTGCACGGTCGTCGAGAGCCGCGCTTGCTACCCGGACCAGATTACGATTGAGGGCAACCCGGACCCGAGCGAGCCGTCGCTCGTGGCGGCGGGCTGTATTGCGCCGAGCGCGAACAACCCGGCTGCGAATATCGTTGCCGGCTATCCGGGCCCGGGTCTGCGCTTCGAGGAGACCAGCACCGAGTTCCGCTGTTCCGGCAATCCGGCGGCGCTCTACCCGGGCTGCAACTGAGCTCGCGGCCGCTCCGGCGGATCGGACGACGCGCGCGTCGCAGGGCGCTCTCAGGCGACCTCGCGAAACGCGAGCCACAATACGTAGGCGCTGTAAAGGCTGAGCATCAGCACTCCTTCGGAGCGGCTCACGCTCAGCCGCGTCGACATCAAGGGCAGCAACAGCAGGGAGAATCCGGTCATCACGACCAGGTCGGTCGTGCCGATCCCGCCCCCGCTGATGGGCGCAACCAGCGCAGTCACTCCGAGCACGCCGAGCAGGTTGAAGATGCAGGAGCCGATGATGTTTCCGGCTGCCATGTCCGGGTGACCTCGAGCCACCGCTGCGAGCGTTGCAGAGAGTTCCGGCAGGCTGGTGCCGGCCGCAACGACAGTGAGGCTTACAACCGCGGGGCTTACCCCGGCCGCAGTCGCCAGACCCACGGCGCCGTCCACGAAAAAACGCCCTCCCGCAACAAGCAGCGCGAGCCCGAGGATCACCAGCGCCGATGCCGCGGCGGGCGCGTGGGGGGCTGCAGGGAGAGAGCGCTCGATCTCCATGCCCGCCTCGGGCGTCTCGAGTTTTGCCTGACGGATCGAGAACGCCTGGTAGGCCGCGAGCGCGATGACCATCACGATCGCGTCGGTTCGGCCGACCTTTCCGTCGTGAAGGACGATGAACAGGCCGAGCGAGCAGACGAGAAGAATCGGAACGTCGATTCGTATCAGCTGCACCTGCACGCGAAGCGGCTTCGCGATTGCCGCCGCTCCGAGAATCAATCCGATGTTGCAGATGTTCGATCCGACAACGTTGCCGAGCGCGATGTCCCCATGGCCGGAGAGTGCCGCACGCGCCGAGACCACCAGCTCGGGGCTGCTCGTCGCGAACGCGACGACGGTAAGCCCGATGAGCAGGGGCGGGACGCCGAGTCGGCGGGCCACACTTTCGGCCCCCCGGATCAGCGCCTCACCGCCGGCGTATAAAAGGGCGAATCCGATACAGAGCGAGAAAAAGGCCGTTTCCACGAGGAGTCTCTGCGTTGCGGCGACCCCTCGGCCGCACTTTTCTCCGCGTTTCAGCGCACGCGAGGGGGGCGGCGGCCGGTCAGCTGCCGTCGCGCGCTTCTGCTGCTTTTTTGAACTCTCGAACCGAATCGATGAGCGCGGTCTTCTCGAAGGTGCGCTTGATCGGTCCGGGGATCCAGAAACCGACTTCGATGGCCTGCTTGCACGTCGCCTCTGTCTTGCCGCCGTCGAGCGCCGTGAAATCGTAGGCGCCCTCGACATCGCTGACGTCGCCCTCGACCAGACGCCAGCGCAGCTTCGACGGGGACTCACCGCTGTAGGCGAGCGTGTACCGCAACACCTTCAGTTTCATGTCGAGCTCGTAGGCGACGGTCCACTCACAGTTGTCCCGGTTGGACTCGCATACCCGCGCGGCGGTGATCCCGGAGAACCATTTCGGATACATTTCGAAGTCCACGATCGTCTCAAAGCACACGTCGATCGGTGCATCGATCACTTCGCTGTGGCTCTGTCGCTCCATCGCGCCGGACGGTAGGGCCCGAGACCCGGGTTGTCAATCCGGTCGGGCTTTTCTATGCATGGTCGCCGATGATCATCGCACAAGGCACCGGGCTGGTTCTCGGAACCAACGAGCTGGGGCGAGATGTGGCCCGTGCCCTGGCGGCCACCGACGCGTTCGCGCGCGTATTTACCGCCGGGACGATGCCGGTCGCCGTTCGCGATCGTCACCGTGACATTGATTTCCTCGACCGCGGCGCACCGCGAAAGATCGCGGCGGCGCTCGGCGACCTCTCGCCGCGCTGTTTGATCGTGCTGGCGCTGTCCGAGTCTCCGGTGACTCCGGAGCGCAACCGGCGCTATGACAGTCTGGTTGCGAGCGGGATCGCTGCCGGCCTGCGAATCTGGCACGAACGCGGTGGCCGGCTCGAGCGCCTGATCGTCCTGTCCTCGACGGCGGTATACGGACTGGCCCGCAGCAGCCCGCTTCTGTTCGATGACCGCCGTGAAGGGGAGGGCGACCGGGGGCCGGACGACGGCCTGCCGGACGCGAGCGAACTCGATCCGGCGTCGACATATGGCCGCTGGGTGCGCGACCTCCGTGAGTACGAGGCTCTGCTCGAGTCCGTAGCGTCGGACCTCGACATCGGCCTCGCGCTTTTGAGGAGCGCGCACATCGTCGGTGGCCCGATCGCGAGCCCCGTCAATGCGTATCTCGATTCGGCGTTTCCGGTGCGGGTCCTGGGCAGCGACCCGCCCGTGCAGGTGATCCATTACGATGACCTGGTCGATGCGATCCTGCGAACTTGCGAAGAGGATGTCGACAGCGTGCTGAACATTGTGGCACGCGGTACCGTCGCGCTCTCACGGCTGGGCGCCTTGTCGGGTCGTTTCCTGTTCCCGCTGCCGGGTGTGGTCGCGCGACTGGCGGCGCCTGATGTGCTGGGTGTCGAACCTCTTCGAGCTCGCTGCGTGGCCGACGGCCGGCGAACCGTGCAGAGACTCGGCATCCGGCCGAGGCTCACTACAGAGGAGGCCCTTGGTGGCTGAAGTAAAACCGATCCGATGGCGCTCAGGGCGGCTCGAGCTGCTCGATCAGCGAAAGCTCCCCGCGCGCGAGATTTATGTCCCCTGCCGCGGGGCGCGCGATACCGCGCGCGCGATCCGGACAATGGTGGTTCGCGGCGCGCCGGCGATCGGGGTAACGGCCGCATACGGACTGGCGGCCGAAGCGGAGCGGTTCCGTGAGTCCCGCTCACGCGAGGACTTCGAGAAAGCTGCGGAGATTCTTATCGACGCCCGCCCCACTGCGGTCAATCTGGCGTGGGCCGTGAAGCGCCAGCGAGGCGTTTTCGAGTCTGCGCTCGATGCCGGATGCTCACCGCGGCAGGTCGCGCGCAGGCTGCGACAGGAAGCCGAGCGGATGCATTCGGAGGACATCGAGGTCAATCGGGCGCTCGGACGTCACGGATCCGGGCTTGTCGGCAAGCACGGCAATGTCATCACACACTGCAACGCGGGCGCTCTGGCCACCGCCGGATACGGAACCGCAATCGGTGTGATCCGAGCCGCATGGGAGTCGGGGAGCCGGTTCTCGGTGTTCGCGACCGAGACGCGGCCGTACCTGCAGGGCGCGCGGCTGACATCATGGGAGCTTACGAAACTGCGTATCCCCGTCACTCTGCTGACCGACGGCATGGTCGGGCACCTGTTCCAGTCCGGTGGGATCGGCGCAGTCGTGGTCGGGACCGACCGTACGGCGGCCAACGGCGATGTCGCGAACAAGATCGGCACCTACCAGATCGCCGTGCTTGCGCGGCGCCATGGCGTGCCGTTCTACGTTGCCGCGCCGACCTCGTCGATCGATCTCTCGTGTGCGTCGGGTGCGGATATTCCCATCGAGGAGCGCGACCCGCGGGAGGTCACCCACGTCGCGGGGCGGCGTGTCGCTGCCGAGCGTGTGGAGGTCTTCAACCCGGCATTCGATGTGACTCCGGCTGAACTCGTCAGCGGAATCATTACCGAGCACGGTGTGGTGAAATCGAACTACAAAAAGGGGCTGGCGAAGATGGTTGCTGCCGGTCGCAAGGCTGCCGGCCTCGCCGACTAGCGTTCGTCGACTCGGAACGATGGGTAGCCCATCGACTGAAGCCTCTGCTTGAGAGGCAGGCTCTCCTCGGCGGTTCCGAAGCGACCCACGCGCACGCGATGAAGCGGCTCGCCGCCCGAGTCGATCGTGCTGATGTAAACGTCGGGGAAGCTGCGCGAGAGGTTCGTGCGGAGCGCGTTCGCGCTTCGCATGTCGCGGAACGCTCCGACCTGCAATGACACATGCGGCCCTGCGGGCGCATTCGCCGGGGAGGAGGAGTTTCGCAATCCCGGCGAGCCTGGCCAGCCCGGCAGATCCGGCGGGGGCTGCGTATTTCCGGAAGAACTCGATGGCGCCGGCGGGAACGGCGTCGCGGGCATTCCTGAGGGCCCCGCGTCAGGAAGTCGTGTCGCCCCCGGATCGCCGAAATCGCCCGGAGCGCTGGGCGGCAGCGGCATCTCGACGATCGGTGGATTGTCCACCCGGGTCGGGGCGCTGCCCGGTCGCGGAGGCGGTGCGATCTCTACTTCATAGGGTGTGCCCGAGAGAAACTCCTCGCGAGGTGATCGCAGCTGCGCGAAGAGCGCGGCGTATTCGGTCCGGTCGGATACCGTGCGCTCGGCAATCGCCTCTGCGTTGTCGCTCTCGGTCGTCCCCGATTCCGCAACCGCCTGGATTGCAGCGAGCGAGGCTTCTACGGGTTTGCGGGGACCGCCGATCATCTTGACCTGGGCGGCAGCCACCGCGAGCGCCAGTACGATCAAACCCAGCGCGGATGCGGAAGTCACCCAGTTGCGAAGCGGCCCGAGCGCAGCGAGGCGGCCGGGGAGGGGAGCAGGCTGCAGATGCTCGCAGCGGGCCACGGCGTGCTCGACGTGCTCCGGGCTGACGCTGAACGACCCCATCTCGGTCGCGCGAATCAGCGATGCGCGAGCGATCGGGGCCACTCCCGCAATCTCGCCGCGTGTCAGCCGGTGGATCGCGGTAATAGTCGCCGGCGGGAAGATTCGCGCCGCAGCGGTCGATCCGGCGAATTCGAGGCGGTCCATGGCGAACTCCGCGACCTCGCCTGCCGAAAGCCGCGCCGTTTCGATGCGCGCCGTGATCCGCGTGCGCAGCGGCTTGAGCGCCGAGGACTGGAGGGTCCGGTTCAGCTCGGGGTCTCCGACGAGAACGACCTGCACGACGCCCTGGGTCTCCGCCGTCACCTCCAGAGCTGCAATCAGCTCGCGAAGCTGGCCCGCATTGGCGCAGTGAGCGTCTTCGACAACGCAGACAACCGGCCGACCGGCCGCATGGGCCTTTCTGAGAATCCTGAGAAGCCGGGCCCGGCGCGGGGCTGACGCCGCGCGTTCCGGTTCGGGATCGTCGCCGCCTGCGAGCGCTTCGATGACGGAGGCCGGCGGGCGATCGGCGGCCGAGATCGTCGCGACCGCTGCGGTCTCGACGTGTGCGAGTGCTGAGCGCAGCAGCGCGGACTTACCCGTCCGGGGCGGTCCGGTAACAACCACGACGCCGCGCTTGCGCTCCAGCGCCTGTTCAAGTCTCAGGGACTCGACGCCATAGCGGGAACCGTAATAGTAGTCCCCGCTATCCTCGCCGAAAGGGTCGGAAGAAAGCCCGAAAAGCCCGTACCAGCCGCTCGTCCGCCCAGCCCCCTCACCACCTGTTTGAGCAAGTGCCATGGGCCGTCTCGCGACATTCTACAGGTTTCAGTCCAATCGGGAAGACAGCTGCCTGTGCGTTAACGCACCGATGGCTTCGGGGTCCGGCGAGCCGGAGGAAGCGCGCGCGATTCTTTTGAGGAGTCGGACCCGTCGGCGTTCCGCGTCAGCGAGCGCTGCGTGGCCGATGCGACCGCTCTCGATGGCTCTGGCCAGACCCTCGAGGGCCTCGCGAACCCGCTCTGCCCGCCGGCATACAAGGATCGCATCGCTACCTGCCCGAACGGCCTCGACGGCGGCGTCACCGACCGAGCCGTTGTCAGTGATCGCCTGCATCTCGAGATCATCGGAAACCACGACCCCCCGAAAAGCGAGTCGACCCCGCAGGTGTTCCTGAATGATGGTCGGGCTCAGGCTGGCCGGTCGCTCGGGGTCGAGGCCGCGGTAGACCACATGGGCGGTCATCAGCATCGGCACGCCCGCCGTGATCGCACGCGCGAACGGCCTCATTTCAAGGGTTTGCAGCCGCTCTGCCGGACAATCGAGGTACGGCAACTCGAGGTGCGAGTCGCAGTTGGTATCGCCGTGGCCGGGGAAGTGCTTCCCGCAGCCGATGATCCCGCCCTCGGTCAGGCCCTGCATGTAGGGGAGGGCGTTGTGGATGACCTCCTCCGGCGTCGTCCCGAACGCGCGATCGCCGATGATCGGGTTTTCAGGGTTGGTGTGAATGTCGAGCACGGGTGCGAAGTTGACGTTGAAGCCGGCGGCCCGAAGCTCGGCGGCCTGCGCGCGGCCGACCTCCCGCAGCACGCCGGGGTCTGCGCAGCGGGCCATCTGGAGGGCGGGTGGAAAGTGGGTGAACGGTTCCGGCAGCCTGTCGACCCGGCCCCCCTCGTGGTCGATCGCGATAATGCCGGCCGGATCGCGCTCTGCGATTGCTGACGTCAGAGCGGTCAGGCTCTCGCGGTCGGGCCTATTGCGGGCGAAAAGGATCGAGCCGAGCGGGTTTACCTCGTCCAGCAGCGCGATCGACGGTTCTATTTCACCCTTGCCGTCCTCGTCGAGACCGATGATGAGAAAGCGCGCGGCTTCTTTTTCGGCGGCTTTTGCTGTCATTCCCATTTGCCTGACGAGTTTACCAGATCGGCCCGGAACACCCCCTCTCCCGGGTAGCCACACGCACCCGATCGCGCCGCGACCCGGTCCGGCCCGGTGGACTGGCTGGTTGCTCCGTGGTACCAGTGGAGTTTCGATGGTGGCTGGAACCGGGGTCGGGGAATGCTGCGGGACGCTCGCTACATAGCGCTGGAGGGGCCGATTGCGGTGGGTAAAACCGCCCTCGCCTCAGTGCTGGCTGAAGAGTCCGGAGCACGACTGATCCGCGAGCCTGCGGAAGAAAACCCCTTCCTGCCCCGCTTCTACGAGGACCCGGAGCGCTTTGGCTTCACAGCACAGGTCTCCTTCCTCATGGAGCGATACCGGCAGCAGCAGGACCTGCGTCAGATTGACCTGTTCCAGCGCGCTACGGTGGCCGATTATATTTTCGCGAAGGACCGAATCTTCGCGGAACTCGTGCTGACGAACGACGAGATGGCGCTCTACGAGCGCATCTACGGGCTGCTCGACGCGCGGGTTCGCAAGCCGGATCTCGTGGTTTTCCTCGATGCGAAGACCGAGGTTCTGCTGAAGAGGCTGAAACGTAGGAAACGTCCGCATGAGAGTTTCATCGGTCGCGACTACATGGAACGGCTGGTCGAGGCGTACAGGCGCTTCTTCCATGCCTATACGGACACTCCGTTACTGGTGGTGAACACCTCGGACATCGACTTTGTCGATAATGGCGGCGACCGCGCCGACCTTGTCCGAGAGATTGGCCGCATGGGGCAGGGTGTCCAGCATTACGTACCGCTTGGATCCGGCTGAGCGTCAGGGGACCGCGCGCGAGCGAGGCCTGTGCCGCATCAATAGGACCGAGACGGGAGCCTGATGACCTTCCGCACGGGGACGTGCGCGGGAACGAGTCGTATCGACTCGACGCCCTCGTTGTTCCGCGCTCGGGTTGCTGGCCTTCCGGACCGGTTCGGGAGGTTTCGCAGATGGCGACCCGCTTCGAAGAGGCAAAGGTAACCGTTCCTTCCGTTCTCGCTTCAAAGGGAGAGCGCAAGCTCGCCATGCTCACGGCGTACGACTACACGTTCGCCCAGCTGGCCGACGCCGCAGGCGCCGACATGCTGCTCGTCGGGGACTCCCTGGCGATGGTTGTGCAGGGGCACGAGAACACGCTCGGCGTTACGATCGACGAGATGATCTACCACACGCGGATGGTCGCTCGTGGCCGTTCCCGCGCGCTGGTGGTCGGCGACATGCCGTTTCTCTCCTACCAGGTCAGCCATGAGGACGCCCTGCGCAACGCCGGACGCATGATCAAGGAAGGCGGCGCCGAGTGCGTGAAGCTCGAGGGCGGAGTCAACGTTGCCGAGACCGTCAGTCGTCTCGTTGATGTCGATATTCAGGTCTGCGGACATATCGGGCTGACTCCACAGTCCATTCACCGCATGGGCGGACACAAAGTTCAGGGACGGAAAACGGGTAAGACGCCAGGTGCCCGCGACCGATTGATCGCGGACGCTCTCGCTCTGGAAGAAGCGGGAGCGTTCGCAATCGTCATTGAAGGCGTGCCGGCTGAGCTTGCCGCAGAGATCACCCGAGAGATATCGGTTCCGACCATCGGCATCGGGGCGGGTGTGAACTGCGATGGGCAGGTGCTCGTGATCAACGATGTGCTCGGTCTGGAGCAGCGTATCGCGCCGAAGTTCGTCAAGCGCTACGCGAATGTCGGAACCATCGCGCACGATGCGATGCGGAGCTACGTGCGCGAAGTTCGCTCAGGCGCTTTCCCGACCGAAGAACACGAGTTCTCCGCGCCGCGACCGGTACGGCTGCGCAAGGAAGCCTGACGGCGGAACAGAGGCAGGCTTCGCACAGCACGCGCCCGACGAGATCGAGCAGTGAAGGTCATTCGCGACATCGACAAGATGCAGGAGTTCGCCCGTCAGGTCCGCCTCGGCGGGCTGACGATCGGTTTCGTGCCGACGATGGGGTTCCTCCACGAAGGGCATCTCGAGCTCGTGCGTCATGCCCGGGACGAAGCCGATGTCGTCGTGGTGTCGATCTTCGTCAACCCCACACAGTTCGACCGGTCTGATGACTTCGATGCGTATCCCCGAGACGACGCGCGTGACCGCGCGCTGCTCGAGGGCGAGCGCGTCGAGGTCCTGTTCATGCCGGAGGCTGATGCGGTCTACCTTGCTGACGCTGCAACGCGTGTCGGAGTGAACGGTCTTACCGATACTCTTTGCGGCCCCGGGCGGCCGGGGCCTTTCGAGGGGGTGACGACCGTTGTCGCCGCTCTTTTCAATATGGTCATGCCGGACGTCGCCGTGTTCGGCGAGAAGG
>CAXQPB010000024.1:0-13808 GCA_964225545.1 Candidatus Nitrosopumilus sp. | reverse complement strand
TTCGACTGCACCAGTGTGATCGCCGCTGTCAGCGTCGTCTTCCCGTGGTCGACGTGACCGATCGTTCCGACGTTCACATGCGGCTTGGTGCGCTCGAATTTCTCCTTGGCCATCCTTCTCTCTCCTTGCCGATCTACTTCTTCCGGGCGGTTGCACCGACGACTCGTGTCGCGGCACTGGAGCCCACGACCGGACTTGAACCGGTGACCTCGTCCTTACCAAGGACGTGCTCTACCGACTGAGCTACGTGGGCCGGCACCGCGTCGATTCCCTTCTGGTTCGTCCGACTGCTCCGCTTCGCCTTCATCGCACGCCTGCTTTCCCTGCGACCCGGCGTCGTGCACACCGCCGGACCGGGATCATTCGAATCATTCAATCATGGAGCGGGAGACGAGATTCGAACTCGCGACCCTCAGCTTGGAAGGCTGATGCTCTAACCAACTGAGCTACTCCCGCATGAACCTGCCCGCTCGCCGCGATATCCGCTTCGTCCGGGCTTTTTTTCGCTCGCGCCGACCGCTCGCGATTCGAGTCGTGTCGTCGCACCCAATTCCGGTGGTGGAGAGGGGAGGATTCGAACCTCCGTAGGCATTCGCCGGCAGATTTACAGTCTGCTCCCGTTGGCCACTTGGGTACCTCTCCTCAAATCTCCGATCGAACCGCTGCCAGGCGCCCGTCGTACCGTCGGGCAATTGCTCCCTCTCGCCTCGGGCGACTGCGCGAAAGTAATCACGCCACGCCCCGTCTCGTTCCAGATGCTTCGAAGCACCCGACGATGTTCGCGATCTTCCGAACATCGCCCGACCCGTTCCAAACCTTATCTCGCCTGATGCGCGTGTCTTGCGCGCCTCTCGAAAGGTTCGATCAAGCCGCTTCGACGGGCGGAGCCGATGGCCAGACTCGAACTGGCGACCTGCTGATTACAAATCAGCTGCTCTACCAACTGAGCTACATCGGCAATCCGTGTCAGATCGTCCGTCGGTAACCGACCTGACGTGGAGATGCCCTTCAAAAACTGGAACCGTTAAACCGTCGCAGGACCAAGAAACGTGAGCTCGTCCGTGCTTGTCGTTCGCCGCGCCAAGCGCGTCGCCAAGTCGCCCGGTGGACATTTCCGACCGCAATGCCCTCCTCTAAGCAGTCTCAGCAGACGCGGAACACGGTCAATTATCAACGCTTTTGCAGCGTGTCAACACGCCGGGGCCCCGGGTAGAGCCGGGCTTCGCACAGCCGGTACAGGGCAACGGCGGCGGCGGCGGACGCATTGAGCGATTCGACCCCTTCGGCCATTGGCAGCCGGGCTATTTCGTCGCAATTTCGCGCCACCAGATCCCGCAGGCCCCTGCCCTCGCCGCCGACCACCAAAGCGGTGCGAATATCGGGCGCACCCGGCTGGAGAAGCGTCGCGCCGGAAGCGGCAAGGCCTGTAACCCAGCAGCCGGCCTCGCGGGCCTGCTGAATTGCCGGGACAAGGTTGGTGACTCGGCAAACCGGCACCACAACCGCAGTTCCGGCAGATGCGCGAATGACCGCGGGTGTCACCGAGGCGGCCCGGTGGCGCGGAATGACAACTCCGTCCGCCCCTACCGCAGCAGCGGTCCGGATTACAGCTCCCAGATTGTGGGGGTCCTCGACGCCGTCGAGAAAAACGAGCACCCCCTCTCCTTCGGCCAGCAGGTCGGGAAACTCCCCGTATCGATAACGGATCGCAGCGGCGAGCCCCTGCGAGCGTACGCCGGTCAGGCGGTCGCATTCGCCGTCCTCCGCGGGTCGCACCGGGATTCCGGCCCTCGCAGCCGCCTCGAGGATGCCCTCGGCTCTCCTGCGCCGGCCGCCGCCGGGCCTCGAACCGAACGTCCCGACGCGGCCTCCGCCGCGTTCGACGAGGATCTCATCCACCCTCTCCACCATGGATCGGCTCTTTTTCGCTTCGCCGCTCGCTCCGGAGGTCGACTGGTCGCTGACCGCCTCCAACGCCGCCTGCACCGCGTGGAATCCGCCAATGTGCAGCGCGACTTTTCCCGGCGCTTCCGCGTCACGTCCACGGCGCCTCTTTCCTCGTTCGTCGGATCGCATGAGTGGTCTCCGGGGCCGCTTGCTCAGCGCGACCACACGGCGGTGCAACCCGTCGCGGCCTGCTGTACAGCGCCCCCCGGCTTGTCTACTATGCCGCAACCCATGGGCAAAACCCTGAGGAACTACCTGATCGGGGAGATCGGCGGAGCGTTCCTCGCGGGACTTGCGATCTTCACCTTCGTCCTGCTGATTGCTCGGATCCTGGAGCTGGTCGACCTGGTGCTGGCGCGTGGCGTGCCTGTCACGCAGGTCCTCGAACTGTTCGCCTTCATTCTTCCGTCTTTCCTCGAGACGACAATCCCGATGGCGCTGCTGCTCGGAATCGTCGTCGCGTTCGGACGACTTTCGACGGACGGCGAGCTCACCGCGCTTCGAGCCGCAGGTCTGAGTCTCGGACAGCTGGCGGTCCCGGTGTTGATGTTCGCGGGACTGGTCGCGGTCTCGACCTGTGTTCTGGGAGTCTACGCGCGCCCGTGGGCCAATCGCGAGGTGAACAGGACGATCTACGAGATCGCAAAAACCCGTGCCACGGCAGCGTTGAAACCACAGGTGTTCAATTCGAGCTTCGGCGGGATGGTAATCTACGTCGACAGTATCGAGCGGAGCACCGGCCTGATGAAGGGGATTCTCGTGTCCGATGAGCGGGAGAGCTACCGCCGTACCACGATCTTTTCGCAGGCCGGTCGTCTGGTCAGCAACGAAGACGCCAAAACCGTCTACCTGCAGATGCTCGACGGCACGAGCCTGTCATACCACGCGGGTCAGGAAAGTTACGACAAGACCGACTTCGAGTCTCTCGAGGTCAACCTCGACCTCGACGAGGAAGTCGGCCCCGATCGGATCAGTCGCACCGTGCAGCCACCCGAAATGACCTGGAGTCAATTGATCGCGACACGCGACGGGAAACAGGCCAGGGGCGAGTCCGCGGTCGAAGAGGGAATCGAGATCCAGCGCAAGTTCGTGCTGGCCGCAGCGGCGTTGATCCTGCCGCTCATCGGAATATCGCTCGGCATCCAGCGCTCTCGGGCCGTTCGTGCGCGCGGCTTCGGCGTCAGTATACTGATCATTCTGGTCTACTACTTCGCCCTGAGCGGCGTAATGACGATGGTCCGCCGGGGTGGGCTTCCGCTCGACCTGGGGATGTGGCTGCCCAACATGGCGCTGGCGATCGTCGGACTCGCGCTGTTTGTCCGCACCGCACAAGACGGACGTCTCTTCCCTCCCAAGCGTCGCAAACCTGCAGCAAGCCGCCCTGAAACGTGAGCCTCATCGGTCGCTATCTCGCCGTCCAGTACATCCGGGTCTTCCTGCTGGCGATGGCGGCTGGAACGTCCCTGTTTCTCGTCATCGACTTCCTCCAGCGGATCGGAAATCTGCTGAAGTACCAGCCGACGGCAACAACCGTAGCGGCCTACTACCTCTTCAAAATTCCGGCGACTTTCACCGACGTTTACCCTGCCGCTGCGCTGCTGGCGGTGCTTGTCAGCGTGGGGCTTCTGGTGCGCAACCGCGAGGTTCTGGCCATGCGCGCGTGCGGTATCGGTCCGCTTCAGATCGCGGCTCCCCTGGTGACGGTCGGTGTGCTGCTCAGCCTGCTCGCGCTGGCGTGGAGTGAAATCGTCGTTCCACCGACGGCTGTTCGCTATCACGACATCAACGATATCGAGATCAAGAAGAAAGCAGCGCGAGGCCTGTACAACTCGAGCTCGCTCTGGCTGCAGGCGCTGCATGGCTATGCGAACGTCGACTATTACGACGCCGGAGCCGAGACTCTCCACGGACTGGTCGTTTATGAGACCGACGCATCGTTTCGCCTCACCCGCGTTATCTCGGTTCCGCTGGCGCGATGGGTAGATCAGGAGTGGCAGATCGAGTCCGGGACGGTGCAGGATGTGACACCGGGCAGCGCGGACCGGACCCGCCCTCTACGCCCCGGCGAGTTCCGGCTCGAAGCGACGCCGCGCGATTTCTCGAACCGCCGGCGCAACGCGCGCGACCTTTCCTATCGCGCCCTGCGACGCGAGGTCGATGTCCTGCGTGCCCGCGGACTCGAAGCGACCGGCCTTGAAGTCGACCTCCAGGCCAAGCTGGCCGTACCGTTCTCCGGCGTGATCAGCGTGCTCCTCGGCCTGCCGATCGCGCTGCGGGTGGGGCGAAGAACTGGAATGGCATGGGCTCTGGTTGCGGGAATGGCAGCCGGGTTCGCCTACTGGGTCACGATGGCCGTTGCCATGTCGATCGGCCGAAGCGGGGTACTGCCGCCTGTCGCCGCCGCCTGGCTGGCGAATGTCGGCTTCGGATTCCTTGCCGCCAGCATGCTGGCGAGTTCCCGCTGAGCTACCACCGGTGCGTTCGATGGAGCGAACTGTCGGGCAACGCCCCACTGCGGATCAGGGGAGTGCCGGGATGAGCGACCCGAGCCCCGCCGTCTCGTCGAGCCCGAGCATGCAGTTCAGGTTCTGAACGGCCTGCCCCGCGGCACCCTTGCCGAGATTGTCGATCGCGGAAAAGAGCACTGCACTGCCTGTCGTCTCGTCATGCACGCAGCCGATCTCAACCATGTTCGTGCCCCGGACATTTCGCGGCTCCGGGACTTGCCCCTCTCCCACCAGGCGAACGAATGGCTCGTTTTCGTAGGCGGCATGCAGCGCATCCCCGGGGAGGGCCCCTTCAGCCAGCTCCACGTAGCAGGCGGTGAGCAGGCCTCGTGCGATCGGCAACAGATGGGGCGTGAAGCGCACCTGGACGCTGCCTCCTGCCGCAGCCAGTCGCGACTCGATCTCCGGCTGATGCCTGTGGCTCCATACTTTGTAAGGGCGGATATTCTCCGAGACCTCTGCAAACAGCTGCGACTGGTCCGCCTTGCGGCCGGCTCCACTGGTGCCGGACTTCGAGTCGACGAAAACTGTGGAGCGGATCTGGTCCGCGAGCGGAATCGTCGGCATCAGCGCGCCTGTCGGGTAGCAGCCGGGGTTGGCGACCAGTCGCGCATCCGCCACTGCGTCGCGGTAGTGCTCGGTCAGCCCGTAGACCGCCTCCTCCAGAAGGGCGGGCGCTTCATGTCCTCCATACCACTGCTCGTAAAGCGACCTGTCCTGAAAACGGAAATCCGCGCCGAGGTCGACAACTCGAAGCCCACGGTCCAGCAGCTCGGCGACGACTCCGGCGGATGTGCCATGAGGCAGAGCAACAAAAGCCAGGTCGGCGCGACCGGCGATGACCTCGACGTCGACAGACTCGAGCGTGAGTCCGGTGAAACCCAGCGTGCGGTGGACCGAACCAATCGCTTTACCGGCGTCGCGTTCCGACGTGACGTGCGTCAGCTTCGCGACCGGATGCACTGCGAGAAGGCGCACGAGTTCGGCTCCGGCGTAGCCCGTCGCACCGACGACAGCCACCCGGACGGCGGTTCGCTTGCTCATGATGGTTCGGGACCGTTCCCGCTAACGCTTCGAGTACTGAGGTCGTTTGCGGGCCTTATGCCGGCCGTATTTCTTTCGTTCGACCTCACGAGAATCCCTCGTCAGGTATCCGGCTTTCTTCAAGGCAGGCCGCGAATCCAAGCGCGCTTCGCAGAGAGCGCGGCTGATTGCGTGACGCACGGCACTGGCCTGTGCGGAAACGCCACCGCCGCCGACCTGTACGTGAATATCGTAGGCGTGTGTTGTGCCGGTGAGCTCCAGCGGCTGCGCGATGACCATGCGAGCTGTCGGCCGTGGAAAGTAGTCTTCCAGCTCACGCCGGTTGACAACGATTTTGCCCGTTCCCGGTCGAAGCCGAATACGCGCTACGGCCGACTTGCGTCGCCCCGTTGCTGGATACTCCTGGATCGTGCTCATGCTGTTCTCGTCCCGTCCACCGGCCTCAGACGGCCAGCGTCTCCGGCTTCTGCGCTGCGTGCGGATGCTCTGCGCCTGCGTAAACTTTCAATTTCGCAACAAGCTTTCGGCCCAGCCGATTGCGCGGCAGCATTCCTGTCACCGCGTTGACCACAAGCTCCTCCGGCTTCCGTTCGAGAAGCCGCGCCGCTGTCGTCTCCCGAATGCCACCCGGATATCCGGTGTGATGGTAATACTTCTTGTCAGCAAGCTTGTTGCCCGTCAGTACGATCTTGTCGGCGTTGATGACAACGACGAAATCTCCGCAATCAACGTGCGGAGTGAACTGCGGGTTATGCTTACCGCGAAGCCGTGAGGCGACAACGGTTGCCAGCCTGCCAAGAGTCTGCCCCTCGGCGTCGACGATCAGCCACTTGCGCGCGGCTCTCGCCTCTTCGGTGGTCAAGCTTCGTGTTACGCGTTCCATTTGTCCGTCTTGCCCGTAAGACCCGCCCGGATCGGTTCCCGGCGGGCGCCCCTGCAGCGCGTCCTCCCATCCATCGGGAGGAGCCGCAGCTCATTCTCACTGCCGCTGGCTGGCTTCGGAGTGGCGGGGCCGACGAGACTCGAACTCGCGACCTCCGGCGTGACAGGCCGGCGTTCTAACCAACTGAACTACTACCCCGCAAACCGCCGCCAGCGGCATCAGCCGAAACCGGCCAAGTAGGCCTAAGTAACAGCTGGGCAATCGGACTTCAAGCCGCGACTCTATCAATTCCCGGTCTGGGTTCCCGGAGCCACGTCGCGGCCGGAGAGGTGGTGGGCGGTACCTGGCTCGAACAGGTGACCCCCTGCTTGTAAGGCAGGTGCTCTCCCAGCTGAGCTAACCGCCCGTCATCTGGACTTTTCTTTTCCCTTTTTCGGGCCTCAGTGCGCGAGCACTCCGCCTTCTCCGTCGGACCGCGTGCCTCGCCCCTGTGTCACAGCAAGGGGCACCAGATCCTGATCCTCCAGCTTCTCCGCCACAAAAACCGACTCTCTGCCCTCCGGCAGCTGGAGGGCGTGAATCAGCACGTCGTCGAGATGCTCGACCGCGTGCATCTCCATTTCCTTGAGCACCGTCTTGGGAATCTCCCGTATATCCTGCGTGTTTTCTGCGGGATAGAGAATTCTCTTGATGCCGGCGCGATGCGCCGCCATCACCTTTTCTTTGAGCCCGCCGATCGGGAGCACACGACCGCGCAGGGTGATCTCTCCCGTCATCGCCGTGTCGGGATCCACCTTCAACCGCGTGAGGGCTGAAATCAGCGAGGTCGCCATGGTGATTCCCGCGGAAGGCCCATCCTTCGGGATCGCGCCTTCCGGGACGTGGATGTGAACATCGATGTGCTGGTAGAAATCCGGAGGCAGGCCGAGTTCATGCGCCCTCGAGCGAATGTAGCTCATCGCAGCCTGCGCCGACTCCTGCATGACATCTCCGAGTTGGCCCGTGATTGTCAGCTTCCCTTTGCCCGGAAGAACCGTCACTTCGGTGTTCAACAGCTCCCCGCCGAGTTCAGTCCAAGCCAGGCCGGTCGTGACACCGACCATGGGCTCGGCCTCCGCGCGACCGTAACGGAACTTCGGCGGGCCGAGGTACTTCTCCAGCATCCGAGCATTCACATGCACGGTCTCAGGCGCATTATCCCGAACCATCTCCACCGCGACCTTACGGCAGGATGAAGCAATCTCCCGCTCGAGGCTCCGGACTCCCGCCTCTTTGGTGTAGCGGCGGATGATCGTCAGAAGCGCATTATCGGAGAAGGTGATCTGCTCGTCTTCAAGCCCGTTGGTCTCGCGCTGTTTCGGGATGAGAAACCTTTTGCAGATGTTCAGCTTTTCAATCTCGGTGTAGCCCGCAATCCGGATGATCTCCATGCGATCCTGAAGAGGACGCGGAATTCGGTCGAGCACATTGGCCGTGGTTACGAACATGACCTTCGACAGATCGTAATCGCAGTCGAGGTAATGGTCATTGAAGCTCGCGTTCTGCTCCGGATCGAGAACCTCCAGCATCGCCGAGGCGGGGTCCCCTCGGAAATCGGTCGACATCTTGTCGATCTCATCGAGAAGGAAGACGGGGTTTCCCTTGCCGGCCTTCTTCATGCTCTGAATGATCTTGCCGGGCATTGCTCCGATGTACGTCCGCCTGTGGCCGCGAATCTCGGCCTCATCACGCACGCCGCCCAGAGAGATACGTACGAAGTGGCGATCGAGCGAGCGGGCGATTGAGCGCCCGAGCGAGGTCTTTCCGACGCCGGGAGGGCCTACGAGACAAAGGATCGGCCCCTTGATCGAACCCACTAGTTTCGTTACCGCCAGATACTCGAGAATGCGATCCTTCACCTTGTCCAGACCGTAGTGGTCTTCATCGAGCACGCGTCGGGCCTGGTCGATATCAATGACGTCTTCGGAGTGATCCTCCCACGGCAACCCGAGCATCCAGTCGATGTAATTTCGGACGACGGTGGCCTCAGCCGACATCGGAGACATCAGCTTGAGCTTCTTGATCTCTTTCTCGGTCTTCTCGCGGGCCTCCTCCGGCATCTTTGACTTTGCCAGAGCATCCTCGAGTTCCTGGATTTCGTTGCGGAACTCGTCTTTTTCCCCGAGCTCTTTCTGGATGGCCCGCATCTGCTCGTTGAGGTAGTACTCCTTCTGGGTCTTCTCCATCTGTTTCTTGACCCGGGAGCGAATTCGTTTTTCGACCTCTAGGATTTCCATCTCGGACCGCATGTGGCCGAGGACTTTCTCGAGCCGCATCGAGACTTCGAACGTCTCGAGCAGTGCCTGACGATCCTCGAGGGTGATCCCGAGATGCGACACGATGGTGTCGGCGAGCCTCGACGGATCCTCGATGGACGACACCGTCATGACCATTTCCGGCGGAATCTTCTTGTTGAGCCGAACGTAGGCTTCGAAGGTCGAGTTGATGCTGCGAACAAGCGCCTCAAGCTCCGAACTCATCGCCGTTCCCTCCTCAACCTCCTCGGTCTGAACGGAGAAGAAGTGGTCGTTGTCAACGTACTCGGTGATCTGCGCCCGGTACTTCCCCTCGACCAGAACCTTCACGGTCCCATCGGGGAGTCTGAGCAATTGAACCACTGTGCCGACCGTGCCGACGCGGTGAATGTCGTCTTCCGCCGGCTCGTTGGTCTTTGCGTCGCGCTGAGCGGCAAGAACGATGTCCTGGTCGGCATCCATCGCTGCCTCGAGGGCTGCGATCGATTTCTGTCTCCCGACGAAAAGGGGGACGACCATGTGCGGAAAAACAATGATGTCACGAAGCGGGAGAAGCGGTAGCTGACGATCGCCACGATTGACGTCGTCACCGCCTGCCGTCTGCGGAGATTTTCGGAAGACCATGGACTCCTTCTCTTTCGACATACCCTATCTACTCCCCCCCGCTTCTGGACGACCCGGTGGATTTTCCCAGCCGGGGCGCACTCGCAATAGCGACCGAATCAGCTGGCCCGCGACGCACTGGCGTATACGACGATGGGCTTTTCCTTGTTCTCGACGACTTCCTGCGAGATCACGACTTCCTCGATCTCGGGATGAGACGGGACGTCATACATGACGTCCAGCATTATCGACTCCATAATCGCGCGGAGTCCGCGTGCACCGGATTTTCGCGTCAGAGCTTCCCGGGCGATTGCCGCAAGAGCCCCATCCGTAAACTTGAGCCGGACATTCTCCATCTCGAAGAGCTTGGTGTACTGCTTGGTGAGCGCGTTCTTCGGCTCCTTGAGAATGCGAACGAGTGCGCCCTCGTCAAGGTCCTCGAGTGTGGCAATCACAGGCAGGCGGCCGACGAACTCAGGAATGAGTCCGAATTTGAGGAGGTCCTCGGTCTGCACCTCGTGGAGCAGCGTCTGGTTTTTCGGATCCTGGCTGCCGCGCACGTCAGCGCCGAAGCCCATCCCCTTCATACCGATGCGCCGACGGACGATGTCTTCGAGTCCGACGAAAGCGCCGCCGCAGATGAAGAGAATGTTGGTCGTGTCGACCTGCAGAAACTCCTGTTGAGGATGCTTGCGTCCGCCCTTCGGGGGCACGCTCGCGGTTGTTCCTTCGATGATCTTCAGAAGTGCTTGCTGGACGCCCTCTCCCGAAACATCACGGGTGATCGACGGGTTGTCCCCCTTGCGCGCGATCTTGTCGATCTCGTCGATGTAGACAATGCCGCGCTGGCATTTCTCGACATCGTAGTCAGCGTTCTGGAGGAGGTTGAGAATGATGTTCTCCACGTCCTCTCCGACGTATCCGGCTTCCGTGAGGCTCGTGGCGTCGGCGATCGCGAACGGGACCTGAAGAAAGCGCGCCAGGGTCTGGGCCATGAGCGTCTTGCCCGAACCCGTCGGACCGATCAGCAGGATGTTCGACTTCTGAAGCTCGATGTCGCCGGTAACCATCGCCGAGTCGATACGCTTGTAGTGGTTGTGAACGGCTACCGAGAGAACTTTCTTGGCGTGCTCCTGCCCGACAACGTACTGGTCGAGTACCTTCTGTATATCGACAGGCTTGGGGACGGAGGAGACCGCGTTGATCGCGTCTTCCTGGTCGCACTCCTCAGCAATAATGTCATTGCAGAGGTCAATGCACTCGTCGCAGATGTAGACGGTCGGACCCGCGATCAGCTTCCTGACCTCTTCCTGGCCCTTGCCGCAGAAGGAACAGACGAGATCTTTCGTCTTATCGTCGCTCTTGCTCGCCATGAATCAGGACTCCCCGCGCAACTCCCTACCCGGCCGGTTTTGGGCGCGTGACGATTACCTCGTCGATGAGCCCGAAGTCGACGGCCTCGTGGCCGTTCATGAAACGGTCGCGGTCGGTGTGCTTTTGTATTGTAGCAACATCCTGGCCCGTGTGCCTGGAAAGCATCTCGTTTAACTGCTCCCGCAGGCGGAGGATCTCCCGAGCCTGAATGTCGATGTCTGAGGCCTGCCCCTGCACCCCCCCGATCGGTTGATGGATCATGATGCGGGAGTGCGGCAGAGCGTATCTTTTGCCTTTCGCGCCGGCAGCGAGCAGGACAGCGCCCATGCTGGCCGCCTGCCCGAGGCACAGAGTCGAGACCGCCGGGCGGATATACTGCATCGTGTCATAAATCGCCAAACCAGCCGTAACGAGGCCCCCGGGCGAATTCACGTACAGAAAAATCTCTTTGTCAGGGTCCTCGGCCTCGAGAAAAAGAAGCTGGGCGGTGATCAGAGACGCAACCGTGTCGTTGATCTCGTCGGCGAGGAAAACAATACGCTCCCGGAGCAGACGCGAGTAGATATCGTAAGAACGCTCTCCCCGTCCGGTGTTCTCGACTACTATTGGAACGAGTGCCATTCAGTCCTCTGTATCTCTTTTCACCATTGGGGAGGCGTGAACCGCTCCCCATCGTGACTGCGTTGAAGATTAGCCCGAACCTTCCGGGTCGGCAACCTGGCTTTCATCGACAAACACGTCTCTTTGCGTTGCCAGCTCGGCCAGCCGCGCGAGCGCGCGCTCACGCAGCATACCGACCCGCAATCCATGCACAGCTGACGGATTGCTGAAGTACTCCCGAGCGCGTTCGGCGTTCTCCCCTGCCCCCATGATCTGCCTATTGATTTCGGAGCCGAGATCCTCGTCGCTGACCGCGAGCTCTTCTTTCTCGGCAACCTCATCGAGAATGAAACGTGCCCGCACCTGCTTGATCGCGCCCGGCTCGAGCGCCTTGCGGATCTCGTCCACTCGTTCGTCCGGTATCGACTGAACTCCCATTGAGCGCAGGTCCTCGACGATCTGGCGGTCAACGAGCGAGTCGGGTACCGCGAACTCGTTTCCGTCCACGAGTTGGGACAACAACTCGTTGCGCACACGCCGGTCGGCATCCGTACCGGCGCGGTCTTCGAGGTCTTCCCGGACCTTGCCACGCAGCGCGTCGAGCGAGTCGACCCCCTCGATATTCACTTCGCTTGCGAGGTCATCATCGAGCGCCGGGAGAATCTTGTTCTTGATCTCGCGCACGGTCACCTGAAAGCGCACCAGCTTGCCGGCGAGATTCGCGTCGCCGTGATCATCGGGAAACTTGACGTCGATGGGCGTCTGAATTCCTCGCGTCACGCCGATTACGCCTGCCTCGAAGTCCTCCGGAAAACGACCGGCGCCAACTTCGATCTGAATTCCTTTGCCGCTCGCATCATCCATCGGCAGACCGTCGACGAAGGCGTCCATGTCGAAGACAATCACGTCTCCGCCGGCGACGTTCACCCGGTCCTCTTCCGTCAGTAATGTCGCGTAGCGCTCGCGCAGGGAGCCGAGAGCCTGCTCGACGTGCGAGTCCTCGACACGCACGATTCGTCTCTCCACATCGAGTCCCTTGTAGTTGTCGAGTTGGAAATCGGGCCGGACCTCGACCTGAACCTGAAAGGTCAATGCCTCGCCGTCCGCAAAGTCTTTCGTCAGCAACTGCGGGTTGGCTACGGGATCGATACTCTTTTCCTGGAGCGCCTCGATGCAGCATCTCTCGATGAGCGTCTCGACGACATCCGACCGAACCTGGTCGCCGTAGTTCTGCTCGAGGACCTTTCGAGGGACCTTTCCCTTGCGGAAACCGGGAACCTTCGCCTTGCCCGCGAGGTCGCGATACGCGCGCTCCAAAGCCGCCTGGACCCTGGGACCGGGGACTTGAACTGTGAGGATACGGCGAATCGGGCCCTCTTCCTGGAGCTCGATCCCGAGGGGGGTGTTTTCGCTGCTGGATTCTTGTTCTGTCATGCCTGCGCTCGGGGATACACGAAGCAGGCCGGTGGTGCGAGAGGGGGGACTCGAACCCCCAACCGCAAAAGCGGGCTAGATCCTAAGTCTAGTGCGTATGCCAATTCCGCCACTCTCGCCGTCCTGCCGGCCTGGAAAGGCTGTGGGGATACCAGAGTCAGGCTGAGGACTCCATGAAACGGGGCCTCTCAGACCGGAATCCGCAAGCGAACGGGGGTGGAAAAGATGCAGGAGAGGGGCGCGGACAAGCGGGGTACGAGAACTGGACGCCTCGTACCCCGCTTACGCTGCCGGATGCCCGGATTCCGGGCAGGGGGATCCTAGAACAGCGTGTAAATGAACGGCGCTGCGGCGGTACCGCCGAGCAGGATCAGGCCGCCTACCATGAGGAGAACGACGATGATCGGCGTCAGCCACCATTTCTTGTTGTTGGCGAGGTAGTCGATGAACTCGCCGAAGAAGCCGCTCTGCGCCATCTCGGCTTGCTTGGCGAAGTCGCTCCCAGCGTTTTTCGTTGCTTCGGTCTCGTTAGCTGCCATTTCTCTTTCTCCGCCTGTCAGAACTGCCGGAAGTAACCGGACGGATCGCCGCCGGTCCTGTGCTCGTTCCAGTATGTCTCCGCCTTCGGGTCAAAGGCTCGATGCATCGGATCATACCCGAAGAGCCTGAGAGTCAAGCCGATGGGCGTGATCACTCCGTAAAAGATGAACCCGAGCAGCAGGTGCGAAACCGTCCAGCCGATCGGAAAAGCGAGAGCCATCCAGGCCACGTAGACCGGTCGCACCAGCGCGGGCACAAGCAGACCGGGCACGCCGAGGGCTCCCGCCGCGATCAGGAACCACCGGGCATGCCCCTCAAGGCCGTCCTGGTAGGCACCCCATGCCCCGATGCCGCCGAAGATGACGAGGCAGAGCCCCGCGAACTGGCGCAGTTCCTTGTTACTTGGTTTCCAGTTGATATCGAGCATTGCCACTTGGATCAGCCTCTGTACGTTTAATCGAGTGCGAACTGTGCGAGGTATTCCTCGCGGCCGAAGTCGCCCTCCTGGGGCTGGGCCTCCTTCAGCAAGACGAAGTCTTCAACGACAAGGACGTCCAGGAGATCGGAAGAGCACACGTCTGA
>CAXQPB010000023.1:0-7408 GCA_964225545.1 Candidatus Nitrosopumilus sp. | reverse complement strand
CTTCGAGACCACCGCGGGCCGGGGATCATTTATGTAATCCCGCTGATCGAGCGATTCGAGCGTGTCGACACGCGCACCATTGCTATGGACGTTCCGTCGCAGGACGTCATCACGCGCGACAACGTCTCGGTAAAGGTCAACGCGGTACTCTACTTCCGCGTTATCGAACCGAGCAAGGCGATTGTCGAGGTCGAGAACTATCTGTACGCGACGTCCCAGCTCGCCCAGACCACTCTGCGAAGCGTCTGCGGGCAGGCCGAGCTGGACCACCTGCTCTCCGAGCGCGATCGTCTCAACGAGCAGATTCAGAAGATCCTCGACGAGCAGACCGACCCGTGGGGGATCAAGGTCGTCACGGTAGAGGTCAAGCACATTGACCTTCCGCACGAGATGCAGCGCGCGATGGCGAAGCAGGCTGAGGCGGAACGTGACCGAAGAGCCAAAGTCATCAACGCTGAGGGCGAATTTCAGGCCTCCACGCGCCTGGCAGAGGCAGCGGTCAAGATCGAGAATCACCCCGTGGCAGTGCAATTGCGGTTCCTGCAAACACTCAGCGAGGTCGCGTCCGAGAACAGTTCAACAATCGTGCTCCCCCTGCCGATCGATCTTCTCTCACCGCTGATCAGGGCTACAGAGGCCAAGAAGTCGGACTGACTCGCGTGACTGATTCCGCCCGCGCGCAGAACGACGGCCCGATCTGGACCGGCGACCTGGATTACGCGCTACCGCATGAACTGATCGCTCAGCAGCCGGCATCGGAGCGGACAGGCTCCCGGCTGATGGTCGTCGACCGTGGATCTTCCGCCATCGCGCACCACCGCTTCGCGGACCTCGTAACATTGCTGCAACCCGGCGACCTGCTGGTCGCGAACGACTCCGCGGTGTTCCGCGCGCGACTGCACGGGCGCAAAGAGACGGGAGGCGAGGTCGAGATCCTGCTCCTCGAGGCGCGATCCAGGCGCACTGACGGAGCGGTGCACGCAATGGTTCGTGCAAGCAAGGCCGTACGCGAGGGACAACACTTCATACTGGCTGATGGAACCGCCTGCGAGGTTGTCGAGTCGACCGGCGCAGGTCGGCATCTGGTCGTCTTTCGATCCGGGCAGGGCGAAGGCGAGCCGGCCGCAGAAGCACCGGACCGAGTCGCAGAACGACTGGGAGAAGTGCCCTTGCCCCCCTATCTCGAGCGACCGGACGGGCCGGTTACCGATGATAACGCGCGCTATCGAACCGTCTACGCTCGTGAGCAGGGCTCCGTCGCGGCTCCCACTGCGGGGCTCCATTTCACGCAAGAGCTGATCGGAGAGGCGGCGGCAGCGGGGGTGGGAATGGCCTTTGTCACGCTTCACGTAGGGCCCGGCACGTTCCTGCCCATGCGCGCTGCGCCCGAAGAACACCGCATGGAGGAGGAGTGGTGCGGTGTGAGTCAGGAGACCGCGGACCGAATCTGCGAGACACGTGCAGGCGGCGGCCGCGTAATTGCCGTCGGAACCACCACCGTGCGTACGCTCGAGTCTGCCGCCGGCGCCGTCGCAGAAGGCGCCGGACCGGTCGGCGCCTGGGAAGGCCGCACCGACCTCTTCATCCGCCCCGGCCACGAGTTCCGGGTCATCGACGGCCTGATCACCAACTTCCACCTGCCGGCCTCATCCCTGCTCTGCCTGGTCATGGCGCTGGCCGGCGAAGCGCGACTGCGAAGCGCCTACGAGCAGGCGATCCGCGAACGCTACCGCTTTTACAGCTACGGCGACGCGATGCTCATCATCTAGAGATTGGAGAGCCGTCATTGATCGCATTTTCGTCAGGTCCCCGGATCAGTACCGGCGGTCGTCGTGCAACCCTCCAGACACCGCACGGATCGGTACAGACCCCGGCTTTCATGCCGGTGGGGACGTACGGAACCGTACGGGGTGTGACGCCGGACCAGCTGCGCGAATCGCGGGTCCAGATCCTCCTGTCCAATGCCTACCACCTCGCGTTGCGGCCGGGCGCGGAAACCATTAGTAAACTCGGCGGCCTCCATCGCTTCATGGGCTGGGACGGGCCGATACTCACGGACAGCGGGGGGTACCAGCTCTTCAGCCTCTCAACCCGTGTTCGGATCGCGGAGGAGGGGGCGGTTTTCCGCTCCCACATCGATGGTGCGCCTTTCGAGTTGAGCCCCGAGCGCGCTGTCGAGATCCAGCGGCGGCTGGGTGTGGATATCGGCATGGTCTTCGACGTACTCACTGGAGAGCCGGGAGACCGGCGTGCGGCGGCAGCGGCAGCGGAACGGACACTGCGTTGGGCCGGTCGCTCGCGTGCGGCCTTCGACGACAGTGAAGACACGACATTCTTCGCGATCATGCAGGGCGGGCTCTTCGAAGATCTCCGAGCAGAGAACGCAGAGGCGTTGTCCGCGCTCGACTTCCCCGGCTACGCGGTCGGCGGACTCTCGGTCGGTGAGGCGCGCCCCGAGACGATGGAAACAGCCGCCTATTCGGTCGCGATGCTGCCTGAATCCAAGCCCCGCTACATGATGGGCATGGGGACACCGCACGACCTGGTCGAGCTGTGCGGTCTCGGCTACGACCTCTTCGACTGTGTGATCCCGACGCGAAACGGACGCAACGGGATGCTCTTCACATCGCGAGGATCCATCGTCATCCGCAACGCCGTGCACGCCGAGGACACCGGTCCCGTCGACGTCAATTGCGACTGTTACACGTGTCAGAACTTCTCGCGCGCCTACCTCCATCATCTGGCGCGGCGAAAAGAGATGCTGGGTGCGACGCTCGCGAGCATCCACAATATCCGGTTTTACCAGCGCCTGATGGAGCGCATTCGTACGGCCCTTGAAGAGAACCGCTACGCGGCCTTCACGGAAGAATTCACGACCGAACAGAGCGGTCGGGGGGAGACGTTATGACAGGTTCGGAGACGGTCGGTACGACAGCGGTCGTTCTGGCGCAGGCGGCATCGCCTCCCGGCGGAACGTTGGGGCAGTTCGTCCCGATCATTCTCGTTTTCATTGTTTTCTACTTCATCCTGATCCGCCCGCAGCAAAAGAAGCAGAAAGAGCACCAGGCGCTGGTCGAAGGCCTGAAGAAGAATGACCGGGTAGTGACGACCGGAGGCATCCATGGGCGCATCCTCGAGGTCGGGGAAGGCGATGTGACGATCGAGATTGCCAAGGGCGTCGCGGTGCGACACGAGCGTTCGCAGATCGGTACGGTCGTGACCGACCGAAAGAAGGAGGAGTATGAAGTGGGAAGCGGACTTGGCTGGCGCATTGGTGGCGTGATCGGAACGCTGCTTACAGCGCTGTTCTTCATGATGCCGAACCTCGTACAGCCTCTGCCTTCCTGGTGGACGGCACCGCTGCCGACCGAGGGCATACACCTCGGCCTGGATCTGCAAGGCGGCATCCATCTCGTTCTTGAGGTCGATGACGACAAAGCGGTCGAAAACTCCGTACAGCTGCTCGCAGAACAGGTGAAACGAGAGCTGCGCGAAGAGGAGATCGCGACCCGGAACTGGCGCACAGAGGGGCTGGACGGGCTGAGCTTCGAGCTTGTCAGTCGCTCCCGCGCAGAGGACGCGAAGGAGTACTTCACCGAGAACTATCCGAACCTGGTCTACGACAGCGACGACGGCCGCCGCTTCTCCTACACACTTCATGAGCTCGAGGCTGCAAATATCCGTGAGCTGGCGATTGACCAGGCACTCGAGACCATTCGCAATCGCGTTGATGAATTCGGAGTCGCAGAGCCGACGATCCAGCGCACCGGCATCAACGGCGTACTGGTGCAGCTGCCCGGCGTGCAGGACCCGGAGCGGGCGAAGCGGCTGATCGGCCGGACCGCGCAGCTCGAATTCCGACTCGTGTCCGATGATCCAACGGCTCCGGGGGGCGAGACGCTGGAGGGCCAGGAGACCGATCCACTCACAGGTATCGTGCGCCAGACCAGCTATGTAGTCGATCCCGGCATCGTCATGACAGGTGAGGCCGTCTCCGACGCGCGCCACAGGCCGGGCGACTTCGGCGATCCGCCCTACGTCGCCTTCACGCTCAACAGCAGCGGCGCCAAACTGTTCGAGAGAATCACCGGCGAGAACACCGGACGCCGCCTCGCGATCGTACTCGACGGACGCGTCCAGAGCGCGCCTGTGATCCGCTCCAAGATCGGCGGAGGGCGCGGGATCATCGAGGGCAATTTCACTCTCGATGAGGCACGCGATCTGGCCATCGTTCTGCGTGCAGGCGCGCTGCCGGCGCCGGTACTGATCGCCGAGGAGCGCACGGTCGGCCCGTCTCTGGGCCGCGACTCGATCAGCGCAGGACTGAACTCTTTCCTGATCGGTGGCGCGATCGTCATCCTCTTCATGGCCTTTTACTACCGGGTGACCGGCCTGATCGCCGACCTCGGTCTGCTGATGAACGTCACGGTGCTTATGGGAATTCTCGCCGGCTTCCAGGCGACGTTGACGCTCCCCGGCATCGCCGGGATCGTCCTCACACTGGGAATGGCGGTCGACGCGAACGTTCTGATCAACGAGCGTATCCGCGAGGAGCTGCGGCAGGGGCAGACAGGCCGGACCGCTGTCGACGCGGGCTACAGCAGGGCACTGCCGGCGATTCTCGACTCGAACCTGACGACGTTTCTCGCGGGAATCGTGCTGTTCCAGTTCGGCTCGGGGCCGATCAAGGGCTTCGCGCTGACACTGTGCGTCGGCATTGGAAGCACCATTTTGAGCGCGGTTTTTGCCAGTCGCGTTCTGCATGAACTGGTTCTGTCCCGGCGCAGCTCCGGCGAACTCAGCATTTGAGGGCGGGAAAGATCATGTTCCAGATCGTAAAACCCGATATCAACATCAACTTCATCCACTGGCGACGTGCGGCATTCATCGTGTCCGGTATCGTCATCGCGGCCGGACTGGTCTCGCTGATCAGCAAGGGCGGCCCGTTCTACGGCATCGACTTCACGGGCGGGCTGATGATCCACGTCGGGGTTGATGAGGCCGTCGAGACCTCCGAGGTTCGTGAGTCCGTGGCAGGTCTCACAGAGACGGAGATCTCCGTTCAGGAGTTCGAGAGCGAGGACGGCGAGTACCTTCTGCGCGTACCTACCGCCGACGAGCAGGTCGGTGGCGGTACGGCTGCGATGATCAAGGATGCGTTGCGGGAGACGTTCTCCGAGCGCGGCTACGACGAAAAGCGGACCGAAATCGTCGGGCCCCGCGTCGGCCATGACCTGCGGCGGCGCGGCATTCTCTCTGTCCTTTTCGCCACACTCGTGATGGGCGCATACATCGCGATTCGCTTCCAGCTGCGTTTCGGCATCGGCGCCGGTGTCGCTTTGTTCCACGACGTGCTGGTGACTGTCGGCGCACTCTCGCTCTACAACGTCGAGTTCAACCTGTCAGTCGTCGCCGCTCTGCTCACGGTCGTCGGTTATTCGGTCAACGACACGGTCGTGGTCTCTGACCGGATCCGCGAGAACATGCGGATCCTGCGAAAGACCGACACCGCGACCCTGATCAACCGGAGCATCAACGAGACGCTTTCGAGGACGCTGCTGACCACCGGAACCTCGCTGATGGTTTTGTTCGCGCTGTTTTTCTTCGGCGGAGGGGTCATCCACGGCTTCGCGTTCACCCTTATCGTGGGATTGACCGCCGGTACTTACTCCTCGGTCTTTATCGCGGCTCCCATCGTCGAGATGTGGAGCAGCGGAGAAGTCGAGGAATACGAAAAATAGGCGAAAGCCGCAGCAGGCCGACATTGACAGGGCCGCGGCAGGCGTGCTAATTCGCCGGGCTTGCAAACAGCGCTCGGCGAGCGTTATTCACTACCGAATACCGGGGCAGACCCAACACGAGGAAGAAGTGGAAAGTTATCGAGCATTCGAGCGGACCGTTCCGGGAGAGATCCCGCACAGAAGCCGCATCTACTCGGATATGTCGGGGCTTTACGACCGTGTTTTCGACCGGGTATTCCGGCGGCGTATCCACACGGTGGTCAATCGGCTGGCGATCCCGCCGGGGGCGAGGGTTCTCGAGGTCGGCATCGGCACCGGGCTGTCTCTCGACGCGTACCCCTCCCACTGCCATGTGACCGGAATCGACCTCTCGCGCGAGATGCTCGACCACGCAGCCCGCAAGCGCGATCCGTTTCGGCACGCACACATCGAGCTCGTCCAGATGGACGGCCAGAACACCGAGTTCCCGACCGATCACTTCGACTTCGTAACGGCTTTCCACGTCGTCACGGTGGTGCCGGACCCACAGCGTCTCGTCGATGAGATGACACGCGTATGCAAGCCCTCGGGCCAGGTCGTCATCATCAATCACTTCAGCAGCCGGCGACCGCTTATCCGTGGGATCGTGAACCTGGCCGATCCGGTTACCCGCAAGCTCGGCTGGAGCACGAAACTGAGCCTTGATGATGTCATGGACGGCTCGGACCTGAACCTCGAGTCACGCTACAAGACCTCGCCGTGGTCGCTGTTCACTATTGTGGAAGCGCGCAAGTTCGCATCCGTACAGCACGGCAACTGACCTGGCGGCAAGTCGGGCGGGTGTCAGTGGACCTCGCCGTTGTCGTCTCGAACGGGAATCACTCCCAGGGCGATCAGCCGTCGCGCGTCGCGCTCGGTCCCCTCGTTCATCCAGCGGGTATAGAGCCCGAGAGTGCGCTGCTCCGACGGAAAAAGATCGGCATCAGAGACGGCGGACAGGACGCGAGCGAAATCCTCGAACCTGCGACCCAGCTCGAAAAACGTATCGCTGGTAGAACCGGCCGCCGCACGGCGCTCGTCGAGGCTGCCCAGATGCAGGTACGCGCTGCTGCCGAGATCGAAGTAATACTCAGTCGCGGGCAGCTGCGCCTCCACGTAGTCGAGGAAGACACCCGACAGGAATAAGCTCGTGTCGGCGACCTCTTTCAGTCGCACATATCGACTCGCCGGTTCGAGCGATGAGGCCTCCAGGTACTGAGGACCCAACGCGTGGGCGAGGCGTTCCGGCCCCACAGTCGCATAGGCGCTGAGCAGATTGAGGAGATAGTGCCGTGAGTCTTCCGAGGCATCGACCGCCTCGGTTTCGAAAGCCCGGCCCACGAGATCGTACAGGGCCGAGGTCAGGCTCTCACGACTCAGTCGCGATTCACAGACCTTTGACATCCGGTAGCATCCTCCCGCGCTCGCTGGAGAGCACGGTGATACAGAACGAGTCTAGGCCCCGCGGGAGCGGTTTCCAACACGAGTGCGCCGGCAGCGGCCGAAATACCCGATACGGGGCGCCATACGATCGCATCGCTGCACGAAAACCCACTATTCCAATGTCATTCACGCCAGCGTCAGGGTGAGCGGCGAGGGGGGCGCTGAGGGGGCCGGGCTCAAGCTGCGCGCCATCCGAGGGGGAGGGG
>CAXQPB010000022.1:0-13170 GCA_964225545.1 Candidatus Nitrosopumilus sp. | reverse complement strand
GATCTACGGGCTCACCAAGGGGCAATACTCGCCGACCTCGCGAATGGGGCAGGTGACCAAGTCGAGCCCGCAGGGCGTGATCGACGCACCGTTCGACGCCGCGGCGCTCGCGCTCGGGGCGGGTGCGACTTTTGTCTCGAGGACGGTCGATGTCGCGCAGAAGCACCTCCAGAACGTGCTGCATCGGGCGGCCGCGCACCGAGGTACGAGCTTCGTCGAGATCCTGCAGAACTGCCCGATCTTCAATGACGGCGCCTTCAACGACGTGACCGAAGGCGACGGCGCGGTTCAGCACCAACTGATGCTCGAGCACGGGCAGCCGATGGTCTTCGGGCCTGAGGAAGCACGTAAAGCGATTGTGATGGGGCCGTCGATGCGGCCGGAGGTCGTCGCAGCGGATTCGGTCGATCCGGCGCAGATCCTGGTTCATGACGAGACCAACGACGCGATCTCATTCTTCCTGTGCAGCCTGCGCTGGCGCGGAGTCACCGGTGGGCCGGGCGCCTTCCCGGTTCCGATGGGCGTTCTGCGCGGAGTCGATGAGCCGGTCTATGACGATCTTGTGGTCAAGGAAGCCGAAGATCTGGTCAGCAAGCGCGGCGCCGGCGACTTCGACAAGCTGTTTGCAAGTGGAGACACGTGGGTCGTAAACTGATCTCGCCGCCGGGGCAGGTTTCGAA
The DNA here is from genome assembly GCA_964225545.1 of Candidatus Nitrosopumilus sp. Classification (GTDB taxonomy): domain Bacteria; phylum Desulfobacterota; class Binatia; order UBA1149; family SPBQ01; genus SPBQ01. The sequence goes on along the minus strand of CAXQPB010000022.1, from coordinate 12,490 downwards.
CAGAATGGATTGCGGTGCCCCACGGACCGGAGGCGTTTGATGGACGAGAAAGACGTCGAGGTCGAAGAGTTCATCGATGAGTCACTCCAGACTCTGGGGGAGGACGAGTCCCAGCGTGTGTTCAATGAGGATACGCTGAGACATCCGATCAGCGACCTCGATCCCAACGAACCTCTGGTCGTCGAGCCTCAGACTCCGGCGCTCGAAGCAATCACCTTGATGAAGGACAACCGAGTGGGCTGTGTGCTTGTGACGCGATCCGGCAAGCTCAAGGGGATCTTCACCGAGCGCGATGTCCTTACTACCGTGGCAGGCGATGGGGTGGATGCGGCCAAGACGCCCGTTCGCAAGCTGATGACGAGCAGCGTAGAGACGCTGCGGACGACTGACTCGATCGCTTACGCACTGAACAAGATGAGCGTGGGAGGGTACCGTCACATTCCACTGGTCGATAAGGCGTCACGACCGGTTGGTGTCATCTCTGTACGCGACATCGTTGCGTATATCGTGCGATTTTTTCCGAAGAGCGTGATGAATCTGCCGACCTTGCCGCGTCAGAACTATGCGCAGGAGCGTGAAGGGGCGTAGGCTTCACGCGACACGCCAACACGTGCTGGCCGGGCCGCCGGAGCAGCGCCGCGTGTCGTGAAACGGAGGGGTGCGGGTGTCGGAAAAGGATCGCGATCGCTTGGACCTCGCAAAGCTTCTCGCTGATATCGGCACGTTGAACGACGATGAGCTAGGAGATGCCGTATCGGAGCTGCTCGACAGTCCGGATGTCACCGACACTCTGGAAGGGTTGAGGCGGCACGTGGACGATCTCTTTGAACGCCTCGATTTCGATCCTCAGCCGCAGTCGGCGCAATCTGTTGAGGGGGAGGGCTTCGAGTCCCACGTCGAGGCACTCGGCCGCAAGATGGACGCGACGAGCGCCCTGCTCGCCGAGCTCACGGACGTACTCGAGTCGCAGACAGAAAGAATCGAGACCATCGAGGAGCAACTCGGCGACCCCGATTTCGCGTATGTGGATGAGCCGCAGCGCGTACCGCTCGAACCCGAACCCGCCATTGAGCGTTCAGTACTCGAAGCCACCGAGAACGCGCAGAGCGGGCAGGACGATTGTCCGGACGAAACGGATCCGAATGACGTCTTTCGAGAGTTCCTCAACGAGAGGCTCGATCGTCTGGAGTCGAGAGTCTCGGACATCGAAAACCGGATCGCAGACGTCAAAGCGCTGGCGCTGTCGCGCGACGGGCGGGTGCGGATGCTCGAAGAGCGGGTCGTCTCGCTCGTCGAGGCAGGGCGCGAGCGCAGGCGGGTCGCCGCCGCTGTGCCGGTCTTCGGCGCTGCGCGACCGGCCGAGGTTGTGCCCGATACTTCGGCGTCCGTCGCCGCCATTCCGCGGGTGACTGCGGGGGTTTCCTGTGCTGACGCGCCACTTCACCGCGATTCCACCACGTCGCTCAGCCATGAAGAAAACGGGGCCTCCCACCTCCGATATTCCGGGGAGGACAGCGCGTCTCGCTTTGCGGTAAATGCGGGATCATCCGAGTCCGCACTGCCGGCAGAGCCTGCCGGAACAGATCCTCAATCGTTCGCCTCGGAGCCGGCGCCTCAATCCGGAACGCCAGCTGCGACGAAAGCTGCGCCCGAAGCCGTGCAGGCTGCCCCCGGCAGTGCTGCGGTTTCCGGCCAGATCAGCGCGCATGACAAGTTGGCGGACCTGGTCGAGCGCGAAGTCAGGACGCGACGGGAGTTCACCGAAGGAGCGGTGCAGACCGGCGCCCTCGGTCACCCGACGATCATGGTTGTCGACGACTCCGCCGATGCGCGCACAATCCTTTCGATTTATCTTTCACGCGCAGGATACAACGTCGTTGCGGCGCACAGCGCAGAGGATTGTCTCGCGCGCCTGCGCCATCACGCCGTTGACGCGATCGTTCTCGACGCGCGAATGCCGGGAGCCGACGGAGGGCACGTCTGCCGGATGTTGCGCGAGGACGCCGGGCTTTCACGCCTTCGTGACCTTCCGGTGATCGTGTACACTGCATATCCGGACCAGTACCCCAAAGCGGTGGCCGAGAAGTGGGGCGCGACCGAATACCTCGTCAAAGGCGGTGATATGCTGCCGCTGATAACCGCGCTTGTTCGACACACCGGTGTCGATGCGGCCGAGATCTGACATCGAGAATCGAAGTATGAAACTCCCGAACAACCGGATGTTCACACTCAAGAGGCCGCGCATGAAGGGCCTTACGGCTATGCGTGCGGTGACCGCGTTGATCAGCGCGATGCTGTTCGCGCCTGCCGCGGCGAATGCGCAGGGCTTCACGATGATGTCGCCGATGCCCGCGCAGTACGGGATCGGTGCCTTCGAGTATACGCCGCCGTCGGGCGACGGCTGGCGCGAGGTTCAATCCGGGCCCGATCATTTCACGATCGTCTATGCGGAACAGACCGGCGAGGACACGATCAACACGCGGATGGAGTTCTCGGCCCAGTCGTTTCCTCTCGATGATCCCAGCGTGGTCCCCGATACGTACCGGCTTGCGATCGCGAGTTTCGAGACACGCAAAGCCGAGCGGGGGGAGTCCCTGGTTGCCCATTCGAACGTCGAGTACCTCGAGGGGACAGAGGGAATTCTGATGTACAGCCTCGTCACTCGTGCGGGCGACAAGGACGTCTATGAGATCTTTTATGTCCGGCTGAAGCCGGACAAGACGGCTTATCTGTCTGCCAAACTCCTCACGCGGGACTTCGATTACGATCAGCAGCCCTACTACAAGCCGTTTCTGCTGTCGCTTCCTTCCCTCAAGCCTGTCGGCGCCGCTGAGCCAGCGGCCGACGAAAAGGCGGCTGCAGGCGGGGAAGGGTCGAAGGATAGCAGCGTAGCTCCAGCAGACCCCGAGTAGAGAGCGGGTTCATCCCACGACAGAGTTCGGGCGTGTCCTGGCAGCCGCAGCGCGAGCTCAGCCGGCGCTTCTGTGACGGTGCCCCTCCATCCAGCGCAGACCTGCCTCGCGGCCGCAGTTGACGAGACGGTCGACGCGTCCGCTTCCCGGCAGAAGTAACTCGAGAGCGCTCGGCGATTTCGCCGACCCGACCGGCGGGACGAAGTGCACCGCTCCACCTGCCGCCCGTACGGTCTCGACCGCTGCAGTCACCTGTGGGCCGCTGCATTCTGCTTCGTGGCGGCCGAGAACCAGGACTGTAAGGCTTCCGCGTTCCGCGGCGCCGGAAATCGCCCTGGCGAGAGTGCGTTCTTCACGAGAGTCCACGCGCGACGCGCTGTCGAGGACGCTCGCCAGAGTTCCCACCGCGATCGGAAGAAAGCGTCCCTCGACATCGAGCAACAGCTCTATTTCCGGCGCGGCCTCATGCAATACGGAGTGAAGCGACTCGCCGACGCGGGGGAGGGGGACCGGACATCTCACCCAGCGATTGCGGCTGAGTACGGCCGCAGCGATCAGTCGCTGACCGCGCAGCCGTTCAAATGAGCGCCGTACCTCGAGCGGATCGCCGAGGCTGCACAGGATCGCCGGCGCGGTCGCAAGGCCCCATCCGTACACGATCGACGGGCGCGATCCGGAGGCGAGAAGGCCCTCGACCATGCCGGTCTGTTCCAGCGCGCGCACGAGCCCGCCGGCGAAGATCCACGTCTCGCTGCCGTGGGGAACGGAATCGGGTTCTTCAGGTCCTTGCTGTCCTTGCGGTCCTTGCGGCAGGGCATCCGGGTGCGAGGTCGGGGGATTGTCGCCGGCTCTCTCGCCGTGCGGCTCGCTCGGCGGTTTGCTCGACGTGGCATCAGGCAGCGCGGCCTCGCGGTCATCTCCCAAGACTTCCGAACGACCTCCGCTCAGATCAACTGATGCCTCACAGCTTTCAGCCGCCGGGGTCGAGGCCGTTTCGTCGGAGGCCGGCTCGGGCGGATTCGTCGGCCCGCGCAAGTTGCCGGGATCGGTCGGAGTCGGAGCCGACGCCGGAGCCGTCGGCGCTTGTTCGCGCGAGGCTTCATCCGGAGCGATCCGGTTCGTCGCTTGCACGGCGGCGCTGAGCAGACTCCAGGCCATGACGCTTCAAGTTAAGAGCCACCCCAATGCCCTGCAAGGAATCAGGCGGTTGGGGCTGCCTCACATGAGACCCGGCATACGTGCGCCGGGCGGCCGGCGGGACCGGCGCCTTCGGTTTTGCAAGCACGCGGGACCGCTCCTGCGGTCTTCTCTGCCGAAAAATGGCCAGACGCAGCTCCTTGCGGGCTTGTGCAGCCGCGGCCGGGTGTTGGTGCGGAACCGCGAAATACAGCGCGCTGATCGGCCTTCGCTCGTCCCCCGATGGTGCTTCCCCGAAGGGGGGGCGAGCCAGTGTGTGGACTGGAGACAGGTCGGCGATTACAACGCGCTCATGTCGAGCGCCGTCCAATTGAAGATCGATGACGCGGTCGCGCGTGTGACCCTCGCGCGACCCGAGAGCAGGAACGCTCTGGGGCCCGAGCTGATCTCGGAGCTGTTCTCCGCCCTCGAGCGCGTTGACGCCGACCCGGAGGTCCGTGCGGTGGTGCTGACCGGCGAGGGGAGTGCTTTCTCCGCCGGCGCCGACCTTCGCGCGATGAGGGAGATGGCCGACGCTACGCCGGACCGGAACCGCCGCGACGCACGAGAGATGGGCAGCCTGTTCCACAGGATCGGTTCGTTCTCACGCCCCGTGGTTGCCCGTGTCGCGGGTCCTGCCATCGGTGGCGGTGTCGGGCTGATGGCAGCCTGCGATGTCATCGTCGCCGCCGACAGTGCCTTCTTCGCTTTCAGTGAAGTACGCCTTGGAATTGTGCCCGCAGTGATCTCACCGTTCTGCGTTCGGCGACTCGGTCCCGCGGTCGCCGCCAGACTCTTCATGACAGCACGTCGCATCACTGCCACCGACGCGCTTCGTTACGGACTGGTTGACGAGGTTGTATCGCCTGAAGCGCTCGACTCTGCCGTTGATACCGTCCTCGCCGACCTGCTCGCCGCCGGGCCCAATGCGCTTCGGGAGGTGCGGGGCCTGGTCGAGATGGTCAGCAGCATTCCCGTCGAGCAGGCGCTCGACCGAACCGCGGAGCTCATCGCCCGACTGCGCGCGACAGACGAGGCGCGCGAGGGAATGAATGCCTTCCTCAACAAGACCCGCCCGTCGTGGGTGCGCAAGTGCTGACCGGTCAGACCAGGTCCCTTCCGCTGGCACGCGGCGTGCATATTCCGAGCGCTCGGCGGCGGCCGACAAGGCCGAACACATCTGTAATTGCCGCTTTCGGCGTCGGATCGATCCCTGAGTCAGAGCATTGCGGCGTCGAAATATTGACGCTGCCGCTGAAGACGGAGTCGGATTAAGCAGCGTTTTGCCGACTCGGAGTGGCGGGCTCACCCGGCTGCGTGGCACCATGTAGAGTCACGGTCGGCAACGAATGGGCGAGGCCCTGACCTTAGGGGAGCCTGACCGAAGGGCCCGGCCGGATCCGGTGTCCCTGCCAGACGTCGGCCCATCGAAAGTTTCGGAGAATTGCGAATGAGTAGTGACCTCAACAACGTCGTCGTCCTGGTGGATGATGAGCCGAATATCCGCGAGACCGTCGCGTTCATCCTTGAAGCGGAGGGCGTCGAGGTCGAGACCGGCTGCGACGGCGTAGAAGGTCTCGAGGCGGTACGCCGCTGCAAGCCGAAGGTCGTTCTCCTCGATGTGATGATGCCGCGCATGGATGGCTACGAGGTCTGCCGGGCCATCCGCAGCGATCCCACTCTCGACGGAGTATTCGTGATGATCCTGACCGCGCGCGGTCAGAAGTCCGATGAAGAGACGGCGCTGGAGGTCGGTGCGGACCTGTACATGTCGAAGCCCTTCGACGATGAGATCGTTCTGCAGGTGATTCAGGACGTGTTCGAGGGGCGCCTGTTCTCCCACGACGGCGGTGAGGACAACGGGCCGGTCGTTCACTACCAGCGAGCCGGCACGGTCTGAACAGATTGCGGCAGCTCGAGGCTGCCGCTGTTGCCCTTCTCTACTCGGCGGGGTGAGTGATCGCCTCGATCCAGGTGATCAACGACTCGGCGATCTGCAAATCGCCGGTGAACTCGATTCGCTCGCTCGCAACGGCCAGCCTGCCATCGAAGTTGCCGTCCGCGATCGCCAGAAAATCATCAACAGACAGCTTCACGCTCAGGTCGGCGCTGTCTGCGTCGGACCGGCTGACGCCAGCCGCGTCGACCTTGAGTCCGAAAAGTCCTCCTCCGTCGCCCACGAGATCGAATGCACAGGTGACCGGGGAGTCGGGACCGATTGCGCCGGTGGTTTCGAAGGCGGTGAGGATTTCCTCTATTCTTTCGGCCGGGCTTCTCTCCTCGACCTGTTCGGGGGTATCCATAGCTGTCACCATTAATGCAGGCGTCACCGGTCGGCAAGTCTCCACTGTCAGAAAACGCGTCGGGCCCTGAAGCGGGGGGAGCCGGCGGAGGGTGGGCGCTCGCGCTGGTTGGCGCGCTCTCGGCCGTGCTCGTGGGGCTGCGGCTGGGCGCCGCTCCATTGCTCGATCCCGACGAGGCGCGACATGCGCTGGCGGCGCTGGAGATGTTCGAGCGTGGCGCCTGGCTGGAGCCGACGCTCAACGGCGAGCCGTATTATCACAAGCTCTCGCTTTTCTACGTCCTCATCGGCTGGTGCTACCGGACCCTCGGGGTCGGTGAGACGGCTGCGCGGCTGGTGCCGGCGCTGTCGGCCTGGCTCACGGTTATCGCGGTTCACCGTTTCGCATCGACGCGTGGCGCGACCGCAGGGCTGCTCGCGCCCTTGCTGCTCTGTTCCTGCGGCTTTTTCGTGCTCACAGGCCGGTTTGTCAGCTTCGATGCGACCTTCTCCCTGTTTCTAACGACGGCGGCTCTTTGTGGGGCTCAATGGTTCGCGGGGCCACCGGGACGCGGGGGGCGAAGCCGACTGGACTGGCTGTGTCTGTTCACGGGCAGGGCTGCGCTCATCAAGGGGCCGGCCGCACTGCTGCTCGTCGGGCTGCCGATGGTGGTGGAGACGCTGCGCTCCGGCAGGTCGCTGGCCGACCTGGGGCCCGCCCGCAGTCTGCTCATCGTCGGAGGCGTCATCTCGGCATGGGTTGTACCGGCGGCTTTGATGGAGCCGGAGTACGTCCGCGAGTTCATCGTTGTCCACAACTTCGAGCGGTTTCTCGGCGGCAGCAGCGTCTTCCACCCCGAGCCGTTCTGGTTCTTCGGGCCCGTACTGGTTCTGGCGCTGTTGCCGTGGAGCCTGTTCGTGCCGCAGGCAATCGCAGCGGCCCTGCGCAGGAAAGAAGATAACGGCCGCTGTTTCCTCGCCACATACTCCGTCTGGGTAGTGGTCTTCTTCTCGCTCTCGAGTGGCAAGCTGGCGACCTACATCCTGCCGGCGGTGCCTGCGCTCGCGATCGTGACGGCGGACTGGATTGTGAATCGTCGCAGGGAGGAGAGGGGCACCGGCGCCGGGCGGTTCGAAATGCTCGCGGCGCTGGTTCTGGCGTCGACGCTTCCGCTGTCCATCGGACTCCTGCTGTTTTACGCGCCGGCGGAGATCACACTTGCCCTGATCGTTCTCCCCGCATCGAGCGCGGGTTTCGCTTTCCTGTCGCTGCGTAACCGATTCACCCGCGGCTCGCCCCTCGGCGTGGGGCTTCTGAGCGGCGGAGCTGCGCTCACTGTCCTTCTCGTCAACGCCTTCGCTCCGGCGGCAATCGGTCGCTTCGCCAGCGACCATGATCTCGCGGAGCTGTCGCCTCCGCCTGCGGTGGACCTGCGCCGCGTAAGCTACCGCGTTCAGCCCTATTCGTTTCTATTCTACGCGCGCGGGCAACTGGACATCCGCTACGGGCTGCACTCCGTCGATCAGCTCGGAGATCTCGACGGCAGCGTTCTGCTGACAAAGACGAAGCGCCGGTCCGACCTCGATTTCGAGGCGGCTGGGATCGAAGTCGAAACCCTCGGATCGAACGCGCGACACCTGCTGCTGCGTCTTCGCGCAGCGCCGCAAGCGACGCCGGCTGACTCAGTGCGTTAAGCCGGTGGCAGGAAGCTGGTGTGGCTGGCTTGCCTTCATGCCTTCGGCAGGTACCATGACCGGATGAAGTTTCATCCCACGTCCCATCTGTTCGCCCTGCTTGCTGTTCTCGTGTTCGCAGTCGGGGGCGCTGTCGCGGCAGACGCTGAACGCTCCCCTGAAGACACCGTAAAGGGCTACCTCAAGGCCATGCAGGACCAGAAGTTTCCTGATGCCTACGACTACGTCTCCTCGACGCTGCGCGGCGGAAAAGGGCGAGAGGAGTGGGCCAAAGAGCAGCAGTACATTGTCCAGGTGGGTGAGGTGAAGATCTTCGGGTACAAGGTTTACAAGGCGGAAATCGCCGGAGACACCGCTAAAGTCCCGAATATTCTCAAGTCTCAGGACAAGTACCTGAACCAGCTCGGGCTCGACGAGCATGAGGTCTATACGCTCGTCAAAGAGGACGGGGCGTGGAGGATCGACCAGCAGATGCTGGTCGAGGGCGTGGACAAATCGGAGTACTTTCCCGACGAGTGAGTCGATGACGGGGGAGAGGACGGTAGCGTGTCGCTCCCGGATGCCCGTCTGACGATTTCCTTTTCAGTCCGTAGGTTTGACACGCCGGTAGCGTGTCAGTAGAACCGCAAATTCGCTTCGCGGGCGGGACCAATTTGCGCTCGAATGCAGCGGCGTCGGCAGACGTTTCAACGTACAACTCGAGGAGTACTGCATGGGCATGATGCGTGTCGGTTATCGGACGTGTGCGGTCGCTTTGGCGGCTGTGACTCTCACGTCGACGGCAGGTTGTCACGGGGACGCCAACTGGGAGCCTCTGACAGAACAGAAAATCTACGTCTCGGACAAGTTCTTTGACGTCGCGGTGGTTGACCCCAAGCGTGCGGTCATCATCGGCTACGGCGGAAAGATCATCGAGACGACGGACGGCGGGTTCAGCTGGAAACAGGTCTCATCCGGCACCGACCAGTCGCTCTACAGCATCGACTTCACGGATGATGGTCAGACCGGCTTCATTGTCGGCGAGGCCGGGCTGATCATGAAGACGTCCGACGGCGGCGCCACCTGGCAGAAACTCGACGTCAATGTCTGGCTCGACAGCGAGTGCAATGACCCCGAGGAACGCCGTTTCCGTGAGATCGACGACCCGTGTCAGTTCGCGTACCTGTTCGCGGTCAGCGTGATCGACGAGAACAATGTCGCGTTCATCGGCGACAAGTCGATCTACGGCCGCTCGCGCGACGGTGGCGAGACCTGGGAGATCGAGACGCTCAAGTTCGATCAGCCGGGTGTCGCGGAAGACATGCTGCTGGCCTTCGAGGATCCGGTTCTCTACGACGTCGAGTATCTCGACGAGAACAACGGGTACATCGTCGGCGAGTTCGGCAAGATCTACCACACCACCGACGGCGGCGAGTCGTGGGAGCAGCAGCAGGAGTCGTTGATGGACGAGACCATCTTCGACGTTCTCGATCTGCCGACCCTGTTCGACGTCGAATTCAACGGCCCCGATAACGGCATCGCGGTAGGCCTGGACGGCCGAATCGCGGTTACCTCGGACGGCGGCAAAGACTGGAACTTCGTCCCGAACAACGTCGACGAGTTCATCGATCCGTTCTACGCAGGCACGATCAAGGACGACGGCACCCTCTGGGCGGTCGGCGCGTCGGGACAGGTCGTGATCGCCGAGTCCGGTGGAGACTTCGGCCGCGGCAACCTCGGCTCCGCCGTGAACAGCTGGATGCGCCGGGTCCGCTTCATCGACGATCAGAACGGCTGGATTATTGGCGGCTTCGGGCTCGTCATGAGTACCGACGACGGCGGCAAGACCTGGTACCGGCGCATAGGCTGAGGGGAGTAGAGCTCAATGGCTAGAGAGGACAAACAGGCCCTTTATCTCCTTGGTGAGCGGCTGATCAAGGCTCGCAAGCCGGTCATGCTCATCGTTGGACTGGTCACAGCGTTCTTCGCGTGGCGAGCGACCAACCTGGAGCTGATCACCAGCTTCGGGGACCTGCTGCCGCAGGGGCACCCGTTCATCAACATCCACAACACGTACTCGAAAGACTTCGGCGGCGCGAACAACATCGTCGTCATGGTCGATGTCGAGGACGGGAATCTGTTCAACGTTGAAAACCTCGCACAGATTTATCTGATGACCGAGGAAGTCGACAAGATTTACGGCGTCAATCACAACCAGATTGACTCCATCGGTCACCGCACGACGCGGTATCTGAAAGTCGCAGCAGGCGGAACGCTCAGATCCGAACCGATCATGATCGGCATGCCGAGAACCGAAGCGGAAGCGCAAGACGTTCAACGCATCGTTCACAACTCAGGCAACGTTTACGGCATCCTCGTCTCTCTCGATGACAAGGCCGCGCTGATCCGCGCGAACTTCATTGAAGGCCGACTGGATTACCGGCGCATCTTCGCCGAGATGAACGAGCGTGTGATCCGCCCGTTCAAGGAAGGCTGGATCGGAGCGGAGTTGGTCGATATCGATCCTGACCGGGCCGAGGCCTACGGCGTCGAGAAGGGCACGGGCGTCATCGTCAAGCGGATGTTTCCCAACAGCGCCGCCAAGGCCGCGGGGCTGGAGGTCGGCGATGTCATCACGACGATCAACGGCCAGCCGGCTCTGAAGCGCTATGAGGTCGGGAATGCCGTAGCCGACAATCTCGAGGCCGGCGGCGATGGCGTCCAGATCGGCTTCATGCGTGAAGGGGAGAACAAGTCGATCGTGCTGTCCGGCGGCGGATCGGACGTCAACGTGTGGGCGGCAGGAGAGCCGCGTCTGTACGGCTGGGTCTACCACTTCTCCGGCGAAATCTTCTGGATCTTCGTCTTCGCCACACTGTTCGTGTGGATCGTGCTCTACCTCTACTTCCACGACTGGCGCGGTGCGCTGCGACCGACGATCACGGGAATCCTGGCCGCGATCTGGGGCCTCGGGTTCATCGACCTGATCGGATTCGCGCTCGACCCGTTATCGCTGGTAATTCCGTTCTTCATCACTGCCCGAGCGGTCAGTCACTCGGTGCAGATGCATGACCGGTACTACTAGGATTACAGAAGGAACGACTTCAACAAGCACGAGGCGATTGTCGCGTCCTTCGCAGAGCTGTTTGTGCCGACGCTCTCGGGCATCATCACCGACGCTCTCGGCGTTCTGGTGATTATCCTGGTGCCGATCGTTCTGCTTCAGAAGCTCGCGATCACCGCATCGTTCTGGATTCTGGCGATCACGATCTCCGAGCTGCTGCTCAACCCGATCATCTACGACATGCTTGACGCTCCCGACGAGGAGGTCGTCACCAAGCGCAGCACGGGCGCGTTCTACCGGCTGATCGAGGCCTTCGGCACCGCGACGCTGAGCAAGAAGGGGCGGTGGTTCACCGTTGTGTTCTGGATCGGCGTGACCGTGGTGTGCACGACTCAGTGGACGAAGCTGATCATCGGTGACCCGACGGCAGCATCGCCGCTGCTGAAAATCGATTCGGAGTACAACTCTTCGCATACCAAGATTCAGGGCAAGTTCGGCGGCGTTGAGCCGCTGATCATCGTTGCCGAGGGTCAGGACAAGAACGCGATGAAGGACCCGCAGGCGCTCAAGACCATGGAGCAGTTCCAGCGGTTCCTCGAGCGTGACCCTGGTGTCGGGTACAGCTTCTCGCTCGCCGACATCATCAGTGCGGTGAACAGCGTGTTCCACGAGCTGGAACCGAAGTGGGGCGTGATTCCGAACAACTGGGTCGATATCGGCGGACTGTTCTTCATCTTCTTCTCGGGTTCGCCGCCGACGGAGACCGCGAAGTATGTGACGACGGATTACCAGACCGCACACGTCACCTTCTTCTGCCGGGATCACAAGGGCTCGAATATCGAGCGGATCATTGGACGTTCCGAGGAGTTCATCGCTGCCAACCCGATGGACAAGGCGGAGTTCAAGCTCGCCGGCGGCCTGATCGGCGTGCTCGCCGCAGCCAACCAGGAGCTGCTGCGCAACGACGTCATGATGAACGCGCTGGGCTTCGGCACGATCTACATCGTGCTGCTGTTCACGTACCGGTCGTTCGTCTCCGGAATCATCATGCTGCTGCCTCTGGTCGCGTCGAACTTCGTGATCAACGCGTACATGGGCTGGCAGAACATGGGGATCAACATCAATACGCTGCCGGTAATCACGGTGGGTGTCGGATTCGGTATCGACTACGGGCTGTATATCGTCAGTAGATCGATCGAGTCCTATCTGGAACTCGAAGGCGAATACGACGACTCACAGAACAGCGAGAGGGTAGAGCGTGCCGTGTGGCTCGCGATCACGACGGCAGGCAAGAACGTTACGTTCGTGTCCGTGACGATGATCTTCTCAACTCTGTTCTGGGCGCTTTCGGAGATTCGTTTCGACGCGGAAATGGGACTGCTG
>CAXQPB010000021.1:0-3765 GCA_964225545.1 Candidatus Nitrosopumilus sp. | reverse complement strand
GGATGACGTCGCGCTGGGAGACCTCCAGAACGCCTGTCTCCGAGGCCATGATGACCAGGCCGTCCCGGGTGACGGTATAGCGTGAGGGGCGCAGGCCGTTGCGGTCGAGCACCGCGCCGATCCCGCGGCCGTCGGTAAACGCGATCGACGCCGGCCCGTCCCACGGTTCCATCAGGCAGCCGTGGTAGCGGTAGAACGCCTTGCGCTCCGCGTCCATCGACTCGTGCTTCTCCCACGCCTCCGGGATCATCATCATCGATGCGTGCGGCAGGCTGCGTCCGGTCTGGTAGAGAAGCTCGAGTGCGTTATCGAAAACCGCCGAGTCGCTCTGCCCGGGCTCGATGATCGGTGTAAGCTCGCGCAGCTGGTCGCCGAAAAGGGGCGAGGCAAACAGCTTCTCGCGTGCGGACATCCAGTTCTGGTTGCCGCGCACCGTGTTGATCTCGCCGTTGTGCGCCAGGTAGCGGAACGGCTGGGCCAGGCGCCAGGTCGGCAGCGTGTTCGTGCTGAAGCGCGAGTGCACAAGGCAGATGGCGCTCTTGAAACGCGGGTCCTGCAGGTCCGGGAAGAAGCCGAGCACCTGCGTGGACATCAGCATGCCCTTGTAGCAGATGGTTCGGCACGAGAAGCTCGACAGGTAGAAGTACTCCGCGATCTCGCCGTGGGTCGCCAGCGACTCGTTCTCGGCAAGGCGTCGGGCCGCGTACAGCCGGCGCTCCAGCGTATCCTCATCGAGTTTCTGTTTGCCCGGTCCGACGAAGATCTGAGCGATATGAGGTTTGGTCGACTGTGACACTTTGCCGCAGAAAGCCAGGTCGACAGGCACGTCGCGCCAGCCGAGCACTTCGAGCCCGGCCCGGACGACGGCGTCTTCGAGCAGCTTCCTTGCGCGCCGCAGCGGGTCGGCCGAAGGCGGCAGAAATACCATGCCGACCCCGTAACCACCCGGCTCGGGGAGTTTGATACCCTGCTCCGCGCAGGTCTCTGCGAACAGCTCGTGCGGGATGTGTACGATCGCGCCGGCGCCGTCACCCGATTCAGGGTCACAGCCGCATGCACCTCGATGCTCGAGATGTTCGAGGGCCAGCAATCCTTTGCGCACCAGCTCATGGGTGCGATCGCCCTTGATGTTCGCGACGAAGCCGACGCCGCAGGCGTCACGCTCTCGCTGGTAGTCCGACAGGGGGAGTCCTCTGTTCGTGAAACGATTCATAGTTCTTTCTGTCTTGTCCGGGCCGGGCTGAGTCGGTCGGTTCGCGCGGGGCGACCGTGTCAGCGGTGCCGGCGTCTGCGCTGCGCCTTGATCCGAACCGGAACCTTCGTGATCCGCGACTCCTCCGGTTCCCGGCAGGCAGCGACGAACCCCGGAACCTATTTCAGGGCGATTCCGAAGTCAATTACCAAAAACGGTCAGCCGAACCGGCCGTTCGGCCTAAATAATCGTCTTAGGCAAATAATTTGGCCCAAGTTTGTATTTGCGGGCTGATGACTGTATTAATCGTGTCTATGCACAGCCCCGATGAACAGGAAATTCGCATCGCCAAAGCGTTGATTCGTAACCCACGGCTGTCGGACAACCGGCTCGGCGAGGACAACTCGATCCCGGTCAGGACCGTCAGCCGCAAACGCGCCCGTCTCGAGCGGCACGGAACGCTTCGTTACTTCGCCGAGGTCGACATGACCGCTGCGGGCACCGGCTATTTCGCCTGCCGCCATATGTACATCATCCGCTTCAGCCTCGGGGTCACCGAGCGGGCTTTGATGGACGAGGTCGCCAACGAGCCGCACGTCATCACCGACTTCACCCGGACCATTTACGAATCCTATGTGGCCGAGATCGACGGGCACGTGGCGCTTCTCATGGTCGTCGAGGGGGTATCGGACTCCGACGTCCTGGCCCGAGTGCAGGAACAGATCATCCCGGCCCTGCGTCGGCGCCACGGTCCGGACGCCATCGATGATGTCCAGACCGTTCGGCTGCTCTCCAAGGTCCGCAAGCTGCGCAACTACCTTCCATCGGTAAATATGGAGGGGGGCATGATGAAGGCGGACTGGAGCCCGGAGGCGATATTCGTCGCCTAGGCGAAGCCGGCTCGCGCGGTGTGGCGGTCAGCCGCTAGAATGGCGGTGCGCCGCCGCTGCGGCCTGGACTACAGCCTTGGGATCAAAGTCGGCAAACAGGTGGCTCCGGATGACAAAGGCTTTCCCCTTTTTCTGGTTCCGGTCGCCGCCGGCGTACGCGCCGCTCGCGGTGATCACCGTAGCGACGGTGCTTGTATCGGCAGCCTTTCCGGGCGCGGCTCCTGCGGGTGAGCTGGTAAAACAGCGTTACGAGACCCGGTCCGGGGAGATGGTGATCGGCGACTCGGTGCTGGATCCGTTCTCCGGAGGCCGGAATATAGCACCGCCGCCCCCGCCCGGCACCGAGCGCGTCGCCGACAGCGTCGACCACGAGTCCATCGACCCCGAGGGAGCGATGGACGATACCGAGCGCGAGACATATGAGAACTATCTGATTCAGGAAGGCCTCAAGGCCGACCCGTACGATCACCTGATGGAGGACCGCTGGGATGGATCGTCGGGGCCGGAAACAGGCGGGCTGGACGACGGCGGATACGCCGACCCCGCGGAGTGGTAATCGATGCCCAATCAGCGAAGCGCTATCGAACTGACCGAGGAAGAGCTTCGAGCTTATGTCCTCGCGCAGAAGACGCTCATCATGGGGACGATCAACCATGACGGATGGCCGCACATGGTCCCGATGTGGTACTCGATGATCGACGGTCTGATCCACATGCACACCTACAGATCCTCGCAGAAGATCATCAATCTGCAGCGGGATCCGCGCGGTTCTGTGTTGATCGAAGACGGGATCGAGTACGACAAGTTGCGGGGTGTCTTCATGCGCGGCCGCTACGACGTGATCGATGACCAGGACCTGTGTTACAGGATCGGCGTGGCCTCGGCGCAGAAATACTACGGCACGACAGAAGAGCAGGCCGGAGAGTTCGTACGGCAGACCGTGCGCAAGCGCGTGGCGCTGATCTTCCATCCCGACAAAGTCTCGAGCTGGTATCACGCAAAGCTTTGATCGGTATGAGCCCGAATGTTCTGTCGAGACGGGTGCCTGCAAGCGGTCGCATTCTGGCGTCCTTCGCCGCTTTGTTTCTTCTGCTGGGAATCTCCGGTTGCCGGCAGGGCGCGGGGGGCGGTGTTTCAAAGCAGCCGTCCGGGCCGCCGATCGTGGCCGTATTCCTTGGTGACAGCATTACCGCCGGCTACCGGATCGGCACCGCCGCGGCGTTTCCCGCGCTGCTCGAGGCCGAATTCCATGAGCAGGGCAGGGCTGTACGCTTTCTCAACGCCGGCGTTCCGGGAGATACGACAACGTCAGCGCTGGAGCGTCTCGGGCCTTTGCTCGATCTCGAGCCGGACCTGGTGGTCGTCGAACTCGGGGCCAATGACACGCTGAGGAGCGTTCCCCGCAGCACCACGTTCAAGAACCTCGTCTCGATCGTCGATCAGTGCCGTGATGCCGGAGCGCGGGTAATTCTCACCGGCACGCGCTTTGTCTATACCCACCCGGCCTACGAACGGTACGTCACGCGAATGTATGAGCGGGTCGCCGAGGAGACCGGTGTAGCCCTGCTGCCCGACCTGCTCGTCGGCGTATCCGGAATCCCCCGCATGAACCTGCCCGATGGGATTCATCCGAGCCGCGCCGGGCACAAGGCGATCGCAGCCACGCTCGAGACCGTCCTGTCC
>CAXQPB010000020.1:0-5442 GCA_964225545.1 Candidatus Nitrosopumilus sp. | reverse complement strand
GTACATAAGCGTCACCGGTTCCGCCGCTGCCGTGAAAGCCGAACCAGAGCGGATACTTTTTCCCCGGCTCGAAGGAGGCAGGCGCCGCGACCAGGTACCGTCTGCTTTCGATCTGGCCGTCCACGGTCTGATCGATGAAGAAGGGGGTGACGCCGGTCGGCAGTGAAGCCGAACCGTTGCCTTCCGAGCACCACTGGGCTGCGGTGTCCCAGCTCAGCCCGGCCTCGCAGAAGGCGGAAAGGTCAGCCGCTGTGCCGCCTGCAGCAGCGGCAGCGAGCGCGGCCGTCACCTCGGAGATCGCTGTACCGAGGTCATCACGATCCACACCGCCGACCGAACCAGCGCACGTTGCCGTAGCCCGCGTGAAGTACTTGTCGAGTCGCACCTCGCATTTGCCGGTGTCCGCGGCGCCGCCGCTTTTCGCGGCTTTCTTCTCCGCAGCGAACAGGCAGCTGCTGTAAGACTGAGCGGCCTTGATCCCGGCAAGAGCGCAGGTGCTCGACGGCGCAGCTGCTGCCGGCGGGGCGGCAGTGGGGGTGGCCGAACATTGCCGCGCGCTGAAGTCCCACGACATCTCCGGTCCGCACAGTCTGTCCAGATCGGCGGGCTCTCCTGTACGGATCGACCACCCGATCGGCGCGCCGACGCGCTGCAGTGACTCGCGCAGATCTCTCTCGCGCGGCGTATCGCCGGGGGCACACACGGAATCGATTTTGGTGTGCGCCTTGACCAGACGTTCACGGCAACGGGTCCAGTCGGCAACCGATTGGCCGGTCGATGCGGTTTTCTTCTCGGTCTTGTAGCCGCAACCGGCGAAAGACTTGGCCGCTTTCAAACGCAACGACTCACAGGACGCCGCCTGCGCAGCCGTTGGGCAAAAGGCCCATGGCGTGAGCAGTGCGGCTGCGATTGCAGTTCTACAGACGATTGCATTCATAGGGGTATGTTCGAGGCGCGAGCCCCGGTGTGTGACGTGATTCTTAGACCATGCCGGAATCCGAATGCCATAGGTAATCTGTGCGCGCGCTTCGGTGTGCGACTTCTGCAGAGGCCCCCGTTTGAATGCCCCCCGAGCGGGTATGTCGACCCGTATCAGTCCCGGTCGCGGACGTCGGAAGTCGGTGTGGACTTTGACGTGGCTCAGCAACCGTCGAAACATTCCGACCAAGAGGTTTTCAGTTTCAGACGAACGACGAACAAGGGGGGCTTCATGAATCTCTACCTTCTCTCCGGCCGAACTCCGATCATCGCGACAATCACCGCTGCTGCCCTTGGATGGACGGCATTCCCGGTCGAGAACGCGTGTGCCTACGACGCTGCGACCGGCAACGCGCCGCTCGAGCTGATCATTCCCAGAGTTGCTCCGGCGGTCTTCCAGGATTTCTCGCCCAACGGTGGAGACGCGACGCTCGTGCTGCGCGTTACGGGCCAGGTGACCAATGCGTGGCATGACGCGGCGGCACCGTATCATCCGACCGCGATCGGGGTGTACTCGCGCATCGCGAACCGGCCGGCTGCGGAGAGCGCGGACAATACGAACATCAACACGGCCACGCTTTATTCGTCCTACCGGGTGCTTCAGTCTCTCATGCCGGCGCGCGATCCGGACTGGCGGGCGATGTTGGTCGCTGCGGGCCTGGACCCTGATGACGACAGCACCGATCTGACGACGGCGATCGGCATCGGCAACGTGGCAGGAACAGCGGTCGCCGAAGGACGCCTGCACGACGGCATGAACCAGACCGGCGAGATCAACCGCTCGGTCCACCCGCAGCCTTACGCCGACTACACCGGCTACGTACCGGTGAACACTGCATACCGGCTCAAGAACCCCTCGCGGTGGCAGCCGGATGTACAGCGGCAGGGCGCAGGGCTGTACAAAGTCCAGCAGTTCGTAACCCCGCAATATGCCAACGTGGAGCCGTACTCCTACGACGATCCCCGACAATTCCGCTTCCCGACTCCGCGAAGCAGCCACGTCTCGAACAAGGCTGCGTACAGGTCTCAGGCCGACGAGGTGCTCGCTGCTTCCGCTGCACTCAGTGAGCAACAAAAGCTCAAGGCCGAACTGTTTGATGACAAGATCCGATCGCTCGGCTTCTCTGCCGTGTTCGCAGCGCAGTCGCGACAGCTGCCGCTCCTCGACTTCATATTCCTCGATTTCCTGACCAACATGGCCGCGTTCGATGCAGGCATTGTGGTCTGGCAGGAAAAAGCCAGACACGACGCCGTGCGGCCGTTCTCCGCGATTCGCTACATATACAGCGATACCGAAGTCGCGGGCTGGGGCGGCCCCGGCGCCGGGACCGTGCTGATGCCCGCCGATGAATGGACCAGCTACCTCGAAGAGGCGGACCATCCGGAATATCCCTCCGCATCCGCGTGCTTCTGCGCGGCGCACGCGCAATCGGCGCGGCGTTATCTCGGTGACGATTCGCTGAACTTCCCTGTCGAGTTTCCGGCCGGCTCATCCCGGATCGAGCCCGGAATCACGCCCGCGAGCGATGTGACGATGGTCTTTCCGACCTGGACCGACTTCGAGCGCGACTGCGGCCAGAGCCGTGTCTGGGCCGGAGTGCATTTCCAGGCGGCTGTTGATGAAAGCCTGGCGACATGCGGCGTCTTCGGGGATCTGGCTTACGACTACATGGAGTCCCTGATCGACGGGACCGCCCCTGAAAGAGGTCCCAGTCGGCCCCTTCGGGATCCGTCCACGTTCGTCGAGGGCGGGCGCGAGAATGAAGACGACAGCGATTCGGACAGTGACTCTGACAGCCAACGTGGCTGATATGAGCGGGATGTCAGGAAACGCAGAGAGCGCCTCACGCTGCCTCTGATTCTGGTCAAGCGTGCCGGATGCGCGGGATGCGCCGCCTGTGCCGCATGCGCCGTGACTCGTCGTCCGGCGGGCCGGCAAACGCCGGCCCGCACTGCGACTTCAGTATGGACAGGGATCCGCGCCTGCCTGCGCGGGATAGTAGTACGCGAGCAGGAAGCACATCTCGTCCTCAGCCAGGAAGCCGAAGTTCAGATTGCAGTCGCGACATAGCCCGGTGGTCTCACCGGCCGGACAATCCGCGTTGGTGGCGCAGACGTATTCGTTGAGAACGCCGCACTGATTCGGTCCGGTGCCTTCGTTCGGCAGCTGGCACCTGCGATTGACGTCGTTGAGGACGCCGTTGTCCCACTCGCACTGCTGGTACCACGCGTCGCCAGGTGCAAGATGCAGTCGGGGTTCCGGTTGCAGCCAGTCCGGGTGGTCCCAGTCTGTGTTGTAAATCATCAGGTCGTTCGTGTCGTTCCAGCCGGAGGGCTCACTCGTCCACACCTTCATACCGGTGCCCCGACGGTGCTGGTGAGTCGTAACCGAGTAATAACAACGTCCCGCACCGGACGCGTTTGTGCTCTCGCGAACAGGGCTCAGCCCGATCTCGCCGGGAGCAACGGTGAAGTTCGTAGGCCCCGGCAGGTCGAAGGCGCTCACGACCGGTGTCGGAGTGGTCGACCCGTAAAAGTTGAACCAGATCTCCGGGTAGATCTCTTTGTTGGTGTTGTTCGCATAGTGCGGGTTGAACGCGAACACCTGACCCGGCTCGACCTTGAAGCCGACGCTGTCCGGCATGACCAGCTCGTAGGTCGGATCCTGCGAGACGATTCGGAACGCGGTAACCCCGAAGTTCTTCAGGCACGCCGTGTCGTCCGGGTCGAAGGGCAGGGGGGTTGCCGGCGGACCGCCGTCGGGGACGTCCTCAACGAGAATGATATGGTGGGTGCCTTCGTTGGCCACCATTTCAATGCGCTCGATGTACCACGTCTCGGTGACGGTCTCGGGGACTTCCATCCACCAGCAGCCCTCGAACTCGGTGCCGGGTGCCAGCACGAAGCCCTCGGGCTGAGGCATATGGAGCTGGAAGCCTTCGTCCGGTGCCGGCGGCGCAGGCGGTTCTGCCGGTTCCCAAAGATCGACCGGCTCACCGCAGGTAGCCCCCGGCATCCAGCCTTCTTTGCCGCCGCCGCCCTCGATCCACGCTTTGAGCAGGCCGAGTTTGCCACTCGAGTACGTATCGATCCCCGGAGGCATCTCGTCGCCCAGACAGCCCGTGGGCAGGCCTTCGTTCGTGCAGTACTCGTCCAGCTCGTTCTCCGAGTTGGCGAGCTTCTCGTAGAGCAGGCTTTTCGAATCGAGTGTGCCGAGATTCGGATCGCCCGCTGTAATGCGCATCATCCCGAGAGCCGCGGCTCCCGGCGCAGTCGACGCCTCGACAAAGAGCTCATAGTGGAGCGCGTCGAGCCCGATGTCGTCAACGTCCAGGTTCAACCCGGCCGCCGCGTTCTGCCCGGTATGACAAGACTGTGATGCGCATCCGGTCTTGAATACCACGCGACTGATGTGCTCGAAGGCACTCTCGGATTCGCACTGCGTGCAACGCAGCGCGAGCTTGTCGCTGTCCTTGATCGGCCGGTTGCGTACGCCAGCGGGTTCGGTGACCGCGCGCATCTTGATCTTCTTTTTGCCGCCGCGAGAATTCAGCGGGACCGTCAGGCCCGCCTGCTCCGCTGTGCACTGCATGCAGTTTCCGCCGCCCGCACCCGGGCTTTCGCAGGCCACGCCGTTGCTGCCGAGCAGTGCATCGACCTCGTCCTGGAGAGCCTGAAGGCCCGCATCGTGTTTCGGATTACTTGCAGGCTTGTTTCGAATCTGGACGCCGCCGGGTCCAACTCCGGCGGGCAGGCACTCGAAGACCTCCTCGTCGTCAGCCAGACACACTCCGACATTGAACGTACAAGACCCGTTGACCTCGCCGTCGGCATCGCATGTCAGGTCGCCGTCTTTGCAGGCAAGCTCTCTGGGGCGCGGCGATCCTGCCGGCGAGTTGAGCTCGAGCCCGGTCTGGAATTTGGCTACGCAATCAGTCGCCGGATTTCCGCCGCCATCGATGAGCCCGTCGGTCGCAGGATCATCGTGTGCCCATCCGGAAGAGAAGCCCGAGATTGTAATCAGGCCGGAGAGCGTCAGCGCGAGGGCCACGCGGGCTGCTCGGGGTCGTCGATCACAATTAGTGGCAGCGACACAGGGAAGACCCTGCAAGCGCGAGAACTTCATATCGTTTTTCCTCGTACGTGCGGCAGGGCGGCGGGCTACCGAAACAGTGATCGTACAATGATACGGCTGGGGTTTTCACGCAACTTAGAGCGCTGCAGGACGAGCGACGGGACTCAGCAGCCTGTACGGTCTGAGCCTCCACCGGTTTCCATGACAGGCTGCGTTAATTGCGGGCTTTTGTTCGTCTTCTACTGATCGAGGGTGTCGAAGACCCAGGTGATCAGACTCTCGATGATCGTCCAGTCTGCGTCTTCGTTCGTCATTCTCGAGCCGAAGATGGCGTAGATGACGTGATTCCCCTTGCGGGTCTCGCCGTATCCCGCCACGCTGCCCATGCC